>RHMC01000230.1 GCA_003719395.1 Streptomyces altiplanensis
GCCGCGTCACCCGGCGGCCTGCCCACTGGCCGGAACGTCAGGGGGCGGACACGTCCCGCCGCATCCGGCGGGAGGCCCGCTCACCGGCGAGGTCAGCGGAAGTTCACGTCACTGCAGAGGAAATACGTCTGGTCCATGTGCGAGGCCTGCCAGACCGTGTAGACGACGTGGCGACCGCTGTAGCCGGACGTACTCACGGGGATCGAGTAGTTCTGGCTGGGCGCATACTTGCCGGTGCGGGCCACCAGTTGGAGGTCGCTCCAGCGCAGCGGCTGGGTGGCGGGGTCGAAGCCCTGCCGGGTGACGTAGACCAGGAAGTAGTCCGCTCCGTGGCTGGCCTGGTCGTACAGCTTGACGGTGAAGTCGGCGCTGACGTCCGTGGTCTTCCACGGGCCCACGGCGTCCATCGAGTTGTAGCGACCGCCCTCGGTCCGGCCGCCGCTGCACAGCTGCCCGTCCGGGACGACTGCCTGGAAGTTGCCGCCGGAACCGTTGCGGTACAGACCGTTCCAGTTCCACATGGCGTTGGGGTTGTCCTGCCACGCCTGCCAGCACATGGGGTCCTGCTGCGCCATGGCCGGGTTCTGGAAGTCGCTGCCCCAGCGCTGCCAGCAGCCGTAGCTGCGCGATGCCGGGTCTACGACCGATCCATGGGCCGCGGCGGTGCCGCTCCAGGGGATCAGGCTGAGCAGCACCGCGGCGAGGGTGCTCAGGACGAGCGTCAGACGACGCCGCCCCTTCTGGGCATGCATATGACAATCCATGACCTTCTTCTTTCCGTGGGGGAATGTCAGGTTTTCTGTGGGGATGTCGACGGCGTGGGAGCGCTCCCGCAATTCCAGGTTGCTCGCCCCGAAACGGAGCAGCAACGTTTGTTTGCGCCACTTTCGCGCCGCGGATGGCGCGAAACGACACGATCGCCGGGCGGCGGCCGCCGCGGATACGGCCTGCGCGGGGCCGCCCGACGGAGAGGATCTGCGCGCTCGCCTGCAACGTGGGTCACGCCCACCACGCCCACCACGCCCGACGCGCTCGCGTGCGGCGGGCGCGAACAGCGACGTCGGCCATGGAACTGGTGAGATCGCGTGTTGAGGTGTCGCGTATGCGCGGCTGGCGCCCGCTGCTCCATGACGCCGGGTGAACGGTCAGGGCGGTCAATCGCGGATCACCCTGGTCATGGCCGTCCACGCCTGCCTCACCGTCCTGCGGGCCCGCGAGCAGGATGCCGGGTAAGCAGAAACGGATCCTCCCAGCTCGTCCCCCTCGCCCTCCCCGGGCTCCGACGCCTGATCAGCTGGCTCATCCGACCCCGCCCGAGCCGCGACCACGTTCTCCACTGGTCACACTGGCGCCGACGACGACAACACCAAGCCCGCGTCAGCCACTACAAACGACGCCGTCACACGCCACCAGAAGCCAATGAACCATCCCGGCAAAGGCCGTTGCAGTACCGGCTGATCCGCTTCATCGAACGGCACCATGGAGTACGGGAAGACCAGATCACCGATTGGCGTCACGCCGTCTGCGGTGACCTGACCTCAGCGTTCGACTTCAGCCAGCGCAACAACGACATGCCACCCCTGCCCGGCATCCGCGACTGCCGCCCCCACGCTGCAAAGAGAACCCGGTCGGTTACCCCGGTCCGACGCGAAGGGCCTGCCCCAGCAGGAGAGCGGCCCGCGCCGAGCCCGGGCCCTGCCCTGCGATCTGGCCGCCGACGCCCGCCTGGAGGAAGGTCGGCTGTCCATCGGGTTCGCCAACCTGGGTGAAGGGGGGAGCCGTCTTCCAAGCCACTTCACACACCGGCACCTACGGCCCTGGACCTACGCCCTGGCCGAACACACCGACCTCGCCGGAACCTGGCCTGCCGAGGACGGCTACGACCTTTGTGTCCGCGGGCCCAACGGTTTCCCCAGGCACTTCACCGGCCCTGCCGGCCACCAGCCTGAAGTCGAGATCACCGCCCGCCACGAGCCGGCGGAGGGGCGCACCTCCAACTGCAACTGGCCGATCACGGAACCAGCCCGGTTCATCTGCCGCTCGCGGACGCGTACCGGAGCACCACCACCCGCCTCACCCTCCTCGCCGGCGTGGAGATGCCCTTCGTGCTGCCGTGCGGGGTACACCACCTCTGGTACGACCTCACGACCACCGCCGACCGTAGCCTGGTGGCACGCCGCGGGGCCCGGCAAGCCATCCTTCGGTTCTCCGGGCCCTACCCTTGCTGACCGCTCCCTGGGGCGAGTTACGGGATCGGATCGCAGCTTGGGGACCCGGAACTCAAGGAGCTGCGCTACGTGTGGCGTCAGAGCATCTCGAAGTCCTCGTAGTCGAAGCCCGGAGCGACGATGCAGGAGACCAGGACCGGCTTGTCACCGGCTGGTTCCGCGGTCTGCCAGACGCAGGCCGGCACGAGGAGCTGCGGCTGCTGCCCACACTCGATGTCGGGCCCCACCACCGCCACGGCCGCCTCCTCCGGAGCGGCTCCGCTGCCACCGAGCCGCAGGGTCAGCGGGCCGCCCCGGTGCCACAGCCACAGTTCGTCCGAACGCACCCTGTGCCAGCGGGAGACCTCGCCGGGGTGAAGGAGGAAGTAGATGCCGGTCGCGAAGGGGCGTGGCCCTGCGTACCCGTCCGGAACCGCTGTCGGCCCGGTCCGCCACGTCCGCCGGAACCACCCGCCCTCGACGTGCGGCTCCAGTCCAAGACGCGTCACGAGCTCGGAAATCTCATCCATGAGCAGACATACTGATGGACGACACCCCCTGGGCGGCCCCACCGTGTGAAGCGAAGCGCGTGGCGGACCAACTTGTGCCTCCTCGCACCGGTCGCCCTTTTGCCGAGGTACCCGCCGCCGGCTGTCCGGTGCCGGACGGCGGCATCGACGCGGTGCACGCGATAGCCGTTCGCACCCGCTGCGCGCCCCGACGATGCGCCGCACCGGTGCGCACCGCGTCCGGCGGAACCCCCGAAGGGACCGCGTCTTCCCAGGCCGTCATCGACCGTCATGCGCATCGCCACCGGGGACTGCGTGGCCGTGCTGCTCGGCGCTGCCTGCCGGGACGGCGCACGCTTCGCCACCGCCCACACCCTCTTGCTGGACCGGCGCCCCGACCTCCACTTCGCCTTCGGCCACGGCCCCCACGCTTGCTTCGGACAGCCTCTTCTGCTCGCCCAGTCCCGCGCAGTCCTGCCCCGCATCGCTGTCCGGCACCTCCGTCGCGGAGCCAACCCCGTCCTGCGTGGCCTGCTCTCTGTCGTTGCGCGTCGTCTGAACCCAAGGCACGCCATTGAGATGGGTGGTTACTGAACCCCGCCGGACGCGGGCAGGGGTGAGCTTGTTCGGTTCCGCTGGACGTTCCATGGCCGGCGGAGGTCGGTGATGAGTCATCTCAGGGAGCTAAGAAGTCAAGCTGGTCTCCTCGGCAGTCGGCTTGTGGGCGAGGAAGCTGGCGATCTTCCACTTCAGGTCTTCGTCGGGCTCCTGCACCAGTTGAGCGTTGCTGCTGAACCCGGCTTGGTTCAGCAGCTGTGCGAGCTGGTCTGTGGGCAGACGATAGGACTCGAAGGACACGGGGTGGCCGCCGTAGGCCTGTGCCGGACGGCGGTGTTCACCGGCACCCACGTGGCCGACGAGGAGAAGATGTCCGCCCGGCGCCAGGGTGCGGTGGAACTCGGCGAACACGACCGGCAGCAGCTCCGGAGGCGTGTGGTGGGTGGAGTAGTGGGCAAGGATGCCGCCGAGCGCGTCGTCCTCGATCTCCAGCGCGGTCATGGAACCGACGGAGAAGTGCAGGCCCGGATAGGCGCCTCGGGCCAGTTCGATCATCTTCGGCGATACATCGATGCCGAAGGGAGACACCCCGAGTCCGGCCAGGTGCGCCGTCACTTTGCCGGGTCCGCAGCCCACATCCGCGACCGGCCCTCGGCCGGATGCCCGCACGAGTTCGGCGAATGCGGTCAGCATCGAGCGTGACAACGGGTCCAGCGCAGAAGGGGACTTGACGAGGGCGGCGTAGTCGTCGGCCACGGTGTCGTATGACTCCCGGACCGCGGCAAGGTAGGAAGGCTCAGTCATGCGGCGAATCTAGACGGGCGCACTGACGCGTCGCCCGACTGCACAACCTTGCCCTCACGGGACAACTCCCGCCCCACACGGGACCACCTTCAAGACAGGTACAAGGAAGACGGCTCCCCACCTCGCCGGCCCGCAGGATGCTCAGTCGAGACAGAACTCGTTGCCCTCGATGTCCTGCATCACGATGCACGACTCGTTGGTGTCATCGGCAAGCAGCGTTCGCACATGTACCGCGCCGAGCGCGACCAGTCGCGCGCACTCGGCCTGGAGTGTGGTGAGGCGCTCCTCACCCACGAGCCCGGTGCCGGCCCGCACGCAGAGATGCACCCGATTCTTGACGACCTTGCCTTCGGGAACGCGCTGGAAGAGCAGCCGCGGGCCCACACCTGAAGGATCAATGCAGGAGAACCATTGCACCTGATGCTCAGGCGGCAGCGAGCGATGGTAGTCGTCCCACGTGTCGAACCCCTTCGGCACCGGCGATACGACGTATCCCAGCACCTCGCACCAGAAACGAGCGAGGCGCTCAGGCTCTGCGCAGTCAAAGGTGACTTGGAACTGCTTGATCGATGACATCGGCGCACCATAACAGGTGACTCTCTCGCGGTCGCGGGGGGTGAACCGACGTCGATGCCTCCAAGGGGTTGCTCGCCGTTCTGGACCAGACCGCGACCACGGCCTTCGCCGCGTTTCCCGACGGCAGTTGCCGAACCGGATGCCGCACCAACGGAGACAACTCCTCCCGGGTGAGGACCAGAACCACACCCGCCCCGAGCCGTGCACGCCCGCAGCCCCGCCAGGCCCTTGGCCACCTTGGGCATCAGGTGATCAAGCCGGACACCCCGAGGGAACGACGCATCCCCGGTGGCGCAGCCCACTGGTGGGACCCAGGATCCAATCCGGACCAACCACCCTCATGCCAAAGATCACTTGCGGGACAACTCTTACGGCGCTACAGCGGGTGACTGCCTTTGGCGCCTGTCGTCGGGCCGGCAGCGAGCCGGAGCGGGCACGACTTCGTTCCGTACCCAGCACGAGATTTTCCCGTGCTGGGTCGGTGCTGACTGCGCAGCGTTGAACCTCGACACCCGGTACGGATCGGGCGGGTGCTGGTGCCTCCTGTTCGCGCACCCCACCACGGCCAGCAGCAACGGTCTCCTGTGCATATTTTTAACGTTCGTTGCAAAATGTGCTCGGCAGGAACTCCCATCGGCCGAAGCCGCCGCCTACAGAACCAGCAGGACCTTGCCGGCGATGCCGGACAGGGGCCGGCGGTCCGAAGTCGCGCCCAGGGCTCTCAGCCCGTACATGGAGTTCAGCAGGTGCTGGGCCATGCCCCGGGGGTCGTGGCTCCTGTCGAGCGTTCCTTCGGTCTGACCTGCCAGTTCCAGGGCGGAGTTCACCATCAGGCAGCCCCGGCCCTCAGGTGCGTTCGCCGACTCCTCTTGCACCGTGTTCATCAGCGCCGGTGAATGCGCTCGCGGACACAAGGACCTGCTACCCAAAGAGTGCGCCGGCTGATCGCAAGTCAGGCCGTCGGGCCGTTTTTTCCGGCAGGCTGAGCAGCGCTGAGCAGGTGGCGTACGGCCGGGGACGGAGGGTCCGGGCGGACCACCAGGTACGTCGTGACGACCGGGGAAGGGAGTGCGCGAACAGTGGTGCGGGGGAGGCGCGGCAGCGCCGACACTTCGTAGAACACCGTCCAGGAGGGCTCCCGGGCCGATCCTACAGCGACCAGCGTGGACTGAAGGTCGGTGAAGGCCGGGCCGAGGCGTGGCGCTTCGCCGGCCCGGACGGGGAGGGCCCCGGTGATCAAGTCGTGGAAGGCCGGGTTGCGGTCCCGCGGGGCCAGCCGCAGGGGCAGGGCTGAGAGTGCCCACATGTCCAGCGGGTCCTCGGCCACCGCGAGCGGGTGGGTGGCGGGCAGTGCGGCGTACAGGGGATCCTGCCACAGTGGCAGCAGCTCAAGGCCCTGGCGCTCGGCCGGGGGAGGCAGGGCCCGACGACCGCCGCGTCGAGAGCCCTGGACCGCACGGCGGCGAGCCGAGCCTGCGGGGGCCGCCGCTCCGGGCGGACCTCCAGGCGGGGGGCGATCCCGGCGAGGCGGTCGAGCAGCCGGTAGATCCGGTCGCCAGGGCCGTGAACGGTGCCTAGGCGCAGGACGCCTTCCTCCCCCGCCGCGAGCGTGGCTGCCACCCGGCGGGTGCGATCGGCGGCGTCGAGCACAGCCCGCGCCTCCAGGAGCAGCCGTTCCCCGGCGGGGGTGACCTTGACCCGGCGAGCGGAACGGTCGAAGAGCTCGACACCCAGCTCGCGTTCGAGGCGGCTGATCTGCTGGCTGACGGCGGACTGCACGATGTGCAGCCGCTCGGCGGCCCGGCCGAAGCCGCCCTCGTCGGCAACGGCCGTGAAATAGCGCAGTTGACGCAGCTCCATCGCTGATCTCCCGTGTCTCAGGGCCCCGACCCATCACGAGTCGTGATGGGTCCGGTCGGGAAACACCTCTGGTTCGCACAACCTTCCCCGCGTGCAATGGACGACATGACCACACAGCATGCTCGCGTCGTACAGGCCGAAGAGATCGAACACGTCCCGCTTCCTCACGGTGGCGGCTTCCAGCTGCTGGCGGACGGTGGGGCGTTGGGTGCCAACCGGCTGCTACTCGGTGCCGGGATGGCGGGGGCACGGCGACACCTGCACACCCGGTCCACGGAGCTGTTCCACGTACTGGACGGGACGATGGAATTCGAACTGGACGGCGACACGGCGGAGGTAGGCCGGGGCGGCCTCGTTCTGGTGCCGCCCGGCGTGCCCCATGCCTTCGCCGCGGCGCCGGGCGGCCCGGCCGAGATACTGGCCGTCCTGTCCCCAGGTATAGAGCGCTTCGGATACTTTCGGGCACTGGGCCGGATTCAGCACGGCCTGGAGCCGTTCGAAAGCCTGCTGCCCGAACAGGAGCGTTACGACGTCCACTTCGTGGGGGCAACCCCGCACTGAAGCTTCCCTTTGATGGCGGTTTGACGGTGGACACCTGGAGACGGGGACGTGAGGTTCCTGAGGAAGCAGTGCCAGGTGGGAAGCAAGAGCAACCGCAGCAGGCGGTATCCGAAGGAGTTCAAGCGCGACGCGGTCGCCCTCGTCCGCTCCTCCGGCAGGACCGTCACCGAGGTGGCCCGGGAGATCGGGTCAGCGCCGAAGGGTCGCGCAACCGGATCGAGCAGGACACGATCGACCGCGGCCAGGGGCGCCGGGCGAGCTGACGAGCGCGGAGTAGGAAGAGTCGCGCCGGCTGCGGCGGCAAAACCGTGAGCAGGCCGGCGCCGCCCGCCGGGGAGGGCGGGGCCCGGCGCCGCGGACTGCCGCACCGCTGTGAGGGAGCGGACCGAGTTGCGCGTCAGCCCCGGCCGAGGACGCAGAACTCGTTGCCCGCCGGGTCGGTCAGGACGACCCAGGAGACGTCACCCTGACCCACGTCGGTCCGTACCGCGCCGAGGTCTTCGAGCCGGGCGACCTCCCTCGCCTGGTCCTCGACGGGGTCGGACATCACGTCGAGATGGATGCGGTTCCATACGACCTTGTCGTCGGGCGTGCGGCGGAACTCCAGGTACGGCCCGACGCCCTTGACGGAGCGCAGCAGAGCGCGGTCGTCGGTCAGCTCGTGGACGGTCCAGTCGATCGCCTCGCCCCAGAACCGGGTCATGGCCCGTGGGTCGGCGCAGTCGACGACCACGGCGGCTATCGGTCCGGTGTCCCGGTAGAGATCCCGGGGCTCCAGGACGCTGAACACGTTGCCCTCCGGGTCGGCCATCACCGTCCACGGCGTGTCGTCCCGGTCCACATCGGCGGGCGTCGCCCCGAGTTCCTTCAGACGTGCGACCAACTCCGCCTGATGGGCGTCGGAGGTGGTGGCGAGCTCGATGTGCACGCGGTACTTCACCGTCTCCGGGTCCGGGACGCGGACGAGATCGATGCAGACGGCGGACGGGTCCGGCCAGTCGAAGCCCACGGGCTCCAGATTGGTGACGCCAGGCCCTTCGCTGGAAACACCCCAGCCGAGCACCTCCGCCCAGAACCGGCCGAGCGCCGCGTCGTCCCGGGCCTTGAAGTTCACCTGAACAAGCTGCAGCGTCATGTCGCACACCCTAGGTGATCCCCCATCGGGCAGGCGTGCGAATCCAGGTTCTCCTGCTGCACCTATGGCAATCAGGCGATCGCGTGTGGGCGGCCGGGACGAAACGCCCCTGCCCACAGCGTGCGGCCCTTCCCGTCGGTGATGAGGGTGGCTTTCTCGGTGTTCGTCTCCTTCTTGCCCGAGACGAAGGCGCGGCGGCCGGGCTTGTCGGCCCGTGGGCGGCGTACCTGGGCTTCCGTGCCGTCGATGCGCGCCTCGTCGCCTTCGGCCGCCGCGTACGCGAAGACGTCCGCCGGGGTACGAAGGCGCAGGTCGGGGTGGCCGGTGACGGCGAATCCACGGGCCGCCGGGAGCGGCCGGACCTCGTGGACGGCGCGGGTGGCCGTCGAACACGCCAAAGCGATACGAAGGTTCGGACCCCGAGTGTCGGGTGCGCAGCGCACGGCTCACTCGTACAGCGATCAGGCGCCGCGCGCCTCGCCAGGGTGGGGGCGTGGGTCGAGCCCCGAGCCAGGCGCGGTGGTCGGGGTCCCGGGGTGCGCGATCCGATCTGCATGGGTCTGTGCGCGTCGCCCGGCTCAACCGTGCCGGTCGGCTTCGGGGCATGGACTGGGTGGGGTCAAACGTGGCGGCACCGGGGGCACCTCGGCGGGCGGGGCGGGCGGCCGGATCCAGATGCCTTCCACGGTACTGTCCACGGCGCAGCCGGCGTTGTCCGCGGGCCGTGCGGGCCGCGCCGGCCCTGCGG
>RHMC01000231.1 GCA_003719395.1 Streptomyces altiplanensis
CGGCTCCCCGACAACTCGCAGTACCTTACGGACCGGCGAGGGCCGTGTCAACCCCCGCCGGTGGGCCGCCCGTACAGACGTCAGACGGGTGTCAGGACGGGCGTCAGTCCAGGTCGTTGGCCAGCAGATCCATGAGCAGTCCGTCGTGCCACGTGCCGTCCGGGCCGCGTTCGTAGTCGCGCATGATGCCCACAGGGCGGAAGCCGGCCTTGGTGTAGCAGCGGATGGCGGCGGCGTTGTCCGCTGCCGGGTCGATCACGATCCGGTGATGGCCGAGATCAGTGATCAGGTGACGGGCGAGCGTGCGCACGGCGTCGGTGCCCAGGCCGCGGCCGTGCACCGCGGGGTCCAAGTAGATGTCGATGTTGGCGTGGCGGTAGTCCGGGTCCTGCTCCGCGCCCCACTGGATGGCACCGGCGGTACGGCCGGCGTACTCGATCACCAGCGTGGTGACGTCGGGGTCCCCGAGGTCGTCGGTGACCGCCGCCACCAGGTCGTCGCCGCCACGCCAGGTCGCGCGTACCTCGGGCGTGGCGCGGATGCGGGCCAGTGCAGGAATGACGTCCTTCGTAGCCGGACGCAACACGACGTGGGTGCCGTACAGAGTCTTCGCCATGCGCAGCACGCTAGCGCGGCCGTCACGGGCCCGTCTTCGGCGGAGGGCGTCGTCGTCGTGCGGTGTGGGTACGCGCCGTGCCGCCGGGCGGGTGCCGGGCCGTATCGGGCTTCCCGGGGTTCTCTCGGAGGTCAGCGGTTGTCGCCCGGGTCCGCGCCGTGCCACACGGTGGTGACGTTGCAGAATTCGCGGATGCCCTGGCCGGACAGTTCCCTTCCGTAACCCGAGCGCTTGACGCCTCCGAAGGGCAGCGCGGGGTGGGAGGCGGTCATGCCGTTGATGAAGACGCCGCCCGCCTCCAGGTCCTGCACGAACCGCTCGACCTCCCCGTCGTCGCGCGTCCACACATTCGAGCTCAGGCCGAAGGGCGAGTCGTTGGCGAGGGCTACCGCCTCGTCGAGGTCCGATACGCGGTAGACCGTGGCCACCGGGCCGAAGGCCTCCTCGCGGTGGATTCGCATGGCGTCGGTGACGCCGGTGAGGACGGTGGGCTCGTAGAACCATCCCTTGTCCTGCTTCTCGGGACGTTGCGCTCCGCACTGCGCCGTGGCTCCGAGGCGCAGGGCGTCGTCGACGAGCTCTTCGAGATCGGTACGCCCCTGTTCACTGGCGAGCGGTCCGACGTCGGTGGATTCCCGCATCGGGTCGCCGACGGTCAGTTCCCGCATTCCGGCGGTGAAGCGCTCACAGAAGGCGTCGTAGACGTCGCTGTGGACGATGAAGCGCTTGGCCGCGATGCAGGACTGGCCGTTGTTCTGCACTCTGGCCGTCACCGCTGTACGGGTAGCCCGTTCGATGTCGGCCGACGGCATGACGACGAAGGGGTCGCTGCCGCCGAGCTCCAGAACGGTCCGCTTCACCTCGTCGCCCGCGACGGCGGCGACGGAGCGTCCGGCCGGTTCGCTTCCGGTGAGCGTCGCGGCGGCCACCCTTCGGTCGCGCAGGATGCCCTCGATCGCTCCGGATCCGACGAGCAGTGTCTGGAAGCACCCGTCGGGGAAGCCTGCGCGGCGGAACAGGTCCTCGATGTAGAGGGCGGTCTGCGGGACGTTCGAGGCGTGCTTGAGCAGGCCCACGTTGCCGGCCATGAGCGCGGGGGCGGCGAAGCGTACGACCTGCCAGAGCGGGAAGTTCCACGGCATCACAGCCAGGACGACACCGAGCGGGCGATAGCGGACGCTCGCCCAGGAGGCACCGGAGTCCGTCACGTCGGCGGCGGAGGGGTGCTCGTCCGCCAGGAGCTGCCGCGCGTTCTCGGCGTACCAGCGCATCGCCTTCGCGCATTTCGCCGCCTCGGCGCGGGCGGCCACGATCGGCTTGCCCATTTCGGTGGTCATGGTGCGGGCGATGTCCTGCTGGTCCTGGTCCAGCAGGTCCGCGGCGCGGTTCAGGAGTTCCGCACGCCGGTCGAATCCGGTGGTGCGGTGGAGCGTGAAGGCGGTCGCGGCGCGTACCAGGCGGCGCTCGATCTCTTCGGCTCCGAACGCGTCGAACGTCTTGAGCGTCTCTCCGGTGGCGGGGTTCACCGTGGCGATGGGCATGCTGCCGTCCTCCTCGGACTCGGTGCTTCGAGATTTGCGCGGTACGGGCGCTCTCGCAACGCGGCGGGGGCCTCGTTTGCTTCACCTGTCAGGTGGAAGTCCGCCCGGGTACGGGGCGCGGGAGACCGGTCCGGGGAACGCTTCTGGGACTTCTCGGACCGTTCCCCGGAGCCGAGGGCGGGAGGTGGTTCCTGCGATGCGCGCTGTGGGCGTGGGTCTGTTCGCGGAGCTGGCATGCCTGGCTCTCTCGGGCTGTTCCTCTCCGGGCGGTCGGGAGGAGGCCGCGGCAGCGGCGGCTCTGCGTTGCGAGGAGAACCTGCGGAGGCGCAGGCCCTGCCGGGGTACGACGGCCTGGCTCCCGGTACCCGCGAGGAGCTGGAGGAAACGGCCGGCTCTCCGTGCCCCGCGGCTCTGGCGGAACTGGAGCTGCCGTCGGCGAGCGAGGTGCGCCGGGTGGACGTGCACGGGCACCAGGCCCGTGTCGTCCTCGACGCCGAAACGCTCTTCCTCTCAGCCTTCCGCGACGGATGGAAGGCCGTCGCGGCGGCCTGCCTGGCGCGGCCCGGGCTTCCGTACCAGTGCGATCGGAAAGGCGGGTGAGACAGTGCGGCTGATGTTCGCGCTCTGCCTTTTCGTCGTGTTCGGCGGCCTGGTCTACGCGATCGCGGCCGGGGTGATGCACTGGTGAGCCCATTGCCGCGCTTCTTCCGGGACAACGGCCTGTCCCTGGCGTTCGGCGGCGCTTTTCTGCTCGGCCTGGCCGGTCAGGCCGTCGCAGGCCATGCCGATTTCAACAACCGGCTGATCACGGAGGGCCTGCAGCCCGACGCTTTCCGGGGTCGTCTCCGCACGTCCGATTTCGCGGTGGACGTGACGGAGAACCGGCAGTCGGAGTTCTTGCAGTTCTTCCTCTGCATCTTCGGCACCGGGTGGCTGCTGCAGCGCGGCTCACCGGAGTCGAAGCGCACGGGCGAGGCGGGCCTGGAGTCCGACGGGAGGCAGAAGACGGGTCGCTACGCGAGGGAGGGCTCTCCCCGGCGGGCGGCCGCGGGCGGGTTCCGTCAGCCGCTCTACTCGCGCTCCCTGGGCCTCGTCATGGGCCTCGTCTTCCTGCTCTCCTGGCTGGCCCAGTCGGTCACGGGAAACGTCGCCCACAACGGGGAGCAGCTGCGCGCTCTGCAGGCACCGGTCGGCTGGGGCGCGTACCTGCTCTCCGCCGACTTCTGGAACCGCGCGCTGCGGAACTGGCAGTCGGAACTGCTCGCGGTGGCCTCGATGGTCATTCTCCCGGTCTGTCTGCGTCAGTGTGGTTCGCCCGAGTCCGAGCCGGTCGGCGCACCCCACCGGGCCACGGACGTCGAGGGCTGACACGCGCCACCGTCAGCGCGCCACCGTTAACCGGAACGCAGAAGGGGAAGCCGAGAACCATGGCTGCAGAACGCCGGACTGTGGACGAGTCGTACTGGATGGCCACGGCCCCCGGGACCCGCTATCCGCCTCCGGACTCCGACCTGACCGCGGATGTCGCCGTGATCGGTGGCGGCATCGCCGGCCTGTGCACCGCTTGGGAACTGGTCCGGGCCGGCCTGGACGTCGTGCTCCTGGAGGCGGACAGGATCGCCGCCGGAGTGAGCGGGTACACCACGGCGAAGCTGACGGCGCTGCACGGTCTGGTGTACGCGAGACTGGAGACGAGGTACGGCCCCGACAACGCCGCGCTGTACGCCCTCTCGCAGCAGGACGCTGTCGAGCGGACAGCGGCGCTGTGCGACGAGCTGGACATCGACGCCGATCTGGAGCGGGCGGCCGCCTGTACGTATCTGGAGGATCCGCGGCGGACGGAAGAGCTCAGGGCCGAGGCCGGGGCCGCCCGGCGGGCCGGGCTCGACGCGTCGTTCGTGACCGGGACGGAACTGCCGTTCCCGGTGGCCGGGGCGGTGCGGGTGGAGGGGCAGTTTCAGTTCCACCCGCGCAAGTTCCTGCTGGCCCTGGCCGAGCGGATCACCGGTGCGGGCGGGAGGTCCATGAGCGCACGCGCGTCACCGGGCTCCACGACGGTGTGCGCTGCCGTCTGTCGACCGAGGGCGGGCTCACGATCGAGGCGCGTGACACCGTCGTCGCGACGCATTACCCCGTCTTCGACCACACGCTGCTGTTCACCCGGCTGAAGCCGAGGCGGGAGCTGGTGATCGCGGCGCCGGTGCCTTCCGGTGCCGCGCCGACGGGCATGTATCTGAGTCCGGACGACAGGGTCCGTTCGGTGCGCAGTGCGCCGTACGACGACAGACGGCGGTTGCTCATCGTCACGGGCGAGGTGTTCGAGCCGGGCGCCGGGGACGTACGGGAACGGTTCGCGCGCCTGGACGGGTGGGCGCGGGAGCGGATGCCGGGCTTCGCCGAGGCGGAGCGGGTGCACCGCTGGTCGGCGCAGGACAACGACTCGAGCGACCGTCTGCCGTACGTCGGGCACGCGCATCCGGGAACCCAGCACGTCTATGTGGCGACGGGCTTCGGCGGCTGGGGCATGAGCAACGGTGTGATGTCCGGCCGCCTGCTCGCGGCTCACATCGCGGGCGGTCCCCGGCCCGCGTGGACCGATCTGTACGACCCGCGGCGACTGCCCCAGGTGCGCGAGACTGCGGAGCTGGCGAGGTTCCAGAGCGCTGTCGCCCGGCACTTCGTGGGCGACCGTCTGCACACCGGACACGTCGACTCGGTGGACGAGATCCCACCGGGCAGCGGCGCGGTCGTCCGTCTGGAAGGCAAGCGCTGCGCCGTGTACCGCGACGAGTCGGGCGAGACCTCCGCCGTTTCGGCGCGGTGTACGCACCTGGGCTGTCTGGTGCACTTCAACGATGCCGAGAAGGTCTGGGAGTGTCCTTGCCACGGCTCGCGCTTCGGGACGGACGGCACGGTTCTGCACGGTCCGGCCACGCGCCCCCTGGAGCCGCGCGGCCGCCCGGCCGGTTGAAGGCTTCTGACGCTTCCGACGCTTCCGACGGAAGGCTCTCGTCGCTCAGGATTCCTTGAGGGAGCGCTGGAGCTCGGACTTGTTCATCGACGAGCGTCCGTGGACGTTGCGGCGCTTCGCCTCCGCGTACAACTGGTCGTAGGTCTGCCCCTCCGAGCCGCTGTGGGACCGCTTCCCGCCGCGCTTCGAAGGCGACTCGCCCTGAGTGGAACTCTTGCTCGCCGTCTTGGACTCGCCGGAGCGCGCGCGCTCCTTGTTGACGGTGCGCGAGGCGATTTCCTTGGCCCTCTTGCTGCTCTCGCCGCGTTCTTCGGCGCCTTCCTTGATGTGTTCGTACTGGCGTTCCCTCTTGGAACTAGAACCTTTGGGCATTTCTCCTCCTCCGAGCATCGAATCAGTGGGACCGCTTCCTTCGGATCAGCAGCTTTTGCCCACCCTGGGTCCGGTGTCTCCTCTCCGCAAACGCAGCTTCCCTTCATTCCCACCGCTGGGATTGCGAGCCCGCTTCCGGCATTCGGCGCGACCACCGGCAGACCATCCGGAGCGCGTAAAGGAGCGTCACAGTCCAAGTGAGCGCGAAGGCCGAGACGAGCACCGGTGCGGATGTCCTGACCGCCGGTACGAACAGCAACGCGGAAATCGCCACCAGGAAACACAGGGAAACGCCGCGACGCCGGTCTCTGAGCCCGTTGAGAAACTGGGCCGCGGGCGCCGGCCGGCGCCGCATCGTCCGCAGCTTGAGTTCCAGCACGGCGTCGCTCCGGCGCACCGAGTGCTCGATCCCGGCCAGGATCCGCCGTTCGTCGTCCGTGAGGCCGGCTCCGTCCATCTGCGAACCCTCCTCACGGCTTTGCGGTCACCCCGGGTCACCACCCCGGGGCACCGTGCGCGTATCACGGCTGGATCAATGAACGGCGAGTACCCTCCGAGCACAGGACCAGACACCCAATTTCATGATCGGCCGCCTGCTCCGGGCGTTCACGTGGCTCGCCACTACGAGGGCCCGGGGGCAGGATGGAATACGAAACCGGCCCTACACGCCCCCATTCGACCAGGACACAGTGCGATGGAAATGGAAACGACGGCCGCAGGCACCACATCGAGCCACGAGGTATTCGGCGCTCCGTGCTGGATCACCCTGATGGCGCGCGCTCTGGAGCCCGCCCAGGCCTTCTACGGAGCGGTCCTGGGCTGGGAATTCCGGCAGGCCGGACTCGGTCGCGGATTCAGCATCGCTCTGCTCGACGGGGCACCCGTCGCCGGAATCGGCGTACTCGACACCGCCTTGCAGGCGCCTGTCACCTGGACGCCCTACTTCGCTGTCGCCAGCGTGGACGAGACCGCGAGCCGGATCCGTGAGCGAAGCGCCACCGTCGCCGTGGGGCCTCTGCGGTTCGCCACCGGCCGCGGGGCCATCGCGGCGGACCGGGACGGCGCCGTCTTCGGCATCTGGGAAGGAGAGCTCTTCTCCGACTGGCACGTGTGGCGCAAGAACGCACCCGTCTGGCTGCGCCTGCGGACCCGGGACGCGTTCGATGCGGCGATCTTCTACGGCCAGGTCCTCGAATGGGCGAGCGGTCGCCCCGGCTGCTGCGAGGTCGAGTACCAGGAGGACGAGGTCGTACTGCTCCAGGACGGACACATCCTGGCGCGGCTGAGCTCCGGTGCGGTCGACACGGCGCCCGATCCGCTGATCCAGCCCCGGTGGCACGCCCACTTCCCCGTACCCGACGTGGAGGCCACCGTGCAGGCAGCGCTCCGGCACGGCGGCTCCGTCCTCGGGCAGGGTCCCACCCTCTACGGCAAGGAAACGACGCTGCGCGATCCGAACGGCGCGCTCTTCACCGTCACCAGCGCAGCGCCCGGATAAGCCGACGAGGAAGGTGCACCCGTGCGCGGTTACCCACAAGACGCCTCCCAGCCCGGCAACCGGGCCGGTCCGACCGGTCTGGGACTGACCGCGGGAAGCCCTGCGGACAGCGGCCCCGCCGGGGCGCACCGCGGTACCCGGCCGCACGGCGGTGCCCGGCCACTGCCGCCGGACCGCACTCAGGCCATCCTGGAGGCCACCAAGCACGTGGCTGCCAGGCTCAAGAGTGGTGGGTACCCGTTCGCCCTGGTCGGGAGCGTCGCCGCCTACGCGCACGGCGTGCCGGCCAGCCTCCAGCACGACGCCGACTTCTGCATCCTGCGTGAGGACGCGGAAGCCGTGACCGCGTCTCTCGAGGCCGCCGGGATCGAGGTGCGTGTCCCGCCGGAGGACTGGCTGATCAAAGCACGGAGTCACGGCGAGGAAATCGACCTGATCTTCGAACTGGCCCGGCAGCCGGTGACCAGAGAACTGCTGAGCCGGGCCCAGATCCTTCCGGTGGACTCGGTGCACATGCCGGTGCTGTCGCCCACCGACCTCATGGGCAGCCAGCTCGATGCCTTCTCGGAGCACCACTGCGACTTCGGGGCCGTACTCCCCATCGCCCGGACGCTGCGGGAGAAGATCGACTGGAGCCTCCTGCGCCGCGAGCACCAGGACTCACCGATGCCGGACGCATTTCTCTACCTTCTCGAACGTCTGGACGTCATCGAACCACGGGAGGCAGCACCGTGAACGACACACGCGCCGCCGAGTACCGCATCGCCCATCTGCGGGAGCATCTGGCCGACGGCGATTTCGCCGAAATGGGCGTACGGATCGAGCTGCGCGGAAACAGTGTCCTGATCGCCGGCACCGTCTCCAGCGCCGCCTGCCGGGACGAGATCCTCCGTATGGCCGAGGACGAGCTGGCCGGGCTTCCGCTGCACGAGGACCTGGTCGTGGTCTCCGCCACCGCCCCCGACCGCCCTGAGGAGCTCGCGTGATCCGGATCGCGGCCGTCGGCGACATCCATCTGGGGCCGGACAGCGCGGGGGTGCTCCGGCCCGCGTTCGAAACCGTGAGCGACCAAGCGGACCTTCTGCTGCTCGCCGGAGACCTGACGCGGCACGGCACGGCCGGGGAGGCGGCCGTGGTCGCCCAGGAGGTGGCCGGGCTCGGTGTGCCGGTGGTGGCCGTCCTGGGCAACCACGACTACCACAGTGACCAGCAGGCCGAGGTGACCGCGGTGCTCGACGAGGCGGCATGACCGTTCTGGAGGGCCGGGGCACCGTGCTGGACATCGGCGGGGTGCCGGTCGGCGTCGCCGGGACGAAGGGCTTCGGCGGCGGGTTCGCCGGCCGCAGCGGTGGCGAGTTCGGCGAACCGGAGATGAAGGAGTTCATCCGGTACACCCGGCGGTGTGCGGAGGGGCTGCGTCGCTCCCTGGACGAGCTGAAGGAGCACGGTTGCGCCGTACGCATCGCGTTGACGCACTTCGCTCCCGTCCCGGACACCCTGGCGGGCGAACCCCCGGAGATCTTCCCCTTTCTGGGCAGCTACCTGCTGGCCGAGGCGGTGGACGAGTCCGGGGCCGACCTCGCGGTGCACGGCCACGCGCACCTGGGCACCGAACACGGGATGACCAGCGGCGGGGTGCGTGTGCGCAATGTCGCCCAGCCGGTGATCGGCCGTGCCTTCGCCGTCTACCACCTGCCGGTCCGCGTCGCGGCGGACAGCACGACGGACGGCATTCCTGTCGCGGCCGAATGACCCTGCTCCCGAGGCCGAAGAACATCGGCAGCCTCCGCCCGTACCTCCCGGACTGCGCCCCGCCCGGGCCGACCGCCCTGTTCCGGTCCGGCATCAGCCCGTACGGAACCTTCCGTAACCTTCCGTACGGACATGGGCACCCGGCTCACCGTGGTGGCGGCCGGAGTGCGGCGGAACGGGGCCGCGGCCCGATGCGGCCGCGGGCCA
>RHMC01000232.1 GCA_003719395.1 Streptomyces altiplanensis
CGCTGAGGCCGCCCGGCCCGCCCCGTTCCCGCCTTCTCTTCATGGCAACATCGTTTCAGGGAGCTGTTTTCATGAGCACTGAGTCCACAGGTTCCCGCGGATTCACCTACTGGCGGCTCCGCTTCCGCGTCTGGCGGGGGGCCCGGCCGTTCTGGGCGGGGCTGCTCACGCTGCTCGGGGGCGTACCGATCGCCTACGTCCCCTACGCCCACGTCACGCTCGGCCATCTCACGCTGACGATGGCCACCACAGCGGGCGCGGGTTCGCTGATCATCGGCGTACTGCTGATCACCCTGGGACTGACGATGTGGTTCCACCACATCGTGCGGGTGTTCGCCGGTATCGCGTCGATCCTGCTGGCGCTGGTGTCCCTTCCGGTGTCCAACTTCGGTGGCCTGGTGGTGGGCTTTCTGCTGGCCATGATCGGTGGAGCGCTGTCGATCTCGTGGGCTCCGGGCGAGCCGGCGAAACCCGTGCCGACCGAGGCGCCCGACGAGCGGCCGGACCCGGACGGCGATGCGGCCGGCCCCGTACACCCCGACCTCTCCGTGCACCCTGACCTCAGAGCCGGCCAGGACGGCTCGTACGCGACCGACACATCTGTTGACGCCAATGGCGGGAGGAACAGTGCGGGGTGACGAGACGGAGCTGTCCGCGGCCGGCCGGGACGGGGCCCGTGAGAGAAAGGGACCGCGTCACGCGGCCCCCAGGAAGTCGCTCCTGACGAAGTTGCAGATACCCGCGGGCAAGGCGATGGCCCTGGCCGCGATGCCCACGGCGGTGTTCGTCGGCATGGCGCTCACCCCCAAGCCGGCCCATCGCCGACGACCAGGTGATGAACCCGTTCGCCCCGGGCCCCTGCGTAACCCGGTCGGACGCTCCTGACCCGGACGCCTCCGCCTCGGAGGCTCCTGCCCCGGACGCCTCCGCGTCGAAGTCCCCCTCGGACGCGCCCTCGTCACCGACGGCCACGCCCAGCCCGGATGCGACGTCGGACAAGCCCGCGGAGACGGAAACCCCGGAGCCGGACGAGACGCCGTCGGCGAGCGCGAGCACCACCGCGCCGGCCACCGAGCCCGCCAAGGAGCCGGAGGCGGGCAGGACCGCGACGCCTGCCCCGACGCCGACGAAGAGCGAAACCGGGAACCCGCTCGACCCGCTGGGTGTGGGCGACGCGATCAAGGACGTACTCGACGGGCCGGACGAGGAAACCGCCGCTCCCGAGCCGTCCGAGTCGAAGCCCGCCACCGGCGAGAGCGCGACCGCCAAGCCCGACGCCGACAAGCCGCAGGCGAGTGAGCCGAAGGACCCGGCCGCCGAGAATCCGGTGGGCGACGCGGCCGACAGGACCAAGGACGCCATCAAGGACGCGGCGGACAAGGCGGGCGTGAAGGTCGAGGAACTCGGCGACGAGGTCAAGGACAGCGCGAACGACGCGAAAGACGCGGACGGTACCGACGGCGCCGCGGACGGCGCGACCGAGGACCCCGTCGCGGGCGCCGGCGGCAAGGAGCCCTTCCCCTGCCCGACGGCGGACCCCGAGGCGCTCGCCAACGCCGAACTGGAGCAGGGGATCCCGGCTTTGCCGGACGACCCGTGGGTCCTGGAGAGTTCGATGCTCACCCTGCGCGGGCTCGACTACAAGGGCATCGTCGAGGTCAGGACCGGCAGCGGCAAGATCAAGAAGGTCCTGAAGTTCACCGCGGTGGAGACCGACATCAAGGACCTGCACCAGAAGGTCGTCGGGCCGGGCGGCACCACGATGCACGCGCAGGCCGCGAAGGGCTCCACGTCGATCCTCCGCGACTCCACGGTCACCATGTACACGGAGGAGCTGAAGGGCAACCTCTTCGGCCTCATCCCGGTCACGTTCAGTCCGCAGACCCCGCCTCCGCTGAACATCCCGATCGCCATGTTCACGGACGTCAGGGTGACCCAGGCCGGCCAGTTCGGCGGCACCCTCACGATTCCCGGCCTGCACAACTTCCTCACCGGCTGAGAGCGCGGTCGGCAGCAACAGCAGCGGCAACGGCGGTGGCCCGCCCCCCCGATCGGTCCGATCGGGAGGCGGCACGCGTTCACATGCCGCGGAAGCGGTCGGCGTCAGTCGCGCTCGCCGCCGCCCAGGTGGTGGACCCGGACCATGTTGGTGGTGCCGGGGATGCCGGGGGGCGATCCGGCGGTGATGACCATGGTGTCACCGTTGTTGTAGCGCTGGAGCTTGAGCAGCTCGGCGTCCACCAGCTCCACCATCGCGTCGGTGTTGTCCACGTGCGGGACGACGAAGGACTCGACGCCCCAGCTGAGCGCGAGCTGGTTGCGGGTACCGACGTCGGTGGTGAAGGCCAGGATCGGCTGCGCCGCGCGGTAGCGCGAGAGCCGCCGGGCCGTGTCGCCGGACTTGGTGAAGGCGACCAGTGCCTTGCCGTTCAGGAAGTCCGCGATCTCGGCGGCCGCGCGGGCGACCGAACCGCCCTGCGTACGGGGCTTCTTGCCGGGGACCAGCGGCTGGAGGCCCTTGGAGAGCAGCTCCTCCTCGGCCGCGACGACGATCTTCGACATCGTCTTGACCGTCTCGATCGGGTACGCCCCGACCGAGGACTCCGCGGACAGCATGACCGCGTCGGCCCCGTCCAGGATCGCGTTGGCCACGTCGGACGCCTCGGCGCGCGTCGGACGCGAGTTGGTGATCATCGACTCCATCATCTGGGTCGCGACGATCACCGGCTTGGCGTTGCGGCGGCACAGCTCGATGAGGCGCTTCTGCACCATCGGGACCTTTTCGAGCGGATACTCGACGGCCAGGTCACCGCGGGCGACCATCACACCGTCGAACGCCATGACGACGCCCTCCATGTGCTCGACGGCCTGCGGCTTCTCGACCTTGGCGATGACGGGGACCCGGCGGCCCTCCTCGTCCATCACCTTGTGGACGTCCTTGATGTCGTCGGCGTCGCGCACGAAGGACAGCGCGACCATGTCGCAGCCCATCCGCAGGGCGAAGCGCAGGTCCTCGACGTCCTTCTCCGACAGGGCCGGGACGTTGACCGCCGCACCGGGCAGGTTGATGCCCTTGTGGTCGGAGACCACACCGCCCTCGATCACGATGGTGTGGACCCGCGGGCCCTCGACCGCGGTGACCTTGAGCTCGACGTTGCCGTCGTTGATCAGGATCGGGTCGCCCTTGGAGACGTCGCCGGGCAGGCCCTTGTAGGTCGTGCCGCAGATCGACTTGTCGCCAGGGACGTCCTCGGCGGTGATGACGAACTCGTCCCCGCGGACCAGTTCGACCGGCCCCTCGGCGAACTTCGCCAGCCGGATCTTCGGGCCCTGGAGGTCGGCGAGCACGCCCACCGCGCGGCCGGTCTCTTCGGCGGCCTTGCGGACCAGGTCGTACCGGCCCTGGTGCTCGGCGTGGGTGCCGTGGCTGAAGTTGAAGCGGGCCACGCTCATGCCTGCCTCGATCAGAGCCACAAGCTGGTCGTGGGAGTCGACGGCGGGACCCAGTGTGCAAACGATTTTGGAACGGCGCATGAGGCGGATCCTATCGGTTTGTTTCGCTGCGGAATATTCCGTCTGGTGGAATGTACAAATGGGCGGGAGGCCGCTCAGGCGTTGACCAATGCATACGTCTGCCGGGCGATTTCCAATTCTTCGTCGGTCGGTACGACGGCGACCGCGACCCGGGCGTACTCCGGCGAGATCACCCGCGCCGAATCCGCCCGTACGGCGTTGAGATCAGCGTCCACCGCCAGGCCCATTTCCTCCAGTCCCGCGATAGCGGCCGCGCGTACCGGCGCCGCGTTCTCACCCACTCCCGCCGTGAACGCCACCGCGTCGACCCGGCCCAGAACGGCGTAATAGGCACCGATGTACTTCTTCAGCCGGTGGATGTAGATATCGAAAGCCAGCTGCGCCCGCTCGTCGCCCTCGTCGATACGGCGGCGTATCTCCCGCATGTCGTTGTCGCCGCACAGACCGATCAGACCGCTCTTCTTGTTGAGCAGCACGTCGATCTCGTCGGCGGACATCCCGGCGACCCGCATGAGGTGGAACGTCACCGCCGGATCGATGTCACCGGAGCGCGTACCCATCACGAGCCCCTCCAAGGGCGTCAGCCCCATCGAGGTGTCCACGCACTGCCGCCCCGCACGGCGGTCGCCGAGGCCCCGTTGCCCAGGTGCAGCACGATGACGTTGACCTCGGACGGGTCCTTGCCCAGCAGCCTGGCCGTCTCGTGGGAGACGTACGCGTGCGAGGTGCCGTGGAAGCCGTAGCGGCGGATGCGGTGGGCGTCGGCGGTCTCGACGTCGATCGCGTACCGGGCCGCGGACTCCGGCATCGTCGTGTGGAAGGCCGTGTCGAAGACGGCGACCTGCGGCAGGTCGGGACGCAGCGACTGCGCCGTGCGGATGCCGGTGATGTTCGCCGGGTTGTGCAGCGGGGCGACCGGGACGAGCCGCTCGATCTCCTTCAGCACCTCGTCGGTGATCACGGTCGGCTCGCTGAACTTCAGCCCGCCGTGCACCACCCGGTGACCGATGGCGGCCAGCGCGGGGGAGTCCACGCCGAGCCCGTCGCGCGACAGTTCCCCGGCGACGGCCTCCAGCGCGGCCGCGTGGTCGGCGATCGGGCCGGTGCGCTCGCGCTTCTCGTCGCTGCCGCCGTCACCGGTCAGCGGGGTGTGCACCAGGCGCGAGGTCTCCTCACCGATCCGCTCGACCAGGCCGACGGCGAGACGCGTGCTGTCGCGCATGTCGAGCAGCTGGTACTTCACCGACGAGGAGCCGGAGTTGAGGACGAGGACGCGCGTGGCAGCAGTCACGGGTGCGGTGCTTTCTGGGCTCGGAGGGGTCGGAAGGGCCGGAGGGGCGGGCGCGGACGTCATGCGGTCTCGCCCTGGGCCTGGATCGCCGTGATGGCGACCGTGTTGACGATGTCCTGGACCAGGGCGCCGCGCGAGAGGTCGTTGACCGGCTTGTTCAGGCCCTGGAGGACGGGGCCGACGGCGACGGCGCCGGCCGAGCGCTGGACGGCCTTGTAGGTGTTGTTGCCGGTGTTCAGGTCCGGGAAGATCAGCACCGACGCCTGGCCCGCGACCTCGGAGCCGGGCAGCTTGGTGGCGGCGACGGACGGCTCGACCGCGGCGTCGTACTGGATCGGCCCCTCGACCAGCAGGTCGGGACGGGTGGCGCGCACCAACTCGGTGGCCTCGCGCACCTTGTCGACGTCCGCGCCGGTGCCGGAGCTGCCGGTCGAGTACGACAGCATCGCGATCCGCGGGGCCACGCCGAACTTCCCGGCCGTGGCCGCCGACTGGACGGCGATGTCCGCGAGCTGCACGGCGTCCGGGTCCGGGTTGACCGCGCAGTCGCCGTACACGAGCGCCTTGTCGGCGAGCAGCATGAAGAAGACCGACGAGACGATCTTGGCGTCCGGCTTGGTCTTGATGATCTCGAAGGCGGGACGGATGGTCGCGGCGGTGGAGTGCACCGAGCCCGACACCATGCCGTCGGCCAGGCCCTCGTGGACCATCATCGTGCCGAAGTAGTTGACGTCGGCCACCATGTCGTACGCCAGCTCCACGCTGACGCCCTTGTGGGCGCGCAGCCTCGCGTACGACTCCGCGAAACGGCCGCGCAGTTCGGAGGTCTGCGGGTCGATGAGCTGGGTCTTCGTGAGGTCGATGCCCAGGTCGGCGGCCTTCTTGCGCAGGATGTCGACGTCGCCGAGCAGCGTCAGGTCGCACACGTCGCGGCGCAGCAGCACGTCGGCGGCGCGCAGCACGCGCTCCTCGGTGCCCTCGGGCAGCACGACGCGGCGGCGGTTGGACCGGGCCCGCTCCAGCAGCTCGTGCTCGAACATCATCGGGGTCACGCGGCCGCTGCGGGCCACCGACATCCGGGCCAGCAGGTCGGCGGTGTCGACGTACCGCTCGAAGAGGCCGAGCGCGGTCTCCGCCTTGCGGGGTGTGGCGGCGTTGAGCTTGCCCTCCAGGGCGAAGAGCTCGCCCGCGGTGGGGAAGGAGCCGCCGGCCACCGAGACCACCGGGGTGCCGGGCGCGAGGCGCGAGGCGAGGGTGAGGACCTCGGCGCCGGGGCGCTCGTCGAGGGTGAGGAGTACGCCCGCTATGGGAGGGGTCCCGGCGCTGTGCGCGGCGAGCGCGCCCACCACCAGGTCGGCGCGGTCGCCGGGGGTCACGACGAGGCAGCCGGGGGTCAGGGCGTTCAGGAAGTTCGGCAGCATCGCGCCGCCGAAGACGAAGTCCAGGGCGTCGCGCGCCAGGCCCGAGTCGTCGCCGAGCAGCACCTTGCCGCCGAGGGCGTGGGTGATCTGGGCGACCGTGGGGGCGGACAGCGCGGGCTCGTCCGGCAGGACGTAGCAGGGCACCGGGAGACGGGTCTTCAGGCGCTCGGCGACCTCCGCGCGGTCGACCGGGGCGACGCGGTTGGCCACCATCGCGAGGACCTGGCAGCCCAGTGCCTCGTACGCGCGGTACGCGTTGCGGGTCTCGGCGCGCACCGCGTCGGCGGGCTGCTTCCTGCCGCCGACCACCGGGATGACCGAGGCGCCGAACTCGTTGGCGAGGCGGGCGTTCAGGGCCAGTTCGTCGGGCAGCTGGGTGTCGGCGAAGTCCGTACCGAGCACCAGGACGACCTCGTAGTCCCGCGCCACCCGGTGGAAGCGGTCGACGATGCGGGACACCAGCTCGTCGGTGCCCTTCTCGGCCTGCAGGGCCGCCGCCTCCTGGTAGTACATTCCGTATCCGGTCGCCGGGTCCTGCGCCAGCCGGTACCGGGCGCGCAGCAGGTCGAAGAGCCGGTCCGGCCCGTCGTGGACCAGGGGGCGGAACACGCCCACCCGGTCCACCTGGCGCGTCAGGAGCTCCATGACTCCCAGCTCGATGACCTGCCGGCCGTCTCCCCGGTCGATCCCGGTCACGTACACGCTGCGCGTCACGTGTGCTCTCCGTCCAGTTAGGGTGGTCTTGCCCTCTTGACAATACCTGTGCGGGTGGATAGGGCGCCCGCCGGGCAAGGGGGCTGTGAGGCCCGGGACCGAAGGCCCCGCACGGGCTTCGCGGCGGCTGCGCGGCGGCCCCGGCGAGGCCCTGTTCGGGCCTTGTGACCGGAGTAGCCGGAAGCGCGGAGCCCATGCGAGCCGTGAAACAATCGGGTTCTGGCTCACATGTACCACTAGCGAGCAGGAGACACAGCACGATGCGTATCGGAGTTCTCACCGCAGGCGGAGACTGCCCGGGGCTGAACGCAGTGATCCGGTCGGTCGTGCACCGTGCCGTGGCAGGTCACGGCGACGAAGTCATCGGGTTCGAGGACGGTTTCAAGGGCCTGCTCGACGGCCACTACCGCCCGCTCGACCTCAACGCCGTCAGTGGCATCCTCTCCCGCGGCGGTACGATCCTGGGTTCCGCGCGTCTGGAGCGCAACCGGCTGCGCGAAGCGGCCGAGAACTGGCACGAGCTGTCGGAGCGCACCGGCATCGACGCGCTGATCCCGATCGGCGGCGAGGGCACGCTCACCGCGTCCCGGATGCTGTCGGACGCGGGGATGCCGGTCGTCGGCGTACCCAAGACCATCGACAACGACATCAACGGCACCGACCGCACCTTCGGTTTCGACACGGCCGTCGGTGTCGCGACCGAGGCCATAGACCGTCTCAAGACCACCGCCGAGTCGCACCAGCGCGTCATGGTCGTCGAGGTCATGGGCCGGCACGCGGGGTGGATCGCGCTGGAGTCCGGGATGGCGGGCGGCGCGCACGGCATCTGCCTGCCCGAGCGCCCCTTCGAGGTCGACGACCTGGTGAAGATGGTCGAGGAACGCTTCGCGCGCGGCAAGAAGTTCGCGGTCGTGTGCATCGCGGAAGGCGCGCGTCCGGCCGAGGGCTCCATGCCGTACGAGAAGGGCGCCATCGACCAGTTCGGGCACGAGCGCTTCACCGGCATCGGCAACCGGCTCGCGAGCGAGCTGGAGAAGCGGCTCGGCAAGGAGGCGCGTCCGGTCATCCTCGGCCACGTCCAGCGCGGCGGCACCCCGACCGCGTACGACCGTGTCCTCGCGACCCGCTTCGGCTGGCACGCGGTGGAGGCGGTGCACCGGGGCGACTTCGGCAGGATGACGGCGCTGACCGGCACCGAGATCACGACGGTGCCGCTGGCCGTGGGCGTCGAGGAACTGAAGACGGTGCCGGAGGAGCGGATGTACGAGGCGGAATCCGTCTTCTAGCCGCGCCCCCACCCGATTCGCGTGCTTCACCTGCTTTACCCGCTTCACCCGCTTCGTGTGCCGAGCGCCCTGGTCGACTCCCCCGTCGGACGACCAGGGCCGCTCGGCTGCTTTCCGGCTGGAGCAGCCGGTTTCCACTCTTGAGTTGCGCGCCGCTTTCAACAAGTCTTTTCCTTGTCCCGGACATGTCCCAACTCTGTCCGGCGGGGCGGGAGAGGCAGGAACGCGCATGTCCGACGACGAGGGATCCCCGGATCCGTACGGGATACGGAACGCCGGCGAGCTCATCGCCGCGCTCCGCGCGCTCAAGGACTGGTCGGGTCTCACCTACCGGGAGCTGACGGTGCGGGCGGAGGCCGCCGGTGACGTACTGCCGCGCTCCACGGTCGCCAACATGCTGGCGCGCGCGACGCTGCCCCGCGAGGAACTGGTGGCGGCGTACGTACGGGCGTGCGGCTGCGGCCCCGGGACGGTCGAGAGCTGGCTGAAGGTCCGCAAGGAACTCTCCACCCGCTCCCTCCGCGAGCCGCGGCCCGCGGCGCAGGCCACCCCGCCTCCGGCCGCCGCCGCACCTCGGACGGCCGCCGGGTCCCCGGCCGCCGCCCTGCCGGGCACCGGC
>RHMC01000233.1 GCA_003719395.1 Streptomyces altiplanensis
AGGCCACAGCCCCTGAACTGAACCACCATCACGCCAAACGCAGTTGCAGTACTAGCGCACCCCTTGGCGCAACATCCAGCGCAACAGATAGGCGCAACCCCTGTCGCAACCTCGTGCTCCTGGTCGACCGGAGCGCCCGGTCACGCGGCCCGGACGGCTCCGTGGGCGCGGGCGAGGTGGCGCAGCTCGGAGCGCGCCGCCGGTACCGAGGGGGCGGTCTCCCAGTAGGGGTGCCACCACAGCCGCACGGACAGGAGCAGCAGGCGGCGGCGCAGGGCAGTAGGTCGCGGGGCGGGGTGCGGCGAGCGCGTTGTAGGTGGCGTTCCAGGCCGCTTGCGTCTGCACCAGGTCGTCGGGGAAGTCGGTCTCGTCCATACCGTCATTAGATCGCTTGTTCGAATTGCGTGTCACTTCGGACACGCCCGCTCTTGGCGCGGCAGATCGGGTGCGGACCAGCGCGGTCGGCCTCGTGGTCGGGTCCCGGACGCCTTGCGCGGAAGCGCGCCCCCTTGTGGTCTGCGTCGGCTATACCGGGATGGTTCCGATCACCTCGCCCGCCGTAGTAGATGGAGTCCCTGCCTCATGACCGACGCCGCGAACGCCGCCTCCGCCAGCCGCGCCAACCGCGTGATCACGATCGTGGCCGTCGTCATCGGCCTCGCCTTCACCGGCTTATGGACCTTCATTTCCATCCCGCAGCTCATGGACTTCATCGGTGACCGGGACGTCACCCCGCCGGTGTTCGGGGCCATCGCGGTCCTTGCCGGTCCCTTCTTGTTCTGGTCCTTCATCGGTCTCGGCTTCGGCATGAGCGCGCTGGGCTGGGCTGCCGGGCTCGCCGTCACAGGCATCTTCATCAGCCTCACCTTCGGGTCCCTCGTCGCCGCCTCCGACGGCCACGGCTTCTCCTACTGGCTGTTCATCGCTCTGCTCGTCGCCTGCAACGTCGCCGCCTTCTGCGGGACTCCCTACGGCCTCGTCCGCGGCACGGTCGGGCGCCGCCGTTGACCCGTCGGCCCCTGGAGCGGGCGAAGTGGCCGGAAGCCCGGACCACCCCCGCCCGGCGCTGACACACTCGGCACCGTTGTGATCACCGCGTATCGACGGAGGACATGTTGAGCCAGCAGGAGCAGCCCTGGCAGCCGGGCCCGAGCGATCTGCCCTTCACCACCCACCTGATCAACCCGCACGGCGACCGGCACCTCGGCTTCAACGACGTCGAGGGCCGCTTCTACCGGCTGTGGCAGCACCGCAATCCCGAGCCGCTCCACACCGGCGACGCGGTCCTGCTGCGGCCCAGCGACATCGACCAGATCATCAAGTTCTCCATGATCTGGGTGAAGAACCACCCCACCCATCCGCGCAGCAGTGACCTGTCGGACGAACTCGCCGCCGGGGCCAAGGCAGTCGTGCTGCACTTCGCCCAAGCCGCCCAGGCCCCCGTACAGCGCTAGGCCGTGTCTGACAAGTACTGCGCGAGTGGGAAGGCTTGCTGTATCGGATGTGCGCTGAACCCGCCGTTCTGAGGGCGGGCTTGTGCATCTTCCGATGTGTGGTCGGGATGCCCGCGCACGGAGGCTACGGCGCCGGGTTCGCGAATCGGTCCTGCAGCTCCCGCTCTACAGGACGTGCACCATCAGCACGATAGTGAGGGCAACTCCCAGCAGGCCCGCCATGTCGTAGTGCTTCCAGAATGGTTTGCGGGAAGCAAGCGCCGTCTCCGCGCGCCCAGGAGACATTGGGTCGTAGAGGACTGCAACGCTGTCCCCTTCTCGGGTGCCGGCGGGGACTTGGCCTTCGTCTGCGCTGTGTGTCCGCTTGACACCGTCTGGCGTCGTGTAGCTCAGAAGGAACTGCGGGCCGCCCTTCCCGCGCCATTCACGATCGAAGCACCGAGCGGTGACCTCGACGCCCCGGAAACGAAGCGTCAGCCGACGCCGCATCTGCCAGACCACGGTCAGCAGAAGCAAAGCTGCGACACCGTCGTAAGCGATCATGTCCTGCGCTCTCAAAGTTCCCCCAGCTTCGCAGTGGCACTGATGAGCATTCAACCAGCCGTCGGTGCGCTCGAGACTGCGTTGCCGGCTCGCGGAGCCAGAGGATGAGTGAGGCGAGCTGGAGTCCGGCGTGGTAACGAGCGGCGAACTTGTCGAAGCGGGTCGCTATCGCCCGGAACTGCTTGAGCCGGGCGAAGCAGCGTTCGACGACATTGCGGGTCTTGAGCTGACCCCGGTTTCGTGGAGTCCCTGAAGCCAGGCTTATGATCCTGGCCCGAAGGAGAACCACGAGCAGTGCCAGCACCACGTAAGTACCCGGACGAGCTCCGTGAGCGGGCCGTCCGTGAGGTCCGCACGACCGGCCGTCCGATCGCGCATGTCGCGAAGGACCTGGGCATCCACAAGGAGGCCCTGCGCGGCTGGGTTCGTCAAGCGGAGGCGGACACCGGCGAACGCGACGACCGGCTGACCACCGCCGAGCGGGAAGAGCTGAGGCAACTCCGGCGGGAGATCGCGGAGTTGAGGCGGGCGAACGAGATCTTGAAGGCCGCAAGCGCGTTTTTTGCGGCGGAACTCGACCGTCCCCGGACGAGGCCGACCAGGTGATCGAGCACCTCAGGGACAAGGGCCTCGGGGTCGGGTTCGCCTGCCGGGCGCTGGGGCTGTCCGAGTCGGCGTACTACGCGCGCAAGAAGCGGCCGAAGTCGGCCCGCCGGCTGCGTGACGAGCAGCTCATGCCGCTGATCGAACAGGTCCATGCCGACTCCGGCGGCACCTATGGCGTCCGCCGGATCACCCGCGCACTGCGGCGCAAGGGCGTCCACGTGGCCCGCTGCACCGTCGAGCGGCTGATGGCCGAGCTGGGCCTCGAAGGCGTCATCCGCGGCCGGCGGCGCCGCACCACCGTGCCGGAGCCGTCGCCCCCAGGCCGCCGGACCTGGTCGACCGTGACTTCACCGCGAGCCGGCCCGACCAGCTCTGGGTGGCCGACACGACCTATGTCCGCACCTGGTCAGGCTGGGTGTACGTGGCGTTCGTCCTGGACGTCTTCTCCCGGACGATCGTCGGATGGCAGGTCGCGAACCACATGCGGACCGAACTTCCGCTGGAAGCCCTGGAGATGGCGCTGTGGAAACGCCGGATCAAGAAGGACTCCGGGCTGATCCATCACAGCGACCGCGGGTCGCCCAATATGTGTCAATTCGCTACACCGACCGGCTCGCCGAGATCGGGGCCGCCGCGTCCGTCGGCTCGGTCGCGGACTCGTATGACAACGCGATGGCCGAGGCACTGAACGGCACCTTCAAGGCCGAGCTGATCGAGATGCAAGGACCGTGGCGGGACTTCGACCAGGTCGAGCGGGCGATCTTCCAGTGGGTCACCTGGTACAACGAGGAACGGCTCCACTCCGCCCTCGACTACGTACCGCCCGCCGAGTACGAACGCGACTGGTGGCGACAACAGCAAGCCACCCCGCAGTCCGCCTGAAACAAGATCACCGGACTCTACAAAACTCGGGGCAGCTCAGTACGCCGTTCCGGGAGGGCCAGGATGAATCAGGAATTCTGACGCACGTGCTCGCAGCAACACTCCACGGTTCCCGTGGACGGCCCCCAGCACCACGCTGACCTGCGAGCTCACCGGCATCACAGAGCAATCGGTTTCGGCCGGAACGAACCCCACCAGCGTCCCGCAGCGGTATCAGCCCACGGCAGAGGCAGACAGAAGCACCCCAGCGCGCGCCACAGGATTTACCACGCCCCCGGCGCGCACCGAAGGTGCGCTGGTTCGCTGACCAGCGGAAACCCAGCGATCACTCATGTGGCCGTGTCCAGCGGGGCTGGTAGGCGTTGTTCATGCGGTAATCATCCCTTCTAGATGAGGAGCGCCGATGAGTGCGCGTAAGCGGGCCTTGGTAACGGTGTTCACAGGACTGTTGGTGGCCGGCTCGGCGTCCGTGGCCAGTGCCGACAACAATCACAATCTGGCGGACCCACCGATGGTGTGCGGTTCGGCGCCGTTGTCGTCGACGTCGCACGCGCGGCCCTGTGTGACGGACCAGCAGGTCAAGCAGCGGATGGTCAAGCACGAGACGAAGAGCACGGACCTGGTGGACTACGCAGTCCTGATCACCCCCCTCGACGTGCCCGTGGGCTGAGCCGTCGTCGGCTCTCCTGCGGTCGAAGACAGGCCGCAGCTTCAACCAACCTCCCTTCAAGTACAGGACACTTCGCATGCGTACTCGCCCAACGATGAGTGCAACGGTCGCACTGGCGGCCGGGATGCTCGCCCTGTCTGCCGCGGGCACGGCCGTGGCAGACACCAATTGGAACGTGCACAGCCCCTCGATGCTGTGCGGAACCGGCACGTTGTCCGTGCAGAATTCGACGAGCCCGTGCGTGGCCCGCCAGGGCACCGAGCAAGACATCCTCAAGACGCGCACCGAGGACGTCGACCTGATCAACCGGCTGGAAGTCGCCCTTCCCGCCGCAGTAGGGGGCTGAGTATGCGCAGTTCCTCCGCGGTGGTGCTGTCGCTGACGGCAGCCGTCTCCGCGCTGTCTTCGGCGGCGCCCGCGATGGCGGATTCGAATCACAGCGTGCAGCGGCCGGTGATGCTCTGCAACATTGTGCTGTTCTCTCCCGGCGCTCAGGTGGGTGACGGCTGCAGTGCGGTGCAACTCAGTGAGCAGGGCATCATCAAGCAGGAGAGCGTGAGCAGTGAGCTCATCGACTACGTCGGCATCAGCCCGGCTGGTCTGTGACCCTGCCCCGGCCCCTGCCTCGCTGGTCCCTGTCCTGGTGACCAGCGACGGCGCGGGCGTTTCAGCCGGTAGCATGGGAACGCAGGGTGTCCCAGGCGCGAGTGAGGCTGCCCTCAGTGGTGTACGGCGATCCCACGGCGGCCCGCAGCACGGGCCGCCCCTCCACCGTGGCGGGCGTGCACAGCAGGGCCGACTCGGTTGCCAGGCGTGCGGTCAGCTCGCGGGTCCGCTCGTCACTGTCGCAACGGAAGACAACGAGCCCCAGCCTATGAGCGACGAGGTGGAAGCCAGGTTCCTCGGCGATCAGCCCGGCCAGCACACCGGCCATGCGCACATCGTGCCGGACCGCTTCGCGCAGACCGTGCAGGCCGTGGGCGCGCAGGACGTACCAGAGCTTCAGGGCGCGCATGGGGCGGCCCAAAGGAATTTGCCAGTCCTTGAAGTCGACGACTCTCCCGGCGGCAGTGGCGGCGTTGTACAGGTAGGAGGGCGCGGTGCTCATGGCCCCGGTCAGCGCCTCGCGGTCGGCGACCCACAGTACATCGCACGGTGTTCCGGTGCGCATCCACTTGTGGGCGTTGACCGCGTAGGAATCGGCGTACTCCAGCCCGTCGTTGAGGTAACGGTACTCGGGGCACAGGGCCGCGCTCCCGGCGTACGCGGCATCGACGTGCAGCCACACCCCGTGCTCACGGCTCACGGCGCCGATCTCGGCGACCGGGTCGGCGGCGCAGGTGACCGTGGTGCCCACAGTGGCGACGACGGCCGCGGGCACTCGCCCCATGGCCCGGTCGGCGTCCAGGCGAACGGACAGGGCAGCCGGGTCCATGACGCCGGTTCCGGCCAAGGTAGGAACGTGGGTGACCGCACCGACCCCGGTAAGGCGGGTGCTCTTGGCGACGCAGGTGTTGGCCTCCTCCGTGCAGTACACGCGGTAGCGGCCTTCCGTACCGTGTGTGTGCCAGCGCCCCTGGGAGGCCCGGTTGAGCGCGGCGGCCAAGGCCACCACGACGGCTGCGGACGCCGAGTCCTGGATCACCCCGCCCCCGCGGCCTGTGGCGTGCAGAAACGCCTCGGGCAGGTGGAGGGCCTTGGCCAGCCAGTCGCAGACCATCTGCTCCAGCTCGGTTGCTGCAGGGGAGGTGGACCACAGCATGCCCTGCACGCCCAGGCCCGCTGTGACGAGTTCGGCCAGGACCGAGGCCGGCGAATTGCTGGTCGGGTAGTAGCCGAGGAAATCCGGATGCTGCCAGTGCACCAGCTGCGGCACGATCGTGCGCCAGGTGTCCTCCAGGATCTCACCCAGGTCTTCGCCGTGTTCGGGAGCGCTCGCAGGAAGGGCGTTCCACGTCGTACCGGGGCCGCCCGGCGGCAGCACCGGAAGCTCACCCGCAGCCAGATCGTGCCAGTGCGAGGCCAGCCGCTCGGCGGCTACGGCTGCGACAACCGTGAAATCTGTATCCATTCGCCGACCGTAAGCGCGCGAGTCGAGAACAACGAGGGACAGAGACGATGACCACCCGTAGGAGACCACTATGGCTGCCCGTACCCGAGGATGTGCCCGATAGTTTCGACCCTCTGCGCGAGGCGGCCGCACACCTGTCCCCGATGTGGCCAGGGCCCGCACACCCCTTGGCTGACGCACGGGAAGCCGACTACGACCGCTACTTCGGCATCGCCCGCACCCCCCACCGCCCTGCGGACACCCTCGCCCAGGCTCTGTACTCGGCTGTCGGCGAAATGACGGCACTGGCACCACAGGAAGCACACCCAGCGCTCCACAGGAGCCTGGCCGTCTGCGGCCTGGCCACTCCCAAGGCGTCCGGCTGCCCGGACGACTCCCTCCTGGGACGGTGGAAGACGGGCCACCGGCTGTTCTTCGCCCTCATCCAGTGCGCCATCGTCGCCCTGCACAGCGCCACCCCGGACGCCGGTGCTGACGCCGCACAGCACCCCGCACCCGGCGACACCCACAGCGCGGCGATGCTGCTGAAGTCCTGCGCCACCGTGATGCGCGCCACCGCCTCCTTCTCTCCGTACGCCTACACCCGCGTGGTGCGCCCCTCCATGGCACCTCCCCAGCACGACCTCGACGGCTTCTCCGGACTCTGGTCAGCCGACCACCGCGTCCTGGTCAGCCACCTGCGCACCTGGGGCACAGCCCACTCCCGCTCCTGCTCCCGCCGCTGCCCACCGCACCAGGAACTGAGTGCAGCCCTCGCCGAAGTCCACGACGCACACCATGGCATCTGCGCACGCTACGTCGGCGCCCAGCCCTCACTCCTCGGCGGCGACGACAACGCCCTGCACACCCTTACCCAGCTCAACACCCGGCGCAGCCACCTGTTACGTCCACCGGCCCGGCCCTGAGAGCAGCCACCTACCGGCCCTGATGCACCCGCTCGGGCACAGTTGTCCCACACGCTCGCCGCCGGCAGGGACGTTGGCCAGAAAATGCCGAGTGTCCAACCACCGCGCGTGCCGGGTACCAGGGGGGAGACCTGCCCTACCCTGCCCGGCCCTCGTTCCGGAGAAGGTGATCAGTGATGGTTCAGCGATCAGAGGAACACGCCCGTCAGCAGGCGTGCCCGATCGTCCTCGATCCGCTCGCCAGGGACTGCGAGAACGAAAACGCACGCTTACGGGCGGCCGGGCCGCTTGTGGCCGTACAACTACCGGGCGGTGTCCCTGCCTGGGCCGTGACCCATCATGCCCAGGCCGTACAGCTGCTGAACGACAAGCGCGTGGTGAAGGACGTCCGCGTCTGGGAGCTGTGGCGGCGCGGCCTGCTTCCGCAGGGCTGGCCGCTCATCGGGGTGATCGAGCACGGAGCTTCGATGCTGGGCACCGACGGCGACGAACATCGCCGGTTGCGCGCTCCCCTTGCTCGGTTCCTTACCCCGCAACGGGTGGCCGGCATGACAGAAGCCATCGTGGGGGCTGCCACGCGACTCCTGCAGGCCCTGCCGGCGGATACGAACCCGGTCGACCTGAAGGCAGGCTTCGCTCAGCCGCTGCCCATAGCGGTGATCAGCATGCTGATGGGCGTACCGGCGGACTTGAGTCCACGATTGCGCCTCTTGTTCGACCGGTTCCTGTCCACTCAGACACCCGCAGAGGAAGTGGCACCCAACCAGGCTGAGCTGACAGCGATGATGCGGTGCGTAGCCGCACGCAGTCGGGCTGAGCCCGCTGACAATCTCACCAGCATGCTGGTCGGACTCCGAGATCACCACAAGGTGTTCAACGAAGAGGAACTAATCAGCACCTTGCAGCTGATGATCGGATCGGGTTACCTGACCACCGTCTCCCTCATTACGAACGCGGTGGTCAACCTGTCGGCCCACCCGGATCAGTTGGCACTTGTCCAATCCGGCGCGATTACATGGGGCGCCGTCGTCGAGGAGACCATGCGCTACTCCGCACCCAACACCAATTTCCTCATGCGATACGCCACGCAGGACCTCCGAGTCGGCGAACAGATGCTGCCGCGCGGGGAAGCACTGGTCATCTCCTACGCAGCCATCGGCCGCGACAACCGCCAGCACGGTGCCACAGCCGATTCCTTCGACGCCGCCCGGACCCCCAACCGTCACATCTCCTTCGGACACGGACCACACATGTGTGTAGGAGCAGCCCTGGCCCGGCTGGAAGGACGTCTGGCACTCGAACAGCTTTACACGACCTTCCCGGGTCTGCGTCTAGCGGTGCCGGCGCACGATCTACGCCGCAGACCGTCCGTGACACAAGACGAGCTCGAGACACTCCCGGTGTTGCTAGGGCCACGTAGAGGCGTCTGAGCGGGTCTGTCAAACGAACGGCCCTGTCTCACATTCGATGGTGACAGAGAGTTGTGAGAGTCGTTGACCTTCATGTGATGGATGCCAACGAGCTTGTGCCGACGGTGTTTTCGGGTCTCTCCCCGCTGGTCATGGAGGATGTGGCCGACGAAGGTGAGCGGATCGTGGTGCGGGCCCGGACGCC
>RHMC01000234.1 GCA_003719395.1 Streptomyces altiplanensis
GCCCGGGGCTCCGCCCGGGCCCGGCCCTCAATCGCCGGACGGGCTGGAGAATCCAGCCCCCAGATCAGGGAAGGGGCGGGCCGGGGAACAGGCTCCGCGCAGCGGCAGGCGGCGCCGGTCCCGGGGTGGCCCTGCTCACGCAGGCGGCGGTTCCGGTACCGCCACCTGCGCCGGCACCGCCGCACCCACCCGCACAGTACGCCGCCCGCCGTCGCGCCCCCGACTCCCGCAGCGCCTGGTCCTGCGTGGCGCACAGGTCCAGCGCGACCGGGCAGCGCGGGTGGAACGTACAGCCGGCGGCAGCGCGGACGGATCCGGCGGGTCGCCCGGCAGGCCGCGCGGGGCCCGGCGGGAGGCCGGGTCGCCGATGCGGGGGAACGCCGCCGACAGGGCCAGGCCGTACGGATGCCGCGCATCGGTGAAGACCTGGTCCGCCGGGCCCTCCTCGACGACCCTCCCGGCGTACATCACCGCGAGCCGGTCGCAGGTGTCGGCCAGCACCGACAGGTCGTGGCTGATCATCAGCAGGCTGATGTCCTGGTCGGCGACCAGCTGCTCGATCAGCCGCAGGATCTGCGCCTGGACCATCACGTCCAGCGCCGTCGTCGGCTCGTCCGCGACGATCAGCCGCGGATCGCAGGCCAGCGCCATCGCGATCATCACGCGCTGCCGCTGCCCGCCCGACAGCTCGTGCGGATACGCGTCGGCACGCGCGGCCGGCAGCCCCACCTGCTCCAGGAGTTCGACGGCCCGCCTGCGCGCGGCCGCCGGAGTGGACTTGAGGTGCAGCATGACCGGCTCGGCGATCTGTTCCCCGACGCGGTGCACGGCGTTCAGCGAATGCATGGCGCTCTGGAAGACGATCGAGGCCCCCGCCCAGCGCACGGCCCGCAGCCTGCCCCACTTCATGGTGAGGACGTCCTCGCCGTCGAGCAGGATCTCACCGCTGAGCCGGGCCGACGCGGGCAGCAGCCGCAGCAGTGCCAGCGCCAGCGTCGACTTGCCGCAGCCGGACTCGCCCGCGATGCCGAGCTTCTGGCCGGCGGACAGCGTCAGGTCCACACCGCGTACGGCGCGCGTCCCGGCGCCGTACGTGACGTGCAGGTCCCTCACTTCGAGCAGCACGCTCGGTGCACTCATCGGGTCGACACCCCCAGCTTCGGGTTGAGCACGGACTCGACCGTGCGCCCGCACAGGGTGAACGCCAGCGCGACGAGCGCGATGGCGATGCCGGGCGGCGCCAGGTACCACCAGTGCCCGGACGACACCGCGCCCGCCTCCCGCGCGTCCTGGAGCATGCCGCCCCACGAGACGACGTCCGGGTCACCGAGGCCGAGGAAGGCGAGCGTCGCCTCGGTCAGGATGGCGTGGGAGATGCCGAGCGTGGTCTGGGCGAGCACGAGCGGCATGACGTTGGGCAGGACGTGGCGGGTCATGATGTGCCCGTGGCCGCCGCCGAGCGCCGTCGCCCGCTCGATGTACGGACGCGACTCGACGGCGAGGGTCTGCGCCCGCACCAGGCGGGCCGTCGTCGGCCAGCTCGTGACGCCGATCGCCAGGATCACCGTCCACACGCTGCGCGACATCACCGTCGCCAGCACGATCGCCAGCACCAGCGTCGGCATCACCAGGAACCAGTCGGTGATCCGCATGACCACGGTCGAGAACCAGCCGCCGAAGTGCCCGGCGAGGATCCCCACGAGCGTACCGATGGCCACGGACAGCGCAGCCGCCATCAGCCCCACGGTCAGCGAGATGCGGGCGCCCCAGATCAGCAGCCCGAGCAGCGAGCGCCCGAACTGGTCCGTCCCGAGCGGGAATTCACCGCTCGGCGAATCCAGGGCCGACCCGGGGGCATTCGTCACGCTCTGTACGTCGCCGCCGACGAGCAGCGGTGCGGCGAGCGCGACCAGCGCGATCACGGCCAGGGCGCCGAGCCCCAAGAGCCCCGTCCGGTGCGTACGGTACGAACGCCAGAAACGGGCCACGGAGCCGCGGCGCCGCGCCCATGCGAGGGACGACGGGCTGGAAAGCGCGTCAGCCGTGGAAGTCATCGGCCCACCCGGGGATCGAGCAGCGGATAGAGCAGGTCGGCGAGGAGGTTCATCACGATCATCGCTCCGGCGAAGACGACGAAGAGCCCCTGCACCAGAGGCAGGTCGGGCACGCTCAGCGCCTGGTAGAAGAGACCGCCGAGCCCGGGCCAGGAGAAGACCGTCTCGACGAGGATCGAACCGGCCGCCACATGGCCCAGGTTGATGAAGACCATGGTGACGGTCGGCAGCAGGGCGTTCGGCACGGCGTGGCGGCGCCGCACCAGGTCGTCGCGCAGCCCCTTCGCGCGCGCCGTCGTCAGGTAGTCGCTGCCCATCTCGTCGAGCAGCGAGGACCGCATGACCAGCAGCGTCTGCGCGTACCCGACCGCGACCAGAGTGATCACGGGCAGCACCATGTGGTGCGCGACATCGGCGACGTACGCGAAGCCGGACGCATCGCCCGACTCCATGCCACCCGTCGGGAACATGCCGGGGACCGGGCCGATGCCCACCGAGAAGGTGATGATCAGCAGCAGGCCGAGCCAGAACGACGGCACGGACCACAGGGTGAGGGCCACCCCGGTGCTGACCTTGTCGCCCGGCCCGCCGTGGTGCCACGCGGAGCGGGTGCCGAGCCACAGGCCGAGGGCGGAGTAGATGACGACGGCGACGCCGGTCAGCAGCAGGGTCGCGGGCACCTTCTCGGCGATCAGGTCGCCGACCGGCGCGTGGAACTGGTACGAGGTGCCGAAGTCGCCGCTCAGCGCCTTCGCGCAGTAGTCCGTGAACTGCTGCCACACCGGCAGGTCGAGTCCGAACTGGCGTCGGAGAGAGGCGAGTTGTTCGGCGGACACCTGGCGGCCGTGCGTCATGGTGCGCACCGGGTCGCCGGGGATGATCCGGAAGAGGAAGAAGCTGGTGACGAGGACGGCGAAGAGCGAGACGGCCGCACCGCCCAGCTTCCCCGCGACGTACAGCAGGTAGGCGCGGGCGGAGCGGGCGCGGGGGCCGGACGGCCCGGACTTCACCAAGGCCGGGCGTCGGCCGTACCCTCCGCGAGGGGGGGCGGTGCTTGCAGTGCTCATGGACTACTCACGGTCTTCCGCGGTGGAGCGGCGGCGCATGGCGACGAAGATCCCGAGCCCCACGGCGAGGACGGCGGCCGCGCCGATGCCGACGACAAGACCCGTGGAGGAGCCGCCCTCCCCGGAGGTGTCGTCGACGTCGGCGGGCACGGCCGACCACCAGCTCCAGTAGCCGTCCTGGCCCCAGAGATTGCCGCCGGACTCGGGCATCGTCGTGATCGACTTGATCTGGTCGGTACGGTACGCCTCGACCGCGTTCGGATACGCCATGACATTCATGTAGCCGGTGTCGTACAGCCGCGACTGCATCTGCTTGACGATGCCGGCGCGCTTGGCCTCGTCGTACTCCGCGGTCTGCTGCGCGTAGAGCTGGTCGAACTTCTTGTCGCAGATGAAGTTGTCCGTCGCGCCGGTGTCCTTGGGCGTGGCCGGCAGCGCGGCGCACGTGTGGATGGAGAGGACGAAGTCGGGATCGGGGTTGACGGACCAACCGTCGAAGGCCAGGTCGTACTCGCCGGCCAGCCAGGGGTCGGAGACGTTGTCGAGGCATTCGACCTTGAGGCCGATGCCCAGCTCGCCCCACCACTCCTGCATGTACTTGCCGATGGCCTTGTCGTTCGGGTCGGTGGCGTGGCACAGGATGCGGAAGTCGAGCGGCTTGCCGTCCTTGCCGACGCGCTTGCCCGCGCTGTTCTTCTTGTAGCCCGCCTCGTCGAGGAGCGCGGCCGCCTTCGCCGGGTCGTACGCGATCTTCTGGCCGGCGGAGGGCTTCCAGTGGTACGCCGGGAAGCGCGGCGGGATGTAGCCCTCGCCCTCGACGGCGTGGCCCTGGAAGACCTTGTCGATGATCGTCTTGCGGTCGGTGGCGGCGAAGAGGGCCTGGCGCACCCTCTGGTCGAGCAGCGCGGGGTGGCCGTTGCCGAACTTCTTGCCGTCCTTCGACCTGGCGCCCGGGTTGGTGGCGAGCGCGTAGAAGCGCCGGCCGGGGGCGTCGTTGACCTTGATGTTCTCGGTCTTGGAGAGGGACGCGGCCTGGGCGGGGGTGAGGTTGGCTGCGAAGGACACCTCGCCCTTCTGGAGCGCGGCGACGGCCGCGTCACCGTCCTTGTAGTACTTCAGGACCAGCTCGTCGAACTTCGGGGCGCCGCGCCAGAACTTCTCGTTCGGCTTGAGCTTGACGTACTGGTCCACCTTGTAGTCGGTGAGGACGAAGGGGCCGTTGCCGACGACGGGGAACTTCTTGTCGTTGTTGAACTTCGAGAAGTCGCCGACCTTCTCCCACTCGTGCCGGGGGAGGATCGGCACGTCGAGCGCGGCCATGGTGGCCTGCGGCTTCTTCAGCTCGATGACCAGCCGGGTGGGGCTGGGGGCGGTGACCTTCTTGAAGTTGGCGACGAAGCTGCCGTTGGCGGTGGCCGCGCCCTCGTCCTTCATCATCGTGTTGAACGTCCAGGCGGCGTCCTCGGCGGTGGCCTGCTCGCCGTCGGACCAGCTGGAGTCCTCGCGGATGGTGTACGTCCACGTCAGCTTGTCCGGCGAGGGCTCCCACTTGGTGGCGAGGCCCGGGACCGCGTGGTTGTCCTTGACGTCGTAGTTCGTCAGGTTCTCGTAGATCAGCCGGTGGACGCTGGTGGAGACCAGGCGCTGAGCCAGGAACGGGCTGAGGGAGTCGATGCTCTGCGAGACCGCGACGGTCAGTGTCCGCTTGGCATCGGCCTGCGCCGCCTTCGCCTGCTGCGGCGCGGGATTGAGCGGGGTCGCGGCTGCGGCGGCCAGGGCCAGGGCGGTGGCTCCGACGACCAGAAGGGTTCGGGTGCGGGGGCGTTGCCGGGTACTGCGCGGAATCTCTGTGTCCATGGGACGTGACCTCGCGTCATGACTCGCACGGGGAGCGCGTGTTGATCAGTGAGCTCCAGCTGGTGAAGCGAGGTTTATCAGCGCTGTCCGGCTGCGTCAACGATGCGCCAAACCCCGCGTGGACTGCGGGAATACCGGGCTGATCGACGCGGGGCCGCACGGCGGAGGCGGTGTGGCCCCTTATTGGTCCAGACCCTTGTTGCCTTCCTGCTGAGGGGCTGGCGGAGCCCTCGGACCGGCGGGGGAGGGGGAGGCCGGCGGCCGTCCGGGACGCGGACGCTCGAAGTGACGCCGCACGTGGTCCCTTTGGTACTTTGTCGGATCCATCTCTCTGTCTCCCTGGGGGACCCCGTCTTGAGCCAGTCCTGGCAGCCCCAGTACAACCCGGGCAACCAGCCCCTCATGCCCCAGCAGCCCCCGGGGCCGCCTCCGGGGTTCGGCGCCCCGCCGCCCGCCCCCGGGCAGTTCCCGGTGCAGCCCGGGTACCCGTACCCGGCCGCGCCGTACGGGCAGCAGCCGAACAGCGGGAAGCCGGTCGCCGCCTTCTTCCTCGGGCTGTTCTTCTCGGTCGCCCTGGCCTCGCTCTACAGCCTGGTCATCTATGCCTCGTACGAGGACATGTCGCAGGACGTGGCGCGCGTCCTCTATGTGGCCCACGCCCTTCTCAACGCGGCTGCCGTCGGTATCGTGGTCGGCCTCGTGGCCCGCGGCCGCGTCGGCGCCCACATCGGCGGGGCCGTCGTGGCCATGCTCGGCGCCTTCTTCGGCTACACCAACGGCGTGGCGCTCATCTTCATCGACATGGGTGGAATGCCCGGGTTCTCGAACATGATGGAGGACGACCCCTTCAATCCGGCCAAGGCCTGGTGGGGCAACCCGGGCGACCCCGAGCTGATCTCTCTGTTCGGCCTGCTGGCCGCCGGAGCGGTGGCCTGGGGGATGGCCTTCCTCATCGGCCGACGGCGCCGCTGACGGAACGAACGACGCCACAGCACTGCGCCCCGCCGGATCCCATCCGGCGGGGCGCAGTGCTGTGCGGTGCTCAGGTCAGATCGAACTCACCGTCGCGCGCACCGAGCACGAACGCCCGCCACTCGGCTTCGGTGTACCGCAGGACGGTCTCCGGGTCCACGGACGACCTCATCGCGACGGCCCCCTCGGGCAGGTACGCGATCTCGACGCGCTCCTCGTCCTCACTCGTGCCGGGAGCGCTGTGCCACTCGACGCCAGAGATGTCGAGGGCGTACAGCTCTTCCTTCTCCTGTGCGCTCCCCATCAGTCAAACTCCCTTTCGGCAACGGCGGCACGTCGTTTCGGGCATCTTAGGCCGACCCGACGTGCCTTGCGCATAAGCACCTTGTAGTAACTCACCCGCACGGGGGACGAACCCCGCGTACTACTGGGTCCAGCCGGGACCGGGCTGTTGCTGGTGCTGCGGCTGAGCCGGAGGCTGCTGCTGCCAGCCCTGGCCCTGCGGGGGCTGCTGCATCTGCTGCTGCCAGCCCTGCCCCGGCTGGGGGGCGGCGACGGGCGGCTGCTGAGGCGCGTACCCCTGCGGGTGCTGGGGGACCTGCTGCTGGGCGGCGAAGCCCTGGCCCTGCTGCGTGCGGGCGATGTCCTCGGCGACGAGGGCCGAGAGGTGGAAGTACGCCTCACGGGTCTTGGGGCGCATCATGTTGAGGTCGACCTCGGCGCCGGCCGCGAGGTGTTCGTCGAAGGGCACGACGACGACACCGCGGCAGCGGGTCTCGAAGTGCGCGACGATGTCGTCCACCTTGATCATCTTGCCCGTCTCGCGGACCCCGGAGATCACGGTGAGGGACCGCTGGACGAGGTCGGCGAACCCGTTCGCGGAGAGCCAGTCGAGCGTCGTCGAGGCGCTGCTCGCACCGTCCACGGACGGGGTGGAGATGATGATCAGCTGGTCGGCGAGGTCCAGGACGCCGCGCATCGCGCTGTAGAGCAGACCGGTGCCCGAGTCGGTGAGGATGATCGGGTACTGCCTGCCCAGGACTTCGAGCGCACTGCGGTAGTCCTGGTCGTTGAAGGTCGTGGAGACCGCCGGGTCCACGTCGTTGGCGATGATCTCGAGACCCGACGGCGCCTGCGAGGTGAAGCGGCGGATGTCCATGTAGCTGTTGAGCTGCGGAATCGCCTGCACCAGGTCGCGGATGGTGGCACCGGTCTCGCGCCGCACCCGTCGGCCGAGGGTGCCGGCGTCCGGGTTGGCGTCGATCGCCAGGATCTTGTCCTGGCGCTCGGAGGCGAGGGTGGCGCCGAGCGAGATGGTCGTCGTGGTCTTGCCGACACCGCCCTTGAGGCTGATCACCGCGATCCGGTAACAGGACATCACCGGCGTGCGGATCAGCGCCAGCTTGCGCTGCCGCTCCTCCTCTTCCTTCTTGGCGCCGAGCTTGAAGCGGGACGGGCCGGAGTTGTTCTTACGGGCCTTGGGCTGGTTGCGCAGCAGCCGGTCGGAGGAGAGCTCGACGGCGGCGTTGTAACCGAGCGGGGTGCCGGGCGCCGCCTGCTGCTGGGGGGTACCGGCCTGAGGACCCGCCGGGGCGGTCCAGCCCTGGGAGCCGTAGGCGGGCGGGGCCGTGGGGTGCTGCTGCGGCGGCGTCTGCGGCGTCTGCTGGTACGGAGGCTGTTGGGCCTGCGGCATCTGTTGCGGCTGCGGCTGCGGCTGTACGGCCTGCTGCGGGGGCGCGGGCTGCGCGACCTGCGGGTAACCGTAACCGGCCTGCTGGGGCGGGTAGTTGTAACCGGCCTGAGCTGCTGCGGGCGTGCGGGCTGCGGCTGGGCGGCCTGCGGCGTCTGCTGCTGGGGCTGCGGATAACCGGGTGCGGCCTGCCCGGCCTGCGCCGGGTACCCCGGGTGCTGCTGCTGGGGGGCGGGCTGCTGCTGCACCGGGGGCAGCGGCTGGGCCGCGCCGAAGGTGCCCTGCGGGAAGGCTGGCGCTGCGGCTGCGGCTGGGCGAACGGCTGGGGGTAGCCGTATCCGGCGGCCTGTGCGGCCGCAGCCTGCTGGTCGGGCTGGACCGGCTGCTGCGGTGCGCCATGAATGGGCTGTGCGGGCTGTGCGGGCTGGTAACCCTGCGGCAGCGGTGGGAGGCCCTGAGGGTCCTGCGGAGCCGTACCGGCGTGAGGCGCGGGGGCCTGCGGAGCGGGCTCGCTCTGCGGCTGGGCCTGCGCCACCGGCTGGGGTCCGGCCGCGGCGGGCGCTGCGGCCGCGGTCCCGGTCTGCTCGTCGGCACCGGACACGGCTTCGCTCTCCGTGTCCGTGTCCGTCTCCGGACCGGGCTGAAGGTCCGGTGCCGAGTCGGTGTCGGCGCCTCCTTCGGCACCAGGCGTCGCCTCGGAGCCGCCCGGCTCCGTCTCACCGCCGTGCTCCTCCGCCGGCCTCCTCGGCGTCGTCGGCGCCGAGAGCGCTGCCGCCTCCGCGTCGCAGCGGCGTAGTCCGGCTCGGGGATCTGCTGGGCGGGAGCGGGCTGCTCGGGGGCGGGCTGCTCGGGGACGCTCGCCGCCGGGGCGGCCTGCGGCGGGTTCACCTGCGCGTCCTCGGCGACCGGACGCAGTACGGGGAAACCGGGCGCGGGCGCCGCGGGCGGGGGCGCGCCGGCCCCGGCCGGCCGGGCCTGCGCCTGCTGCTGCGGATACCCGTAGCGCCCGAGGTGTCCTGGCCCGGCTGGGGCACGCCGGGCGCGGCCTGCTGCGGCGCGGCCGGCCCGGGCTGCTGCGGATACC
>RHMC01000235.1 GCA_003719395.1 Streptomyces altiplanensis
CACCACCCACTCCGCCCGCCTGCTGGCTGGACGAACTCCCGGCCGGCCGCACGTTCACCGCCGAGCGGCTTCGCCTACCGCAACCTCCTCCAAGGACTGACACCCCCTCACACCGCGACCCACCGCAACCCGTTCCGCGAATGGATCGGCGCCCTGATCCGCGCCGACATCCACGGCTGGACGCATCCCGGCGCCCCGGCCGCCGCCGCCGAACAGGCCCACCGGGACGCGGTCCTCACCCACACCGCCAACGGCGTGTACGGCGCGATGTTCATCGCGCGACCATCGCCGAAGCCGCCGCCGGCACCACCGACGTACACCACTGCCTGCGCACCGGCCTGAGCGTCGTCCCCCCGGAGTCCCGCCTGGCCCGAGCGGTCCGCCACGGCATCGAGGCAGCACGCGCCACAACCGCCTTCGACACCGTCGTGGACGACCTCCACGCCGCCTACGGCCACCACCACTGGGTGCACGTGGTTCCGAACGCCGCACTCGTCGCCGCCGCCCTCACCCACGCCGACGGCGACTTCACCGCCTCGATCTGCCGGGCCGTGTCCGGCGGCTGGGACACAGACTCCAACGGCGCCACCGCCGGCAGCATCGCAGGCCTCCTCGCAGGCTCCCCAAAAGCCCTCCCCGCCCACTGGACCGCCCCCCTCCGCAACCGCCTGGCCACGTCCGTCGCCGGCCTCGACGGCATCGGCTTCGACGCCCTCGCCCACCTCACCCTCGTAGAGGCACACCGCACCGCGCCCGCCGGCACGTCATGCCCTGAACCCAAGACGAACTCCCAGGTGAAGAGCTCCCCATGATCCGAACGACCCCCACCACCGAGGCCACTCCCGCCGAAGCCGCTCCCGCCCCGCCGCCGCCCCTCACCGGCCTCCGGGTCCTCGACCTGGCCACCCTCTTCGCCGGCCCCCTCGCCGCCACCATGCTCGGCGACTTCGGCGCGGACGTGATCAAGGTCGAGCACCCCACCAGACCCGACCCGTCCCGAGGCCACGGCCCCGCCAAAGAAGGCATCGGCCTGTGGTGGAAACTCCTGGGCCGCAACAAGCGCACCATCACCCTCGACCTCTCCGCCCCCACCGGCCGCGACGCCCTCCTCCGCCTGGCCGCCACCACCGACGTGATCATCGAGAACTTCCGCCCCGGCACCCTGGAGAAATGGGGCCTCGGCCCGGCGGAACTGAGCGCGGTCAACCCCCGCCTGGTCCTGGTCCGTGTCACCGGATTCGGCCAGTCCGGCCCGTACTCCCACCGCCCCGGCTTCGGCACGCTCGCCGAGGCGATGAGCGGCTTCGCGGCGATCACCGGCGAACCGGAAGGCCCGCCCACCGCTCCCCCCGTTCGGCCTGGCGACTCGATCACGGCGCTCGCGACCGCCTACGCCGTCTGACCGCGCTCGCGCCCGCGCCACGACCCACCGCGGCCAGGTGGTCGACATGGCCATCATCGAACCGATCCTCACGGTCCTCGGCCCCCATCCCCTCTGGTACGACCAGCTCGGCTACGTCCAGCCCCGTACCGGCAACCGCTCCCGCAACAACGCCCCCCGCAACACCTACCGCACCGCCGACGGCGCCTGGGTGGCCGTCTCCACCTCGGCCCAGTCCGTCGCGGAACGCGTGATGCGCCTGGTGGGCCGCCCCGACCTCGTCGACGAACCGTGGTTCACCACGGGCAGCGGCCGCGCCGAGCACGCCGACGAACTCGACGAGGCGGTCGGCCACTGGATCGCCCGCCACACCCGGGCCGACACACTCGCCGCGTTCGAGAAAGCCGAAGCGGCGATCGCCCCCGTCTACGACATCCAGGACGTCATGGCCGACCCCCAGTACCGCGCCCTGGACACCATCACCACGGTCCAGGACCCCGAACTCGGCCCGCTGCGCATGCAGAACGTCCTCTTCCGCCTCTCCGAGACGCCCGGCGCGATCCGCTGGGCGGGACGCCCGCACGGCGCGGACACGGACGCGGTCCTGACCGAGGCCGGCCTGTCCGAGGCCGAGATCGCCGCCCTGCGCGCCACCGGTGGCACGCGATGACCGCGCCCACGCCCCTGACCTGGCTGTACGTACCGGGTGACCGTCCCGAGACCGTCGCCAAGGCACTGCGCGCGGGCGCCGACGCGGTGATCGTCGACCTGGAGGACGCGGTCGCGCCCGACCGCAAGGGGTACGCCCGCTCCGCGACCGCCGAGCTGCTCACCGAGCGGCCCTCCACCCCCGTCCACGTCCGTGTGAACGCCCTGGACAGCCCGTTCGCCGAGGCGGATCTGCACGTCCTGCTCGGGCTGCCCGGGCTGGCGGCCCTCCGCGTCCCCAAGGTCACGGACCCGGCCGAGGTCGGTACGTCGCGAACACGATGCCGGACGTGCCGCTGTACGCCCTGCTCGAATCGGCGCTCGCCATCGAGCGCGCCCACGCCATCGCCGGCGCGCACCCCTTGCTGCGCGGTATCGCACTCGGCGAGGCCGACCTCCGCGCGGATCTGGGCGTACGGGACGACGCCGGACTCGCGTGGCCGCGCAGCCGGGTGGTGGTCGCCGCACGGGCGGCGGGCCTGGAGCCGCCGGCCCAGTCGGTGTACCCGGACATCCGTGACCTGGAAGGGCTGGCGGCCTCGTGCGCCCGGGGCCGGGCCCTGGGCTTTCTGGGCCGTACGGCGGTGCACCCCCGCCAGCTGCCGGTGATCGAGCGCGCCTTCCTGCCCACTCCCCGGGAGGTGGAAGAAGCCGAGGAGATCGTCAAGGCGGCGGCCGCGGACCGAGGCGCGCTGGCACTTCCCGACGGCCGGTTCGTGGACGCGGCGGTCGTCGCGACCGCCCACCGGATCCTGGCCCTGGCGTCCCGTACCCCTGCCGCCGGGCCGTGACCCGGCGGCCCCGGCCGCCGGAGGCGCTAGTCCTTGGCCTCGGCCCTGTGGCCGACACCGGCATCGGCATCGGCATCGGCATCGGCATCGGCGCCACCCTCCGCCTCCGCCTCAGTCACCGCAGCCGCGTCGCCCTTGTCCGAAGGAACCGGCTCGACCGTCTCCTCGCGCCCCGGCCGGACCTTCGCCGAGATCACGAAGTACGCCACCGCGAACGCGAACACGACGATCGAGGTCCACACGTTCAGCCGGAGCCCCAGCACCTGGTGCGCCTCGTCGACCCGCATGTACTCGATCCAGCCGCGGCCCGTGCAGTACAGCGCGACGTACAGCGCGAAGACCCGGCCGTGCCCGAGCTTGAAGCGGCGGTCGGCCCAGATGACCAGCAGTGCGGCGCCGACGCACCACAGCGACTCGTACAGGAAGGTCGGGTGGTACGTCCCCGCTTCGCGGTTCACGCCCTCGGAGATCTTGAGCGCCCAGGGCAGGTCGGTCTCCCGCCCGTACAGCTCCTGGTTGAACCAGTTGCCCCAACGGCCGATGGCCTGGGCGAAGGCGAGACCGGGGGCCATGGCGTCGGCCCAGGCCGGCAGCGGGATCCCGCGGCGGCGGCAGCCGATCCAGGCGCCGACCGCACCGAGAGCGACGGCGCCCCAGATACCGAGGCCGCCCTCCCAGATCTTGAAGGCGTCGACCCAGTTCCGGCCCTCTTTGAAGTACAGCTGGTAGTCGGTGACGACGTGGTAGAGCCGCCCGCCGACGAGGCCGAAGGGAACCGCCCATACGGCGATGTCGGCCACCGTGCCGGCTTTGCCCCCCCGGGCGATCCAGCGCTTGTTGCCGTACCAGACGGCCACAAAAACGCCAATGATGATGCAGAACGCGTAGCCGCGGAGCGGGATCGGTCCGAGCTCGATCACACCGGTCGACGGGCTGGGGATATAGGCAAGTTCCATGGCAGGGTCGACGCTACCCTGCGGGTGGGAGGTACGGCAACCCACCCGGCAACGTCTGGATAACGAGCCCGGCGCACGTACTACGGCGTCGCCGTGGGTGAGGCGGTCGCCGTCCCCGCCTTTTTGCCCCTGTTCGCCTCGGCGACCCACTTCTTCAGGTTCTCCTGCGTGATCTGCTCGTTGCCCTTCTTCGGGAAGACGGACTCTCCGTTGAGCAGCACGGTCGGCGTGCCTCTGAAGTCACCCTTCTCGAAGGCTTCATTGGCCTTCCGCACCCAGCTGTCGTGCGTCCCGTCGTTCACACACTGCTTGAACGTCTCGGTGACGAGCCCGTCGACCTTGCCCGCCAGCTCGATCAGGCGGCTGTTCCTGCCGAAGGCGTCGTCGACCTCCGGCGGCTGGTTCTGGTAGAGCACGTCGTGGTACGGCGCGAACTTTCCGGCGTCCTGCGCGCACGCGGCGGCGTTGGCCGCCCTCAGCGATCCGGTGCCGCCCATGTTCCGGTCGATGAGCGTGGCCAGGTGGTACTCGGTCCTGAGCTGTCCCGACGCCTCCAGCTCGTGGATCGTGTCCCGGAAGACGTTCTCGAACTGGGCGCAGGCCGGGCAGCGGAAGTCCTCCCAGACCGTGAGCGTGGACGGCGCGTCCTTCGCCCCCACCGGGATCATCGGGTCGCCCTCGGCGTCCGTGCCCCTGGGCACCACGACGGGGCGCGCTGTCGTCGCTGCCCGAGTCCGAGCCCGAGTTCGCGGCGAGACCCCGATCACGGCGGCCAGGCCCAGCACTCCGACCACGGCGGCGGACACGATCATTGTCCGCCTGCGCCTGTCGCGCGCCTTCTGCGCCTCGCGCTCCTGCACCAGGCGCTCACGGGCGGTTCGTTTTCCGTCACGGTTTTTGTCACTCACACCCGCAGCAACGAACCGGGGAGGCGCCCGCGCGCCTCCCCGGTCCAGGTCCACTCGTACGGGCTACACCGCTCAGTTGTTCGCGCGGTCCCTGCGGACGCCTTCCGCCAGCTCTCCGGCGAGCGCCCGTACGGCGTCCAGGCCCGCGGCCGCGTCCGGAGCGTCCAGCAGCCGCTGGACGAAGGCGGAGCCGACGATCACGCCGTCGGCGAAGACCGCGACCTCCTTGGCCTGTACGGCGTTGGAGACCCCGAGCCCGACGCACACCGGCAGACCGGTCGTCGCCCGCGTCCGGCGCACCAGGTCCTGTGCCTGCGCGCCGACGGACTCGCGGGTGCCGGTGACGCCCATCAGCGAGGCGGCGTAGACGAATCCCGAACCGGCCGCCGTGATGGTGGCGAGGCGCTCGTCCTTGCTGCTCGGCGCGACCACGAAGACCGTGGCCAGGCCGTGCTTCTCGGCGTGCTCGCGCCACAGCGCGGACTCCTGCACCGGCAGGTCGGGCAGGATGCAGCCCGCGCCGCCCGCCTCGGCCAGCTCCGCGGTGAAGCGCTCGACGCCGTACCGGTCGATCGGTTCCAGTACGTCATGACCAGGACCGGGCCCGGTCTCCTCGTGCGCCACGCGGACCGTGCGCATCACGTCGGCGATCTTCACGCCGCCGCGCAGCGCGATGCCGTCGGCGGTCTGGATGACCGGGCCGTCGAGGACCGGGTCGCTGTGCGGCAGACCGATCTCGACGACGTCCGCGCCGCCCGCGATGACCGCCTTGACGGCGTCGATCCCGCCGTCGACGGTCGGGAATCCGGCCGGGAGGTAGGCGATGAGGGCGGCCCGGTCCTCGGACTTGGCGCGCTCCAGGGTGTCGGCCAGCAGCTGAATGTTCCCGCTCACTTGGTGTCCCTCTGGATCTCGGCGGCGCCGTCGGCGGCGGAGGCGTCGGCCTCGACCGCGGCGTCGGTGTCGTACAGGCCGAAGTAGCGGGCGGCCGTGTCCATGTCCTTGTCGCCGCGCCCGGACAGGTTGACCAGGATCAGCCCGTCCTTGCCGAGCTCCTTGCCGAGCTCCAGCGCGCCGGCGAGCGCGTGGGCGCTCTCGATGGCCGGGATGATGCCCTCGGTGCGGGACAGGAGCAACAGCGCCTGCATGGCGGCGTCGTCCGTCACGGCCCGGTACTCACCGCGCCCGCTGTCCTTGAGGTAAGCGTGCTCGGGGCCGATGCCGGGGTAGTCCAGGCCCGCCGAGATCGAGTAGGGCTCGGTGATCTGGCCCTCCTCGTCCTGGAGGACGTACGACCGGGAGCCGTGCAGGATGCCCGGCTCGCCCGCCGACAGGGTGGCCGCGTGCTCACCGGTCTCGATGCCGTGCCCGGCGGGCTCGCAGCCGACGAGGCGCACGTCCGTGTCCGGGATGAAGGCGTGGAAGAGGCCGATGGCGTTGGAGCCGCCGCCGACGCAGGCGACGGCCGCGTCGGGCAGGCGCCCCGTACGCTCCAGGATCTGCCGGCGCGCCTCGACGCCGATGACCCGGTGGAAGTCGCGGACCATGGCGGGGAAGGGGTGCGGTCCGGCGACCGTGCCGAAGAGGTAGTGCGTACGGTCGACATTGGCGACCCAGTCGCGGAACGCCTCGTTGATGGCGTCCTTCAGGGTCCGGCTGCCGGACTTCACGGCGACGACCTCGGCACCGAGCATCCGCATGCGGGCGACGTTGAGCGCCTGGCGCTGCGTGTCGATCTCGCCCATGTAGATGGTGCATTCGAGGCCGAAGAGGGCGCAGGCGGTGGCGGTGGCGACGCCGTGCTGGCCGGCGCCGGTCTCCGCGATCACGCGGGTCTTGCCCATGCGCTTGGTGAGCAGCGCCTGGCCCAGCACGTTGTTGATCTTGTGCGAGCCGGTGTGGTTGAGGTCCTCGCGCTTGAGGAAGATCCGCGCGCCGCCCGCATGTCCGGCGAACCGCGACACCTCGGTGAGCGAGCTGGGCCGGCCCGTGTAGTTGACCATGAGCTCGTTCAGCTCGGCCGCGAAGGCCGGGTCGGTCTTGGCCTTGTCGTACTCGACGGCGACCTCGTCGACCGCCGCGACGAGCGCCTCGGGGATGAACTTGCCGCCGTACGCGCCGAAGTAGCCCTCGACGCTGGGGACGGTGCCCTCGGGGTCCGGAATGAAGAAGTCAGAAGACATCCGACGTACTCCTCAGAAGGGGCTCGCGCCCCATGGAAGATCAACGAGTGGACTTCACCGTATGCGCCGCGCGCGAGACCGCCCCGGTACGCCGCTCAGGGCGTGCGTACGGGCAGGGCGGATCGCTGCGGCGCGCCTTCGGTGCGCCATCGCATGCCGTTGATCTGGCCGGGCTCGGAACCGATGTGGTACCGCACCCGGCGTCCCCGCACCCGCCGCGCCGGAGCCCGGCACCCGCGCGGACGGCACCCGCGCGCCAGCGGCGCATGCGGGTCGCGCGCCCTCGCCCCGGCGAGCGGGCGAAGGCCGGCCGGGTGCGTGCGGCGGTACGGCGAGAGCGGTCATGGGGGCTTCGGTCAGCTCCGGCCGTGGCGCAGGGCCGGGTGGGCGCCCGCGGCGACCAGGTCGGCGACGGCGCCCTTCGGGTCGCGGCCGGTGACCAGGGACTCGCCCACGAGCACCGCGTCGGCGCCCGCGTTGGCGTACGCGATCAGGTCGTGCGGGCCGCGGACGCCGGACTCGGCGATCGTGACGATGCCCGCGGGGATCTCCGGGGCGACCCGCTCGAACGTGCCGCGGTCGACCTTGAGCGTCTTGAGGTCGCGCGCGTTGATTCCGATGATCTTCGCGCCGGCCTCGACCGCGCGCTCGACCTCTTCCTCGTCGTGCGCCTCGACCAGCGGCGTCAGCCCGATGGACTCGGCCCGCTCGATCAGCGAGACCAGGGCCTCCTGCTCCAGGGCGGCCACGATCAGCAGCGCCAGGTCGGCGCCGTACGCCCGCGCCTCCCACAGCTGGTAGGCCGTGACGATGAAGTCCTTGCGCAGCACCGGGATGTCGACCCTGGCGCGTACGGCCTCCAGGTCGGCCAGCGAGCCGCCGAAGCGCCGCTGCTCGGTGAGTACGGAGATGACGGCCGCGCCGCCCGCCTCGTAGTCGGCGGCGAGCCCGGCGGGGTCGGCGATCGCGGCGAGCGCACCCTTGGAGGGGCTGGAACGCTTGACCTCGCAGATGACCTTGACGCCGTCGCCGCGCAGCGCGGCGACTCCGTCCTTGGCCGGGGACGCCTTGGCCGCGCGGTCCTTGAGCTCGTCGAGACTGACGCTTGCCTGCCGCTCCGCAAGGTCGGCGAGCACGCCTTCAATGATCTCGTCGAGCACACTCACGCGAGCGGCCCCCTTCCGGGACGGTGATGACTGTCGGTGGGCCGGGATCAGCCATACCAATGCTATCCGCAGGAGGCCTCAGGTCTCGCATCGACCGGGCGCCAGTCCCACTACCTGGAACTTCACGGAGCGAGTGACGAGCCGAACGGCAGGTTCCGGACGACGCTGAAGACCGCCGCCACCACGCCGATGCTCCACCAGTGGACGGGCCTGAGGGCGATCCGCGTCGGGGTTCCCCGGGTCGCGCGTACCACCCATACGGCCCAGAGCACGGCGAAGACCCCGTAGCCGACGACAGCCATGGCGTTGGAACCGAACGCACCGGCCAGATCGCCGGTGCGACGGCGTGCGCGCTGCGCAGGCCGCCGCAACCGGGGCAGTAGATCCCGGTGAGCTGGAGCAGCGGGCAGACCGGGTAGTGGCCCGGCTCGTTGGGGTCGACGGCGCCGACGTACGCGAAGGCCGCGGCGACGCCCGCCAGCGTGATCGCCGGTGCGGCGAGCCGCCGGGCGAGTGAGGCCGGAGCGGGGCCGGCGGGGGCGGGCGGAGG
>RHMC01000236.1 GCA_003719395.1 Streptomyces altiplanensis
ACGCCAACCAGGTCATGGACTTCACTCCACCGAGTGAAGATCACCAACAGCATCCCGACTACGGAACAGAGCCGAACGTTTTACAGTCCCCGCTGGAGGCATCCGGGCTGGTTGTGCGCCTCGTGGGAGCGGTAGAACGTGCCGTCGTACGAGACGATGGAATCCCTCAGGAGCTTGTGAGGAGCTCGAGCAACTTTTCGAGACGGGCGGCCTTTCACGCGGCGGTTACGTCGACGTTTGCTACGGCGCCCGCTTCCACAGTGATGCGCCCCCCTGACAAGTCGTCAAGGGGCATGAGCTCTTTGGCGAACGGTACCGAGTGACGGAAGTCGGGAGACGTGAACTTGTGGGCTGAGGTGGCGGTTTCCGGGTTTGCCGTACGTGTCACCTCTCGGTCTGCTGCCAGATGGAGGTGAGCGTCGTGACGGGGTCGGGATCGGCCGGCGCTGCTGGCCACCAGTCGCCGTCGTCCTCCTGGAGGTAGGGGTACCAGCGGGTGTCAGGGCCCAGGCGCAGCTGGATGCCGTGATCGGTGAGCGTGAGGCGGTTGCGCCAGGCCCTGAGGGCGACCGGGGTGGCGGTCATTTCGGTGAGGGCCTCGGTCAGGGCGGTGCGGGCGGCTTTCATCACCGTCGGGTCGGGGGTGTGGGGCTGTTCGGCGACGGTGATGCCGGTTGGGCCGCCATATCGCCAGGCGCGGGTGAGGCGGGCGAAGGCGGTGGGTTTGGCGCCGGTGTTGTGGATCAGGTGGTGGAACCACTGCGGTCCGGGGTTGCTCGCGGCGATGCGCACTGCGTCCTGGTGTTGGAGCAGGTGCAGGCTCGTGGTGTCACCCGCGAGCAACCAGGTGGCGCGTGCGGCGGTGTCGGCCATGAGGCGTTCGAGGTCCGTGGTGGACAGACCGGTGCCGGGTGGCGGGGTGGCGGGCAGTGCGGCGGTGTGGGGGGCTGGTTCAGGGAGTTCGGGAAGGGGCGGAGTGTGTTCGGCCAGGGCGGCCCAGGCTGCGTAGGCGCCGGCGGCCGGGATGCCGGCCGGGGCCGGTGGGGCGGAGGTCGCCTGGGCGGCCGTACGGCGGGCGCGCAACTGAGCGAGGACTTCCTCGCGGTCGCGGCCGCGGAGGGCGAGGAGCACGAAGGGGTCGGTGTCGATGGTGGCGGCGATGGCGTAACAGAGCGCGGCAGCGTGTTTGCAGGGGTAGCCCCAGTCGGGGCAGGAGCATTCGGGGTCGAGTTCGGTGGGTTGAGGGAGCAGCGGGACTCCGGCTTGGCGGGCGTGATCGACGAGTTCGGCGGGCATCTCGCCGTCAAGGAGGGCAGCGAGATGCCCGGCTCGGGCGGCGATGGTGTTGAAGAGGGTGTCCCACTGGGTGTCGGTGAGGACGGGCAGGTGGACGGCGGAGCGGTAGGGGCGGGGCCGGCTGCCCTGAACGGCGGCCTTGACCTGGCCGGGGGCGATGGTGACGGGGCCGACCATGCCCTGGCGGGCGTAGGTGCGTCCGCGGGACAGGCGCCCCGAGTTCAGGGTGGAATCCTCCAGGGCCGTCACCCATGCCTGGCCCCACCAGGTCGCAGCGAAGGCACGCCTGCCACGCGTGGGCGCGCGGCGCGGGCCGGGGATCGAGGGGTTCATGGCTGCTTTCCGAGGGCGACGAGTTCGGCGAGGTCGACGTCGGACAGTTCGGTCAGGGCGGCCTCACCGGAGCCGACGACCGCGTCGGCGAGCGCGCGCTTGGATTCGAGGAGCTTCGCCACCTTGTCCTCCACGGTTCCCTCCGCGAGAAGTTTATGGACCTGTACGGGCTTGTCCTGGCCGATGCGGTAGGCGCGGTCGGTGGCCTGGTCCTCGACCGCCGGGTTCCACCAGCGGTCGTAGTGCACGACATGGGTGGCACGGGTGAGGTTGAGGCCGGTGCCCGCGGCCTTCAGGGAGAGCAGGAACACCGGCACCTTGCCGCGCTGGAAGCGGTCCACCATCTCCTCGCGCGCGGTGACAGGGGTGCCGCCGTGCAGGAAGAGGGTGGGGACGCCGCGTTCTGCGAGGTGCTTCTCCAGCAGGGTCGCCATCTGCTTGTACTGGGTGAAGACCAGCACAGACTCGCCTTCTGCGGTGATGGTGTCGATCAGTTCGTCGAGCAGCGCCAGTTTGCCGGAGCGGCCGTGCAGCGGTGTGGACTGGCGCAGGTATTGGGCGGGGTGGTTGCAGATCTGCTTCAGAGCGGTGAGGAGCTTCAGGATCAGGCCGCGGCGGGCGATGCCCTCGGCTTCGGCGATCTTCGCCATGGTTTCGCGGACCACCGCCTCGTACAGGCTTGCCTGCTCGGTGGTCAGCGGCACGACACGGTCGGTCTCGGTCTTGGCGGGCAGTTCGGGGGCGATGCCCGGGTCGGACTTCCTGCGGCGCAGCAGGAACGGACGGACGAGACGGGCCAGGCGTTGGGCCGCCTGCGGGTCCTCGCCCGACTCGATCGGGCGGGCGTACCGGTCGCGGAAGGCGGTGAGCGGGCCGAGGAGTCCAGGGGTGGTCCAGTCGAGGAGCGCCCACAGTTCGGAGAGGTTGTTCTCCACAGGGGTGCCGGTGAGAGCGACGCGGGCGCGGGTGGGCAGGGCGCGCAGCTCGCGGGCGGTGACGGCGTATGGGTTCTTGACGTGCTGGGCCTCGTCGGCGGCGATCAGTGACCAGGCGTTCTCGGCGAGGGCCTCCCGGTCGCGGCGGAGGACGCCGTAGGTGACGAGGACGATCTCGTCGTCGGCGAGGTCCTTCAGGTGGCGGTCGCCGCCGTGGTAGCGGCGCACCGGCGTGGCCGGTGCGAACCGGGCCGCCTCGCGCTGCCAGTTGCCGAGCAGCGAGGCGGGGCAGACGACAAGCGTGGGGCCCGCGGTAGTGGGGTCGGCCTGGCGGTGCAGGTGCAAAGCGAGCAGGGTGATGGTCTTGCCCAGGCCCATGTCGTCGGCGAGGCAGCCGCCGAGGCCGAGCTCGCACATCTCGGTCAGCCATGCCAGGCCCCGCTTCTGGTAGTCGCGCAGCGTGGCCTTCAGCGCGGCGGGCTGGGCAGTGGGAGTGCGGGATTCGGGGTCGCGGATGCGGGCGACGAGGTCGCCGAGCGCCCCAACCGCCGCGCAGCGAAAACTCTCCCCGTCCCGCTCCACTTCGCCGGTCAGCGCGGCGCCCAGCGCCTCCACGGGAGTGAGCGGTTCCATCCGACGGCGTCTGGCGCGGGCCACCAGCTTCGGGTCGGCGACCACCCACTGGTCACGCAGCCGGACGAGGGGCCGGCGTGCTTCGGCGAGGGCGTCCATCTCGGCCTCGGTGAGCGGGTTGCCGCCGAGCGAGAGCTGCCAGCGGAAGTCGAGGAGGGTGTCAGCATCGAGCATGCCGCCCGCGCTGGAGCCGGGGGTGATGTGTTGCCCGATCTCCGCGGTCGCCGTGAGTGCCTTGGCCAACTGACGCGGCCAGTGTACGTCGATACCGGCCGCGCGCAGCGTGTCGGTGGCGTCTCCCAGCAGGTCGAACGCCTCGTCGTCGGTCAACCGCAGCTGGTCCGGAGCAGCGTCCTTCAGCAGCCGGTCGAGCGGTGGCCACACGCGGGCGCCGCGGCGCAGCGCGAGCAGTGTCTCGGTCTCGGCGCGCAGGCCGAGCAGCCGCTCGGTCTCGGCCGGCTCGCTCCACAGCCGTGCGGCCTCCACGACGAGCGCCGGATCCGCCGCGGTGTGCAACTGCAGGACGGCCCGGAACTGCCGACGTCGGCCCTCGGGCACGTCGACCCGCAGCGAGACACCGACGCCAGCCGTGAACGCGGCGGTGGTCTCCTCGGCCCATTCGCGCAGGACGGGCACGGCACACGTCTCGCGCCAGGCATACGGCAGCGCTCCCATGGCGAGCGGAGCGGCGGGGGTGCGAACCAGGTCGTCGGCGACAGCGTCGCAGAACTGGCGTACCAGCACGGTTGGTTCGGTGATCCGCAACGGGGTCGGACCCGGCTCCGGCAGGCAATGGGCGTGGGGTGGGAAAGCGCTGGCGAGGGCGTCCAGCGTCCGCTGCTGGACGGCGGTGAAGGGACCCGCCTGCCAGGTGTCATAGCCAGCGGGGGTGAGGGCCGGGTAGAGACGGCCATCGGCGAGCAGCCGCAACGCCAGTCGGGCGGAGGCCTGCCAGGCGGCGGCGGATGGATGCGGCGGCTGCGCCCCGGACAGGGCCGCCACGGCGACGGCGACGGGCAGGGCGTAACCCTCCACCGTGCGCCGCCTGACCGAGCGGCCGTGTGGCAGCACCAGCTCCACCGACTCGGTCCTGAGGTCTGCGGGCGGTATGCGGTTGGAGGCGGCTGCAGCGATGGGCTGCCACAGCAGCAGCTGCCCCGAGCGGGCGGGCTCGCCGGGCAGGAACACCGCCGCCCAGCCCTCGTCGAGCAGACCCCTCGCCCAGGCGGCCGACTCCGGTGCGGCCAGCGGCGGCGCACTCCTCCTGCCGGTGCTCGGCTCTCGTACGACGACTCGTGCCACTTTCTTCCGCCCATCGTTTTCCATGCGGTGCCCACCGTTCCCAGCTCGTCACCCGCACCTCATTCCACCAGCGGGCTCGGGCCTCGACGTCACCGCTGGAAAAGCACCTTGTTCGCTGCCGTACGCATATGTTTGGCGAGCTGATTGTCCACGCTGCGCAGGCCCTCACCCAGTTCGGCAAGCACCTGGGCGACGGCCGGGTGTTCCACTCGCCACAGGTCGTCCACCCGTTGTTCGAGCGCCTCCGGCGCCGTGTTCCAGTTCTCCACAAAGCCCCGGGCCAGCTCCGCGCTCTCTTGGGCACCGGCGAGGAGCGACAGCCCGTCGATGAGCAGCCATGACCTGGCCTCCTCAGCCTGCGCCGGGTCCACGTGCGCATCTGCATCAGGGCGTGCGCCCAGGGTCGCGGTGGCCACCTGGCGGCACCCCTCGACGTCGGAGTCCGCGGTCTTCCTCAGCACTCGCAGTGCTCGTGGGTCGTCGAGGTCGGCCAGCACCAGTTGGGCCACGGTGCGCTTCGCCGCGGCGTCGGGGCCGACCCCCGCGCAGGCATCGAGCAACCCCACTGCGGCATCCGCCGCAGAGCGGTGTTCCAGCCACCCTTCGACCTCCCGGCGCATCTCCTCGGGGGAGTAACCCAGGAGCCCCTGGAGCAGAGTGTCGGCGTCCGCTTCGGCGTACTCACCGAGCAGCGGCGCAGGCACACCGCACTCCATCAGGTAAGCGCGGAGACCGTACCGGCCGAGCGGGGTGAGCCGCATACGATGTGCGGGCTTGTCGTCCCGCGACCCCTCCAACAACGCCGGCGAAGTTCCTGGACTGTCCAGCTGCGCTCTGCCCATGGCGTTCAGGAGTGTGCGCAGAGCCTCCTCGGCCGAATCGTCGCCGTCACCGGGCTCGTACTCCACCACGCCCAGCAGGGCGAGTGCTTCCCCAAGTCCACGGAAGGACGCCGCGAACAGCGCCTGGAAGAGATTGAACTCCGGCCCGTATTCGCCCGTCTCACTGGCCTTCGCGCGCAGGTCGTCGACATCCACCCAGGCGGCGTCCGGAGCGTCGTACAGCAGCCCAACCAGTCCGTCGGCGATCTCGGCCGCCAGCTCACCCAGCTCACCGTGCCACCCGTCCAGCATCCCCGTCTCACCGATCTCCTCCAGCAGATCGCCCATCGTGGCGGTCCAGAACTCCAGAAGGTCCTCACCTGCGAAGTCAGTCGCCGCACCGCCCCACGCGCGGCCCCCGCTGATCGTGATCAAGCCGCCGTCCACAGCCAGCCTCCACGGATCGTCGAGAACGGCCACGTCCTTGGCGCTGCGCAGAGCCTTCAACGCACGCGCCCGAGCGACGGCATCGGCGTACGGCGAGCCGTCGCCGGCCAGGTTCCACAGCTTGAGTTTCTCGATGGCCTCACGTGCGAGCGCGGGCCGCAGCACCCGGCCTGCGGTGACCTGACGTCCCTCGTGGCACCAGGCGGCGAGCCGCAGCGCCGCGTCGAAGAGTGGGACACCCCGCACGGCAGCGACAAGGTCCTCCTGAGGAGCCAGGGTCACCGGGCGCAGCACAGGCACATCCTCGGCTGGTCCGTCGACTCCGGCATCGACCGAGTCGCCCACTCGGCACCGCCCGCAGGTACACAGCACCACGTCCTCGGCGGCCAGCCGACGGACGCCGCCGTGCCCGGCATGACTGCGGGCCGGGGGCTTTGTCCCACCGGTCACGGTGTCCGGCGTCAGCTGGGCCAGCCGCGCGGTGATCCCGTCCCGGTCGAAGGACGCCGGATCATAACCGGCCGCCCGCAGCTCGGCGACAAGTTCACCGTATGGGCCGCCCCCGGCCCCGTCAGGGGCTTCGAGGAGCTCCAGCACCTCGGCCAGCCCCCACACGCCGCCGATGTCCTCGGCCGGAACATCGGCCCGACGCCCACCGACGCAGCGCACCGTCCGCTCCGCGCCCGCCGGGTGCGGAAGCGCCTTCTCCAGCGTGATCCCGTGCTCCCAGTTGTCCCCGAAGTCGTAGATATAACGCAGCCGTGCACCCTCCTCAGCCAACACGCCGCCGAGCGCGGTGCCGTCCTCGTCGTGGGCTTCGCTGCCGAAACCCAGATCCATGAGGTCGGCCGAGGCGCCGTACCCTCGGCCGAGTTCATCGGTGAAGAGGTGCAGATGCCCACCGTGCCAGCCGAAGGCGATCTGGATGGCCTCGTGCAGTGTGCGCACCGAGGTGTCGGACGGCAGCACGATACGCCGCCACAGGGGCGGCCTGGTGCCGTACAACACGATCTTCAACTGGAGATCGGACGGGGCTGTCTTCCCGTCTCGCCGCATCTGCCGCTCCCATTGCACCGGGGCTACTCGAACGCCCCATCATGGCGCTGTCGGTGTGCCCTGCTCAAACCCGGTTGTGGAGGTGGCCGTTTTAACTTTTTGTTCAACCTCGCCGGTCACCCGACCTGTTGATCTTGGTCCGTTTTGGAGACCGCTGGGCGGCCGTTCTTCCCGCTTCGAGGTGTCGAGCAACGTCGCGTGAAAGAACGGCCGCTGGTGAAGAGTCTCGCCCCTGAACAGCCCGCTGATGCCGCGCTGGGCGTCCTGTCCCACTTTCGTGTCCAGTTCTACGACTGTCTTTACAGCCGTGCGGACGCGCTCTTCGAGCTCACGGACGCGGTGCTGTGCCGATGGTCCGGTGCGTCGCTGGTCAAGCTGACGTTGACGGCCGAGCATCGGCGTGGGCACGGGGCGATGTACGACGCGGTCAACCACGGCTGGCTGGAACCGCGTCGCCTGTGCAGGCTCCTGGCCTCGACGCCGCTGCCGCGGGCCGCCGACGGGCGGATCGTGCTCGCGGTGGATGTGAGCAACTGGCTGCGACACGACGCCCCCACCAGTCCTGAACTGCTGTTCTGCCACGTCTACGGATGGGGCCGCAACACCGATCAGATGATCCCGGGCTGGCCCTGCTCCTTCGTGGCCGCCCTGGAAACAGGCCGCACCTCGTGGACGGCCGTTCTGGACGCGATCCGGCTGGGGCCGGCCGACGACGCCACCGCGGTGCGCCGCCCACACCCAACTCCGCCTCGCCCGACCGCTTGCCGAGGATCTTCGCCGCCCTTGGGAACGGCCAGCCGAGCCCCGGCGGCTTACCCCTGCGCGCTTCTGCCGGGGGTTCCGCCACATCCGCGTGAAGACGGCCCGTCCCACAGCGGTACCGCGACCGTCCCGCTCCGGCCCCGGTCGACCAGCCAGCTCACAAAAACGCAGGCCAGCCCCACGATACGAGCTCGGGAAAACCGTGAAACGAGCGGACACCCTCACCGAACACATCCGCCTGAAACAGCAACGTCACCGCCTACGACGCCCAGTCCGGCCCCGGCGGCAGCGTCCTCATCACAGTGACCGGCACCATCGCGCTCGGCGGCGCCGACAACACACCGCAGCCGTACACCGAGACCTTCAACCTGTAGCCCATGCCTGGTGAGCCGCAATCACTCCCGAGGTGCCCGTGACACGCGGGCGAAACGGGCATCTCGCTCATTTCGCCGCAGCATTTCCGGCCTCGGGGACCAGCGGTACAGCGTGCCCCCGGCGGGGTCAGCGGGTGACGATCGGCTGGAAAGCGTCCCGTATCTCGGCTTTACGGTGGAAATGAGCTGGCCGCCCGGTCCGTAGTCGTACGTGCCGTAATACTCGTAGCCGACGCCGAGCCGGACGCCGACCGGGATGACTCCCGCGCTGCTGTTCCTGTGCTGCCACCCGACGTTGTCCGCGCCGAGCCGGATCGCTCTGACGCTGCGCGCGGTCGGCGGCCTGACCACCGCGCAGATCGCCGCGGCCTTCCTGGTCCCGGAGGCGGCCATGGCCCAGTGCATCAGCCGGGCCAAGCACACCATCAAGACCTCCGGCATGCCGCTGCGCATGCCGGAGCAGCAGATCGTGCCGATCGGCTGGGCGAGGTGCCGCACGTGCTGCACCTGGTCTTCAAGGAGGGGTACAGCACCACGGACGGCGCCGAGGCGGGGCGGTTATCGATGAGGGGTCGCGGTGATTTGCTGGTGGGCGAGCTGGGGTGA
>RHMC01000237.1 GCA_003719395.1 Streptomyces altiplanensis
GCCCCGGGCGGTTCCCGGTCCGTCAGGCCGAGTGGGCGCCGCGCGTGCGGTGGCCGCGGATGATGCCGGCGTAGTGGTGACCGCTGCCTTGATGGTGCGGCACTGGGTCTCGTAGTCGACGTGGACGAGGCCGAAGCGCTTGTCGTAGCCGTACGCCCACTCGAAGTTGTCCAGCAGCGACCAGGCGTAGTAGCCGGCCAGCGGCGCGCCCCGCTGCGCGGCGCGGGCACAGGCCGCCAGGTGTTCCTGGAGGTACCGGGCACGCTCACGGTCGTCGATCGTGCCGTCGGCGAGGACCGCGTCGGGATAGGCGGAGCCGTTCTCGGTCACGTAGAGCCTGCGTGCGCCGTACTCCTCGGTGAGGCGCATCAGCAGGGTCTCGATGCCTCCCGCGTCGATCTCCCAGTCCATGCCCGTGCGCGGTACGCCGGGCCGGCGGATCTGGCGTGCGAAGGGGTACGGGCCGTGCGGGTCGTCGGTCACCACGGCCGGGAAGTAGTAGTTCAGGCCCAGCCAGTCCAGCGGCTGCGCGATGGTGGCGAGGTCGCCGGCGCGCTCGGGGAGGTCCACGCCGTACACCTCGGTCATGTCGGCGGGGAAGCCCCGGCCGTGGACCGGTCGAGCACCAGCGGTTGGTGTGGCCGTCCATGCGGCGGGCGGCGGCGAGGTCCGCTTCGGACCCCGAGGCGGGTTCGACGGTGGAGAGGTTGTTGACGATGCCGATCTCGGCACCGGGCGCGGCGGCGCGTACCGCCTGGGTGGCGAGGCCGTGGCCCAGCAGCAGGTGGTACGAGGCACGGACGGCGGCGGTGATGTCGGTGAACCCCGGCGCCATCCTGCCTTCGAGGTGGCCGATCCAGGCCGAGCAGAGCGGCTCGTTGAGGGTGGCCCACAGCTTCACGCGGTCGCCGAGGGCGCCCGCGACCACGGAGGCGTACGCGGCGAAGTGCTCGGCGGTCCGGCGCTCGGGCCAGCCGCCGCGGTCCTGGAGGTCCTGCGGCAGGTCCCAGTGGTAGAGCGTGACGTTCGGGGTGATGCCCGCTTCCAGCAGGGCGTCGACGAGCCGGGAGTAGAAGTCGAGGCCCTCCTGGTTGACCGCCCCGTCGCCGCCGGGCACGATCCGCGGCCAGGCGACCGAGAGCCGGTAGGAGTCGACGCCCAGCTCCTTCATGAGCGCGATGTCCTCGCGCCAGCGGTGGTAGTGGTCGCAGGCGACGTCACCGTGGTCGTTGTTGTCGATCTTGCCCGGGGTGTGCGAGAAGGTGTCCCAGATCGACGGGGCGCGGCCTCCCTCCGCCACGGCTCCCTCGATCTGGTACGCCGAGGTGGCCACCCCCCACGCGAAGTCCCCGGGGAGGGCGGCGAGGGCCGCGAGGTCGTTGAGCTGGGTCACGGGAGTCCTTTCGGGGCGGATCACTTGACGGCTCCGGCGGTGAGCCCGGAGACCAGGTAGCGCTGGAGGAAGAGGAAGCCGGCGACGACGGGGGCGCTGACGACGAGGGAGGCCGCCATGACCTGGTTCCAGTAGACGTCGTTCTGGGTGGCGTAGCCCTGGAGGCCGATGGAGAGGGTGCGGGTCGTCTCGTTGGTCATGACGGAGGCGAACAGCACCTCGCTCCAGGCGGTCATGAAGGAGTAGACCGCCACGGCGATGATGCCCGGGACGGCCGCGGGCACGATCACCCGGAACAGCGCGCCGAGGGGACCGCAGCCGTCGACCATCGCGGCCTCGTCGAGGTCGCGGGGGACCGAGTCCAGGTAGCCGATCAGCATCCAGATGGAGAACGGCAGGGAGAAGGTGAGGTAGGTGAGGATGAGGCCGCCGCGCGAGCCGAAGAGGGCGATCCCGGTGGCGTTGCCGACGTTGACGTAGATGAGGAACAGCGGCAGCAGGAAGAGGATGCCGGGGAGCATCTGCGTCGAGAGCACCGTGACGGTGAACAGCCGCTTGCCGCGGAAGCGGTAACGGCTGACGGCGTACGCCGCGAAGATCGCGATGATCACCGAGCAGACGGTCGCCGCACTCGCCACGATCAGCGAGTTCACGAAGTAGTCCGCCAGCGGGACGGTGGACCAGATGTCGATGTACGGCCGGACGGTGAGGCCGCTGGGCAGCCAGCGGAACTCGCCCGAGACGTCCTGGAGCGGCTTCAGCGAGCTGCTGACCATGACGTAGACGGGCACCGCCACGAAGACGGTCAGCACGGTGAGGAAGATCCTGCGGGTCCACAGGAAGGACCGCGGGGGCGCGGTCGGTGAGCGGCGGGGCGCCGCCGCGGCGGGGGCGCCCGTCGTCGCGCTCGTCATCGGCCGATTTCCTTCCGCGCGAGGTGACCAGGAGGTAGGCGCCGGTCACCGCCAGCAGGAACAGCAGCAGCAGGGCGGACATGGCCGATCCGGTGCCGAAGTTCCAGGTGACGAACGACGACTGGTAGATGTGGATGGAGATGAGGTTGGCGGCTTCCGGAGCCGACTTGCCGAACAGCACGAACGGTGTGTTGAAGTCGTTGAACGTCCACAGGAACAGGACGAGCACGAGGACCTGGTTGACCGGCCGCAGCGAGGGCAGCGTGATCTTGCGGATCTGCTGCCAGACGCCCGCGCCGTCCAGGGCGGCGGCCTCGTACAGCTCCTTGGGGATGTTCTGCAGGCCGGCCATGATGATCAGGAAGGCGAACGGCCAGCCCTTCCAGACGGAGACGACGAGCAGCGCGAAGAAGCTGTTGTCGCCGATCAGCCAGAAGGAGGAGCCGTCGGTGAGGCCGAGCTGGTCGTGCAGGACGTGGTTCACCAGGCCGTTGTCCCGCTGGAACATGAACGCCCAGGTGATGACGGCGGCGTAGGCCGGCAGCGCGTACGGCACCAGGAAGAGGGTGCGCAGCAGGCCGCGGCCGCGGAAGGCGTCCTGGAGGAAGATCGCGGCGGCGGTGCCGGTCAGCCAGCACAGGCCGACGGAGAGCACGGTGAACGCACAGGTCACCAGGAACGAGTCGAGCAGGGCCTCGCCCACGGGTGCGTCGAAGTCGACGGTCGCGGAGAAGTTGGCGAGCCCGTTCCACGGCGCGACGGACCAGTCCCGGATGGTGAACTGGGTGAGTTCCTTGAAGCTCATCATGATGCCCATGACCATGGGCACCAGGTGGACGAGGAGTTCCACGAGCACGGCGGGCAGGAGGAGCAGGTAGGGCAGGCCGGCGCGGCGGAGCCGCCCGGGGAGGCGCGGCCGGCGCGGCCGGCCCTTCCCGGTGGCGGGCCGCTCGGTCGAGCGGCCCGTCGGCGCCTGTGCCTGCCGGTGGGCGGCGGTGGCGGCGGATGTCACAGTGGGACCTACTTCGGCATCTGCTGCTGGGCCTTGGACAGGGCGGCCTTGACGGACTCGGTGGTCACCGGGCGCCCGTTGGCGGCGTCGGCGAAGAGGCCCTTGACGGCCGTGCCGACCGCGGTCTCGAACTGGGACTCGTTGGCGACCTGCGGCAGCGGGGCGGCGCTCTTGGTGAGCGTCTCGCGCAGCACGGTGCCGTCGGGGGTGTCGAAGGAGCCGTCCTGCTGGGCGGACTTGACCGACGGGATGGACCCGTACGTCCCGTTGAGGATCTTCTGCTCCTCGTGGCTGGTCATGAACTTCACGAACTCCGTGGCACCGTCGAGGTTCTTGGTGTTCTTGAAGACGGCGATGTTGATGCCGGAGACCATGGAGTTGACCTGGCGGCCCTGGCCCGGAGTGCCGGACTGGACGGGCGCCGGAGCGACGCCCCAGTCCTCGTTCTTCATGCCGTGGGCCTTGAACGTGCTGGCGGCGGACTGCCACAGCACCATGGCCGTCTTGCCCCTGGCGAAGTCCTGGAGGGACTGGTTCTGGGCGTACTCGGCGTTGCCCGGGGCGATGATCTTGTTCTTGCCCATGAGGTCGACGTACTGCTTCACGGCCGCGACGTTGGCGTCCGAGGTGAAGTCCGGCTTGCCGGAGGCGTCGAAGAAGTCCCCGCCGTGCTGTTGGCTGAGCGCGAAGACCTGGTGGATGTTGTTGGACAGGTTCGAACCTTCGGCTCCGAGCGCCCACTTGCCGTCCTTGGACAGCTTCTTGCCCGTCTCGACCATCTCGTCCCAGGTGGCCGGCGGCTTCTCGACGCCGGCCTCCTCGAACATCTTCTTGTTGTAGTAGAGGGCGTACGACATCGAGTACAGCGGTACGGCCGCCGGGTCCTGGCCCTCGGCGCCCGCCGAGGCGACCGCGGCCTCGGCGAAGCGGTCCCGTCCGCCGATCTTCTCGAAGGCGGCCTCGTCCCACGGCATCAGCGCGCCGGTGGCCTGGAGGGAGGCGGACCAGGTGTTGCCGATGTTCAGCACGTCCGGACCCTGGCCCGAGGTGGTGGCGGCCAGGATGCGGTCGAGCAGGTTGGCCCAGGGGACCACCTCCAGCTTGACCTTGATGCCGGTCTCCTTCTCGAACTTCCTCAGTTCGGGGGTGAGGATCTTCTTGTCGGCCTCGATGTTGGCGCCCTGGTTCGTCGCCCAGTAGGTCAGCGTCCTGGGCGAGGCGTTGCTGCCCGTCCCGCCCTCCCCGCCACCGCACCCGGTGGCGGCGGTCGCGAGGGAGGTGACGATGGCTATGGCTGCCGCGGCTCGGATTCTGCGCATGGCGGAGACGGCCCTTCGGAGATGGGGATTGCCTGGGTTGTGTTCAGCCCCTGAACAACCTCATGTCTTAATTTAGGACGTGAGTTAAGTGCCGAGAGAGGGTCGCGTCAAGACTTGCAGCGGCGGTATGTTGCACGGAGGAAGGGAGCCACATGGCCATGCCGAGCAGACGAACCGTCCGTGACCTGCGACGAAACAGCCGGAAGGCGGTATTGCAACGACTGTATTTCGACGGCCCGATGAGCCGGCAGGCCCTCGGTGGCGCCACATCACTCAGTTCGGGCTCCATCAGCACCATCGTCGCGGAGCTGGTCGGCGAGGGGCTCGTCGAGGAGGCCGGCACGGTCGACTCCGACGGCGGGCGCCCGCGCACCCTGTTGCGGGTGGCGCCCTCCGGCGCCTGCCTGATCGGTGTCGACGTGGGCGAAACACGGGTGCGCGTCGAACTGTTCGACCTGGCCCTGGCCGAACTGGCTCGCTGCGAAAGGCCGTTGCAGCGCAACGGTTACGACGTCACGTCGGTCGTCCGGCACATCAGCGAAGGCGTCCGGGAAGTGATGAACGAGGCGGGCATCGCCGCGGACCTGCTGCTCGGCGTCGGTGTCGGCATCCCCGGCATCGTCGACCGCGCATCCGACGACGCCGACGCGTGGTGCACGGCCAGACCATCGGCTGGCACGCGGTGCCGCTGGAGTCGCTGCTGCGCGACTGCGCCGTCCTGCCGCCCGGTACGCGGTTCTTCATCGAGAACGGCGCCAAGACCCTCGGCCAGGCCGAGATGTGGTTCGGCGGCGGCCGCGGCGTACGGGACGCGGCGATCGTGCTGTTCGGTTCCGGTGTCCGCGCGTGCTCGTCACCGTCGGCGCCGTCTTCGGCGGGGCGCGCGGCAGCGCCGCCGAATGGGGTCACACCACACTGCGGGTACGCGGCCGGCAGTGCCGCTGCGGCGCGCTCGGCTGCCTGGAGGCGTACGCCGGCGCCGAGGCACTGGTGCAGCGCTGGCAGGAGGCGGGCGCGACGCTGCCCGCCGACACCGACGAGGAGACGGCGGTCACCGCCCTGCTCGCCGCCGCCCACCCCGAGGAGGGTCCGGCCGACCCGGTGGCCCTGAGCGTGCTGGACGAGACGGCGGAGTACCTGGGCGCCGGGATCTCCGACCTGATCAACCTCTACAGCCCCGAGCGCGTGCTCCTCTGCGGCTGGGCGGGGCTCCAGCTGGCGCCGTACATCCTGGACGACGTACGCCGTCACGCGAAGGCGTACGCGCTGCGCCACCCGGCCGAGCGGGTCACCATCGAACTGGGACGGCTCGGACCCGACGCCGTCACCGTCGGCGCGGCGACGCTGCCGCTCGCGGACTTCTTCGCCGCGGCCGCCGCCTTCACGAGCAGGCGGCGGAAGGAGACGCCCCCGTCGAACAGGCGGGGTGGCGGGCCGCGATGGAGACGCGCAAGCTGACCGCCGCGCCGCAGGAGCCGGTACGGAAATAGCCGGTGCACGCCTCTTGACCACAGCAGCGTGAGCGGGCAAGCATCTCCTGCCTTGGAGAGCGCTCTCCAAGTGACTTCCCCCCTCCAGCCAAGGAGCACAGCTCATGCGCCCTGTCCCTGCCCACACAGCCCCGCCGCCCCTCAGACCCCCTGTTTCCGCACGTCAGGGCGTCGCCGGCGCCGTGGTCACCGCACTCGTCGCCCACCCTCCTGCTGTTCGTCCCCCAGGCCACCGCCCAGGCCGCGCCCGCGCTGCTCTCGCAGGGCAAGCCGGTGACGGCTTCGAGCCAGGAGCACCACGGCACGCCGGCGACCGCGGCGGTCGACGGCGACAACGGCTCGCGCTGGTCGAGCGCCGCCGCCGACCCCCAGTGGATCCAGGTCGACCTGGGCGCGCCGGCGAGCGTGAGCCAGATCGTCCTGCGCTGGGAGGCCGCGTACGCGAAGGCGTACCGCATCGAGTTCTCCGCCGACGCCAAGAACTGGTCGACGGCGCACTCGACCACCACGGGCCCCGGCGGCACCGAGACGCTGAGCGTCTCCGGCACCGCGCGCTACGTCCGCATGTACGGCACGGCCCGCGCCACCGGCTACGGCTACTCGCTCTGGGAGTTCCAGGTGTACGGCACCACCGGTGACGGCGGGGGCGGCCCGCAGCTCCCCGGCGGCGGCGACCTCGGCCCCAACGTGCACGTCTTCGACCCGTCGACGCCGGGCATCCAGGGCAAGCTGGACGAGGTGTTCAAGAAGCAGGAGTCGGCGCAGTTCGGCACCGACCGCCACGCCTTCCTGTTCAAGCCCGGCACGTACAACAACATCAACGCGCAGATCGGCTTCTACACCTCGATCGCGGGCCTGGGCCTGTCGCCCGACGACACGACGTTCAACGGCGACGTGACGGTGGACGCCGGCTGGTTCAACGGCAACGCGACGCAGAACTTCTGGCGCTCGGCCGAGAACCTGGCGCTGAACCCGGTCAACGGCACCAACCGCTGGGCGGTCTCCCAGGCGGCCTCCTTCCGCCGCATGCACGTCAAGGGCGGTCTGAATCTCGCGCCCAACGGGTACGGCTGGGCCAGTGGCGGCTACATCGCCGACACCAAGGTCGACGGCCAGATCGGCAACTACTCGCAGCAGCAGTGGTACACCCGGGACAGCTCGATCGGCGGCTGGTCCAACTCCGTGTGGAACCAGACCTTCTCCGGCGTCGAGGGCGCCCCGGCGAACAGCTTCCCCGAGCCCCGCTACACCACCCTGAACACCACCCCGATCTCCCGCGAGAAGCCCTTCCTCTACCTCGACGGCAGTGAGTACAAGGTGTTCGTCCCCGCCAAGCGCACCAACGCGCGCGGCACCACCTGGGCGAACGGCACGCCGCAGGGCAGCTCGCTGGCGCTGAGCAAGTTCTACGTCGTCAAGCCGGGCGCCACCGCCGCCACCATCAACGCCGCCCTCGCCCAGGGCCTGCACCTGCTCTTCACACCGGGCATCTACCACGTCGACCAGACCATCAACGTGAACCGGGCGGACACGGTCGTGCTGGGCCTCGGGCTCGCCACGATCATCCCCGACAACGGCGTGACCGCGATGAAGGTCGCCGACGTCGACGGCGTGAAGCTCGCCGGGTTCCTCATCGACGCCGGGCCCGTCAACTCCAAGACACTCCTGGAAGTCGGCCCGGAAGGCGCGTCCGCCGACCACTCGGCCAATCCGACGACCGTCCAGGACGTCTACATCCGGATCGGCGGGGCCGGTCCCGGCAAGGCCACCACCAGCATGGTGGTCAACAGTGACGACGCGATCATCGACCACACCTGGGTCTGGCGCGCCGACCACGGCGACGGCGTGGGCTGGGAGACCAACCGGGCCGACTACGGCGTCCGCGTCAACGGCGACGACGTGCTGGCCACCGGGCTCTTCGTCGAGCACTTCAACAAGTACGACGTGGAGTGGTACGGCGAGCGCGGCAAGACCATCTTCTACCAGAACGAGAAGGCGTACGACGCGCCCAACCAGGCCGCCATCCAGAACGGCAGCACCAAGGGCTACGCCGCCTACCGGGTCGACGACTCGGTGAACACCCATGAGGCGTGGGGCATGGGCAGCTACTGCAACTACAACGTCGATCCGACGATCGTCCAGGACCACGGCTTCAAGGCACCGGTCAAGCCGGGCGTGAAGTTCCACAGCCTGCTGGTGGTCTCGCTCGGCGGTATGGGCCACTACAACCACGTGATCAACAACACCGGAGCGTCCACCGCCCCCTCCGGCACCTCGACCATCCCCTCCACGGTGGTCTCCTTCCCCTGACCGACGGCCATGTACGGCCCCTGACGGGCCGGCCGCGTGACGGCCGGCCACCCACACCCGACCCCTCCCCCGTCCGGG
>RHMC01000238.1 GCA_003719395.1 Streptomyces altiplanensis
CGCGCCGTCACCGATGACGGCGAGGCTTCGCGCCGACCTCGGCGGTCTCGTCCTCGCCGACCAGGATCTCCAGCAGCGTGCCCGCGGCGGGGGAGGGGATCTCGGTGTCGACCTTGTCGGTCGAGACCTCGAGCAGCGGCTCGTCCTCCGCGACCTCCTCGCCGACCTCCTTCAGCCAGCGGGTGACGGTGCCCTCGGTGACCGACTCGCCCAGCGCGGGCAGCTCGACGTCGGTACCGGAGGCGCCACCGGCCGGTGCGGCAGCCGGGGCCGGGGCCTCGGCTGCGGGCGCCGGAGCGGCCTCGGGCTCTGCGGCGGCCGGAGCCGGTGCTTCGGCGGGGCCTCGGCAGCGGCCGGGCGGGGGCCTCGGCGGGCGCACCCGTGCCGTCGTCGATGACGGCCAGCTCGGCGCCGACCTCCACCGTCTCGTCCTCGGCGACCTTGATGGACGCGAGGATGCCGGCGGCGGGGGCCGGGATCTCGGTGTCGACCTTGTCGGTCGAGACCTCGAGCAACGGCTCGTCAGCCTCGACGCGCTCGCCCTCGGCCTTCAGCCAACGGGTGACAGTGCCCTCGGTGACGCTCTCGCCGAGCGCCGGAAGGGTTACGGAAACCGACATGGTTTCTGTTGCTCCTTACAAAATTGCGGAAGTGGTCGTCGCGCCCGGACTGGATCAGTCGTGGGAGTGCAGAGGCTTGCCGGCCAGGGCCAGGTGGGCCTCGCCCATCGCCTCGTTCTGCGTCGGGTGGGCGTGGATGAGCTGCGCGACCTCGGCCGGCAGGGCTTCCCAGTTGTAGATCAGCTGAGCCTCGCCGACCTGCTCGCCCATACGGTCACCGACCATGTGGACGCCGACCACGGCACCGTCCTTGACCTGGACGAGCTTGATCTCGCCCGCGGTCTTCAGGATCTTGCTCCTGCCGTTGCCCGCGAGGTTGTACTTCAGAGCGACGACCTTGTCCGCGCCGTAGACCTCCTTGGCCTTGGCCTCGGTGATACCGACGGAAGCGACCTCGGGGTGGCAGTACGTCACGCGCGGCACACCGTCGTAGTCGATCGGGACGGTCTTGAGGCCGGCCAGCCGCTCCGCGACCAGCATGCCCTCGGCGAAGCCGACGTGCGCGAGCTGGAGGGTCGGGACGAGGTCACCGACGGCGGAGATCGTCGGGACGTTGGTCTGCATGTACTCGTCGACGAGGACGTAGCCGCGGTCCATCGCGACGCCCTGCTCCTCGTAACCGAGTCCCTGCGACACGGGGCCGCGGCCGATCGCGACGAGCAGCAGCTCGGCCTCGAACTCCTTGCCGTTGGCGAGGGTGACCTTGACGCCGTCGTTCGTGTACTCGGCCTTCTCGAAGAAGGCGCCCAGCGAGAAGTTGATGCCGCGCTTGCGGAACGCGCGCTCCAGCAGCTTCGAGCTGTTCTCGTCCTCGACCGGCACGAGGTGCTTGAGGCCCTCGACGATGGTGACGTCGGTGCCGAAGGACTTCCACGCGGAGGCGAACTCGACGCCGATGACGCCGCCGCCGAGCACGATCGCGGACTTCGGGACCCGGTCCAGCGTCAGCGCGTGGTCCGAGGAGATGATGCGGTCGCCGTCGATCTCCAGCCCCGGCAGCGACTTCGGCACGGAGCCGGTCGCCAGCAGGACGTGGCGGCCCTGGATGCGCTGGCCGTTGACGTCGACGGACGTCGGGGAGGACAGCCGGCCCTCGCCCTCGATGTACGTCACCTTGCGCGAGGCGACCAGGCCCTGGAGGCCCTTGTACAGGCCCGAGATCACGTCGTCCTTGTACTTGTGGACGCCCGCCATGTCGATGCCGTCGAAGGTCGCCTTGATGCCGAACTGCTCGGACTCGCGCGCCTGGTCGGCGATCTCGCCCGCGTGCAGCAGGGCCTTCGTGGGGATGCAGCCGTTGTGCAGGCAGGTGCCGCCGAGCTTGTTCTTCTCGATCAGGGCGACGTCCAGGCCCAGCTGCGCTCCGCGCAGGGCCGCGGCGTAACCGCCGCTACCACCGCCGAGGATCACTAGGTCGAAAACGGTGCTGGCGTCGTTCGCCACGTCACGTCCTCCATGCATGTGCGCCGGGCGCGGTCTTCAATGACCGGGCGGCGGCTGGTGTTCGGCCGCTTTTTATTCGGCCCTGTGGTGGGGGCCCTGTCCTGCCGAGAACCCATCTTCGCACTTGTTGACGGACGGCGGGACGCGGGGCCGGAGTGCGAGACGGTCAGGGACCGCTCGCCAGGTGTTACCGGGGCGTACGGAGGTACGGATTTCGTCGAAGGCGAAACCGGCCGTACGCGCCCGTGCGCGGGTACGGCCCCGGACGCCTGCCCGGGGCCGTACCCACGACGGCTCCGCGGGGGATCAGCCGAGGTCGCCCGCGGCGGTGCGCTCGGCGAGCGCCACCAGGGTGCGGACCGCGGAGCCGGTGCCGCCCTTGGGGGGTGTAGCCGAACGGGGCCGCCCTCGTTGAAGGCGGGGCCCGCGATGTCCAGGTGCGCCCAGGCGATGTCCTCGCCGACGAACTCCTGGAGGAACAGGCCGGCGACCAGGCCGCCGCCCATCCGCTCGCCCATGTTGGCGATGTCGGCGGTGGCGGACTCCATGCCCTTGCGCAGCTCCGCCGGCATCGGCATCGGCCAGGACTGCTCGCCGGCCTCCTCCGCGATCTCGTGGATCGCGGTACGGAACGACTCGTCGTTGCCCATGATCGCGAAGGTGCGGTTGCCGAGCGCCAGCACCATCGCGCCGGTCAGCGTCGCCACGTCGACGATCGCGTCCGGCCGCTCCTCGGAGGCGCGGGTCAGCGCGTCGCCCAGGACGAGACGGCCCTCGGCGTCGGTGTTGAGCACCTCGACGGTCTTGCCGCTGTACATGCGCAGCACGTCGCCGGGGCGGACGGCGCTGCCGGACGGCATGTTCTCGGCGAGCGCCAGCCAGCCGGTGACGTTGACCTTCAGGCCGAGGCGGGCGGCCGTGACGACGGCGGCGAACACGGCGGCGGCGCCGGCCATGTCGCACTTCATCGTCTCGTTGTGGCCGGCGGCTTCAGCGAGATGCCGCCCGAGTCGTAGGTGATGCCCTTGCCGACGTACGCCAGGGTCTTCTCCGCCTTGGGGTGCGTGTAGGCGAGCTTCACCAGGCGCGGACCGTGCTCCGAGCCCTGGCCGACGCCGAGGATGCCGCCGAAGCCGCCCTTGGTGAGGGACTTCTCGTCGAACACCTGCACCTTGAGGCCGTGCTCCTTGCCCGCGGCGGCGGCCACGGCGGCGAAGGACTCGGGGTACAGGTCGTTCGGCGGGGTGTTGATCAGGTCGCGGGCGCGGTTGATCTCCTCGGTCAGCGCGAGGGCGCGCTCCGCGGCGGCCTTGAAGGCCTTGTCGCGCGGCTTGCCGCCGAGCACGGTGACCTCGGCGAGCGGCTGCTTCGCACCACCGCCCCCGGGCTTCTCGCCCTTCCCGGACTTCTCGCCGCCCTGGTACGCGGTGAAGGCGTACGCACCGAGCAGCGCGCCCTCGGCGACGGCGGCGGCGTCCTCGACGGCCTCGACGGGCAGCGCGAAGCCGGCCTTCCTGGAGCCGCTGAGCGTGCGGGCGGCCACGCCGGCCGCACGGCGCAGCGCCTCGGCGCTGTACGTGTCGTCCTTCTCCGGGAGCACGCCGAGGCCCACGGCCAGCACGACCGGGGATTTGAGGCCCGACGGCGCGGGCAGCTTGGTCACCTCGCCCTCGGCCCCCGAGGCGCCGAGGGTCTCCAGGACGGAGGCGAGCTTTCCGTCGAACGCCTTGTCCACGGCCTCGGCGCCCGGTGCGACGACCGGCCCCTTGGCGCCCTTCGCCACGCCGACGACGATCGGCGTCGGCGCGCAGCGCCGCCGCGCCGGAAGTGCTGAGAGTGAGAGCAGTCACGGTGGTGAAATCTCGCTTCCGTTGAGTTGTTCGGCCGATGGGGTGGGGCCGACCGTGCCCGGCGCATCCGTCGTGATCCCGGTGGCCCGGCTGCCGGCCGGGTGAGCGCCGGTGATGAGCCTACGCGCGCTTGCCCCGTTCGATCACAGCAGCGAGCAGTTCACTCATCAGAGGTGTCCTTTTTGTGTTTACGGTGCCCGGCGTGAGGGCTGCGTCACACTCGGTTGCGATTCGGCTGGTGGCCATGGCCGTGCTTTGCATGATTTCCACAGGTCATCCGCGATTTCTCCGCAGGAAGATCTTCGAAGGGGAGGGTGCGCGGTGGCGTACAGGATGCGTAGGAGCACAGCCGGAGCGGCTCTGCTGGCGGCCGGGCTGCTGGCGGTGGGGGCGCCGCCGACGGGTGCGGGGGCGGCCGTCGCGCCGCGCATCGACCTGAGGGTGCTGGTCGTCGACGACGGCGGAGGGGCCGTGGAGGCGGTCGAGTCGGAGCTGCGGGGCACCGGTGTCCCGTACACCGTGGTGCGGCTCGACGAGCCCGGCCGGCCGGTGATCGACGCGGGTTTCCTCGCCGACGCGGTGGACGGGCGGCCGCGCGGCAAGTACCAGGGCGTCGTCCTGCCGAACGCGGACCCGTTCGGCGCCGGCTCCGCCGAGACGGCCGCCCTCACCGCGTACGAGAAGACCTTCGGCGTCCGGCAGGTCGACGCGTACACCTGGGCACACCCGGGCGTCGGGCTCGACCGCACGGGTGACGGCGGGTACGCCGGGACGCTCGACGGCGTGGACGCGGCCGTGACGCCGGCGGGGAAGGCCGGGCCCTTCGGCTACCTCGACGGCGCCATCGGGTTCGAGGACAACGCGCCGTCCGTCGGCGAGAGCTACGGGTACGCGGGCCGGCCCGCGAGGGCTACACCAGCTACCTGGACATGCCGGTCCCCGGCGGCGGAGGGGAACGCGCGAGCCTCCTCGGCGAGTACGCCCACGACGGGCGCCGCGAGCTGGTCGTCACCTTCGCGTACAACCAGCACCAGCGGCAGTTCCGGCTGCTCGCCCGCGGCATCGTCGAATGGCTCACCCAGGGCGTCCACCTCGGGCAGAGCCGCAACTACTTCTCCGTGCACGTCGACGACGTCTTCGCGGGACAGCCGCTGGGACACCGAACTCAACTGCACCCCGGGCGACTTCGACTGCGGGGGCGGGGAGGGGGAGGGCACCGTGCCGGTCCGGATGACGGCGCAGGACGCACAGTACGCCGCCCAGTGGCAGCAGGGCGCCGGCTTCACGCTCGACATGGTCTACAACGCGGGCGCCGGCGAGGCGTGGAAGGCGGCGAACGGCGGCAGCGACCCGCTCACCGCGCAGCTGCTGGCCGACCGGGCGCGGTACCGCTGGGTGAACCACACGTACACGCACCCCTTCCTCGGCTGCGTCCAGGACACCTCGGCCGTGCCGTGGCAGTGCGCGAAGGACGCGGCGGGCAGCACGCGGTGGATGAGCCGCGCCGAGATCTCCGCCCAGATCAGGAACAACCACGACTGGGCGGTGGGCAAGGGCATCGCCCTCGACAGGACCGAACTGGTCACCGGGGAGCACTCGGGGCTGAAGACGCTCCCGCAGCAGCCGGAGGACAACCCCAACCTGGCGGGCGCGCTCGCCGACAACGGCGTGAAGTGGATCGCCAGCGACAACTCGCGCGAGTCGCGCCAGCGGAGCCTCGGCTCAGCGCTCACCGTGCCGCGCCACCCCATGAACGTGTACTACAACGTCGGCACCGCCGCCGAGATGACCGACGAGTACAACTGGATCTACACCAGCAGGGCCGACGGGGGCAGCGGCGTCTGCGAGACCAGCCCCGGCTCGACCTGCCTCGACGAACCGCTCGATACGGCCACCGGCTACGCGACGCACATCGTGCCGCAGGAGGCGCGTACCGCGCTCGGCCACGTCATCGCCAACGACCCGCGCCCGCACTACGTCCACCAGTCCAACCTGGCCGAGGGGCGGATCCTCTACCCCGTCCTGGACAAGGTCCTCGGCGACTACCGCTCCCTCTTCGCCGACAACACGCCGGTCGTCAATCCGCGCCACCGGGACGCCGGTTCCGAACTCGCCCGCCGCGCCGCCTGGGACAAGGCGCTCGCCGACGGCAAGGTCACGGCGTACCGCATCGGCACGACCGTCACCGTCCAGTCGCCCCAGGGGACCGCCGCGCCCGTCACCGCGCCCGAGGGCACCCGCAGGCAACTGCTCGTGGGAACGGACGTGTTCGGGACGGCGTACGCCGGTCAGCGCTCGGCCTGGGCCTCGCCCGAACCACTCCAGCGGACGGTCACGCTGCGGCTTCCGGCCTGACGCAGCAGCGTCCGACCGCAGCACCTGACCACAGCAGCACCTGGCCGCAGCAGCGCCTGGCCGCAGCACCTGGCCACTCGTCACGGGGGACACGAACATGAGCCGCGGGCTCCACGTCAGCATGCTCACCGAAGGCACCTACCCGCACGTCCAGGGCGGCGTCAGCACCTGGTGCGACCAGCTCGTCCGTGGAATGCCCGACGTCGGCTTCCACGTCGTCTCGCTCACCGGCAACGGCCGCGAGCCCGTGACCTGGGAGCTGCCGCGCAACGTCCACCGGCACACGACGGTCCCGCTGTGGGGAGCGGAGACGGCGGGGGGCAAGGGGCCGCGGCGCGGCCCGCGCCCCTTCGCCGGCCGGGAGCGCCGCCGCTTCCTCGCCTCGTACGAACGCTTCCTGCTGGCCGTACTCGACCCGGAGGCCGGCTGCGACTTCGGCCACGAGCTGTACGCCCTCGCCGCCCTGGCCCGGCGGGGGCGGCTCACCACCGCCCTGCGCACCGAGGCGGCCCTGCGGACCCTGACCGGGATCTGGACCATGCGGCACCTGCCGACGGCCCGCGCCGAACCCACCCTCCACGACGCGCTCACCGCCACCGACCTGCTGGAACACCTGCTGCGCCCGCTGGCCGCCGCATACCCGCAGGCGCGTCGCGCACGCCGTCAGCAGCGGGCTCGCCACCCTGCCCGCGCTCGCCGCCAAGCACTTCGACGGGGCCCCCTTCCTCCTCACCGAGCACGGCATCTACCTGCGCGAGCGCTACCTCGGCCACCGCACGGCCGCCCAGCGCTGGCCGGTCAAGGCCCTGCTGCTCGGCTTCTACCGGGCACTCAACTCGCTCGGCTACCGGGAGGCCGACCTGATCACGCCCTGCAACCAGTACAACCGCCGCTGGGAGGAGCGGGGCGGCGCCCCCGCCGACCGCATCCGCACCGTCTACAACGGCGTCGACCCCCACCTCTTCCCGCACGCCGGACCCGAACCGGAGGTCCCCACCCTCACCTGGGCCGGCCGCATCGACCCGATCAAGGACCTGGAGACGCTCGTACGGGCCTACGCGCTGGCCCGCGCCCGGCTGCCCGAGCTGCGGCTGCGGCTCTTCGGCGGAGTGCCGGACGGCGGCGAGAAGTACCGGGCGAAACTGGAGAAACTCGCGGCCGAACTCGGCGTCGGCGACGGCATCACCTTCGAGGGGCGCATCTCCGACGTGGCGCGCGCCTACGGGGCGGGGCACGTCGTGATGCTCTCCAGCATCAGCGAAGGCTTCCCCTTCAGCATCCTCGAAGCGATGTCGTGCGGGCGCACGACGGTGTCGACGGATGTCGGCGGCGTACGGGAAGCCGTCGGTGACACGGGGATCGTGGTGCCCCCGCGCGAACCCGGGGCGATGGCGCGGGCGGTGCTCGGCCTGATGGCGGACGACGCCCGGCGGACCGAGCTGGGGCGGCTCGCGCGCCAACGGGTGATCGACCTGTTCACACTGCGGCGCTCGGTCGAGGGCTTCCACGAGATCTACCGCGAACTGGCCGGCGTGACGCAGGCGGAAGGACCGCTCGCCGCCGAGCCCGTGGTCGGCTGGACGACCGAATTCCGGGACCCCTGGTGGAGCGACCTGCCGACGCGCGGGGCGGCCTGATGAGCGGGCCCCTGTGGTCGGATCCCGCCGTACGGCGGGACACGCTGCCGCGCGTACCGCGCCCACGCCCGCGCTGGGCGGCCGACCCCTTCGACGAACTCGCCGACCGGCTGCGCGCGCCGGCGGAGGCCGCCGTACACACCGACGAGCTCGCCGCGATCCTCGAGTCCGACGGTATGACGGACGATCACATCCGGCTGACGTACGGCCGCGAGAACTCCTTCGCGCTGGCCGAGGACCTCTTCGCACGGGTGCCCCGCGCCTACCCCGGACCGGACGAGCCGCCGCCCGGCGGCTCCTGGCGCACGGGCCTCGCCGGCTGTCTGCTGCGCGGGCTGGTGTTCGCGCTGCCGGGGCTCGCGTACGTCCTGGGGGCGCCGTTCCTGGCCGGCGCGGCGGGGGACGGGCGCGGTCTGCCCGCCGGGACGGACGTCCTCCTCGCACGCGCTCTCGCCGGCTGGGCGTGGAACCAGACGCTGGCCCACCGTGCGTACACCTGGCTCGGGCTCGCGCGC
>RHMC01000239.1 GCA_003719395.1 Streptomyces altiplanensis
GCACGCACCGCCGCCCGCCGCCCGGTGCCCGGCGCCCCGAGTGGCGTGATGTCGACGGCCGCCGTCGCCTCCGCGCCCCCAGGGCCGAACGCCGGGACCTCGCCGGACGGACTGACCGGACCACCCGCCCCGGACGCCGTCACCGCCGCTCGCACTGGTCAGGGCCCTGGATCCGTGCCGGACTGTCCCGGGCTGTTGCCATCGCGCATGATCCGTACGGACTCGTGGGCGCTTACCCCTCTCCGGAAGCATTTCTCCCAGGCAGACGGGCGGCCCGTACGCGGCCGTCGCAAGCCCGACTTTCTAATTGGGGACCGGGCCTGAAATAGTTCCTCACGATGTTCAGCATCCCTAGACTCCCTGCGACGGGGGTAACTCGGGGGACAACTAGGTGGGGCGCGGAGTGCCGGAACTCGTACTGGAATTGAATGGAAGATCCTGGACGCTCGATCCGTCCAGGGCGTACACCCTCGGGCGTGATCCGCAGGGTGACGTGGTGGTCGACGACGCCAGGGTCTCGTGGCGGCATGCCACCGTCAGCTGGGGCGGCCGCAGTTGGGTCATCGAGGACCACGGAAGCACCAACGGCACGTATGTGCAGGGCCAGCGCATCCACCAGATGGAGATCGGCCCCGGTTCCGCCGTGCACCTGGGCAATGCCACCGACGGCCCGCGGCTGAGCCTCTCCGGCGCGGGCGTGCCCAGCGGGCAGGGCGCGATGGCCCAGCAGCAGGCCCCGCACCAGCAGGCCCCGCACCAGCAGGGCGCTCCCGGCTGGGCGGCCCAGGCGCCGCCCCCAGCAGCACCGGCCGCAGGACGTGCAGAGCCCGAGCCCCCAGCAGCCTCAGCCCCAGCAGCCCCAGCAGGCATGGCAGCAGGCGCCCCACCAGGCGCAGGTGCCACACCAGCAGGGCGGCCCGGCCGGCGGTGCCGCGGGGGCTCCGCCGGTGTACGGCGACCGCAGCCCGACGACGTTCCACCAGGTGGCCATGGGCCGCGTGATGCGGATCGGCCGTGCGCTGGAGAACGAGCTGGTCGTCTCCGACCTGCAGGTGTCCCGCCTGCACGCCGAGTTCACCGCGACGCCCGACGGCCGGTTCCAGATCCGCGACCTCGGCAGCCACAACGGCACGTACGTCAACGGTCAGCCGATCCCCAAGTCCGGCACCGTGCTGCTCGGCCCCACCGACATCGTCGGCGTCGGCCACTCGACGTTCCGCCTGGTCGGGGACCGGCTCGAGGAGTTCGTCGACACCGGTGAGGTCTCCTTCTCCGCCCGCCACCTCACGGTGACGGTCGACGGCGGCAAGCAGATCCTCAAGGACGTCTCCTTCGGAGTACCGGAGAAGTCGCTCATCGCGGTCATCGGCCCCTCGGGCTCCGGCAAGTCCACCCTGCTCAAGGCGCTCACCGGCTACCGGCCCGCCAACCAGGGCGACGTCCTCTACGACAACCGCAACCTGTACAAGCAGTTCGCCGAGCTCCGCCAGCGCATCGGTCTGGTTCCGCAGGACGACATCCTGCACAAGGAGCTGACCGTCAAGAAGGCCCTCAAGTACGCCGCCAAGCTCCGCTTCCCCGCCGACACCACCGAGGCCGAGCGCCAGCAGCGCATCGACGAGGTCCTCGGCGAGCTCAAGCTGGACATCCACAAGGAGAAGAAGGTCACCTCCCTCTCCGGTGGCCAGCGCAAGCGCGTCTCCGTGGCACTGGAGCTGCTGACCAAGCCGTCGCTGATCTTCCTCGACGAGCCGACCTCCGGCCTCGACCCCGGCATGGACCGCGACGTCATGCAGCTGCTGCGCGGTCTCGCCGACGACGGCCGTACGGTCCTGGTCGTCACGCACTCCGTGGCCGAGCTCGCCATCTGCGACAAGCTCCTGGTCATGGCGCCCGGCGGGTCCGTCGCCTACTTCGGCCCGCCCGAGGAGGCGCTCAACTTCTTCGGCTACACCACCTGGGCCGACGTCTTCTCGGCCTTCGAGAACTACCGTGACTACGACTGGGCGGGCCGCTGGCGCGGCTCCCAGCACTACCAGATGTACGCCGCGGACATCGACGCCGTCGCCGCGCAGCCCGTACACATGCCGTCCCCGCAGCAGATGCGTCCGCCCAAGCCGCAGGGCTGGGGTTCACAGCTGTGGACCCTGATCCGCCGCTATGTGTCGGTGATCGTCTCCGACAAGGGCTTCATCGGCCTCATGCTGGTCCTCCCGGCGGTGCTGGGCATCGTCAGCACCGTGATCCCGGCGGACAGCGGTCTGGGCTTCGGTCCGGAGAGGAACAGGCTGATCAACAAGGACGCCGGCATGATCCTGCTGATCCTCGCGGTCGGCGCCTGCTTCTCCGGCGCAGCCAACTCCGTCCGTGAGCTGATCAAGGAACGGGTCATCTACGAGCGGGAAAGGGCCACCGGCCTCTCCCGTTCCGCGTACCTCATGTCCAAGGTCATCGTCCTCGGTGTGATCACCGCCCTGCAGGGCGTGATCCTCGCGGCGATCGGCTTCGGCGCCCGCGCGAAGCTGCCGACCGAGGGTGTCCTCCTCGAGGAGTACCCGGTCGTCGAGATGACCCTGGTCATCAGCGCGTTCGGATTCACCTCGATGATGTTCGGCCTGGTCATCTCCGCCCTGGTGAAGACCGCCGAGAAGACCATGCCGCTGCTGGTCATGTTCGCGATCGTCCAGCTGGTCTTCACCGGTGTCCTCTTCCAGCTCCACGACAGCCCCGGCATCGAGCAGATCGCCTGGCTGATGCCGTCGCGCTGGGCCGTCGCCGCCCTGGGCACCACGGCGCAGCTCAACGTCGTCGCGCCCTGGGACCCGGACAACCTCGACGGCCTGTGGGACCACACCGCGGGCCAGTGGGTGACCGACATGGGCGTACTGCTCGGCATCGGCGTCCTCTGCGGCTTCGTGGTGGTGCGCCTGCTGCGCCGCCACGAGCCCGAGGTCATGCGCAAGTAACGGCACCCGGCCACCGGACACGCCGAAGGGCGGCACCCCACGCGGGTGCCGCCCTTTCGTACGCGCTCGGACGTCAGGCTCAGTAGGCGCTGTTGACGTTGTCCATGGAGCCGTAGCGGTCGGCCGCGTAGTTGCAGGCGGCGACGATGTTGGCGACCGGGTCGTACTGGTCGTGCTTCGTGCCTGCGACGTGGTAGGCGTCGAAGGTCGGCTTGATGACCTGGAGCAGACCCTTGGACGGGATGCCGTTGATGGCGTTGATGTCCCAGTTGTTGATCGCGCGCGGGTTGCCGGAGGACTCGCGGATGATGTTGCGGTGGATGCCCTCGTAGGAACCGGGAATGTTGTGCTTCTTCATGATGGACATCGCCTCACGGATCCACCCGTCGAGGTTGTTCGCGTAGACCGGCTTGCGCGCGGCGGCGCGGCTCGCGGCCGCCCGCTCGTCGGCGCGCTTCTTCGCCGCGGCCTTGGCCTTCGCTTCGGCTGCGGCCTTCACCTTGGCCTGAGCCGCCACCTTCGCGTCGGCCTTCGCCCTCGCGTCGGCCACGGCCTTGGCCATACGGCTCGACCTGCTGCTGCGTGATGCTCGTGTGCACCGTCTTGGCCTGGGCGCTGCCGGCGGCCGCCGACCATGCCACCGGCGCGGCGGCGACGGCCTGGGTCTCGGACTCGGCGGATGCGTTGCCCGGGACGAGCGAGAACGTGAGGGCGGCGGCGCCGAGGGTGGCGACACCGGCGATCGAGAACTTGTGGTTCTTGTTCAGACGGCCATGACCAAGGGTGCGAAACGCAGACATGCAGACGTACCTCTTCGAATAGCGGAAGCCGCGGAGTCAGCGACGGGAGCCATTGTTAGCGTCCGCAAAATCCTGTGGCAAAGGTGTGACGTACGATCCCCGGTAGTGGTCCAGGACCCTTGCACACCTGCCTGGTGCCGGGCAATATCGAGCCCAAACACCCCTTATCGATCCACTACGGCCCTTCGTAAGTGATCTGGATCCTATGCGCGGGCTCACACGGGGCGCCCGGCGATCTCACCAATAGTTGCTCTTGCGATGCCCAGCGTGAGGGCTTTCCTTCGGGAGGACGAGGTGCACGTCGCCGAACTCGTGCCAGAGGTAGAGATGCCTCAGCGCCTCGGCGTAACCGCGGTCCAGCGCGGCCCGCCCCGCGATCGCCTCCAGCATCAGCACATGCGATGCCTGCGGCTCGTGCAGCCCGGTCAGCAGCCCGTCCACGACGCGTACGCCGCACTCCGGGGTGACCACCAGAGCGGTCCGGCCCGCGGCCTCACGCACCACCCCGTCGGGACCGGCCGCCGACTCCAGGGCCCGCACCGCCGTCGTCCCGACCGCGACGACCCTCCCGCCCGCCGCCCGCGCGGCATTCACCAGCCGGGCCGTCGAGGCCGGCACCTCGAAACGCTCCGGGTACGGCGGCTCGTGCGCCTCGGCCGAGGCGACGCCCGTATGAAGGGTGAGCGGCGCGAACTGCACGCCCCGGCTCACCAGCTCCGCCACCATCGCCGCCGTGAAGGGCCGCCCCGCGCTCGGCATCTCCGCCGAGCCCGCCCCGTCGGGGCGGGGCAGCGCGAAGACCGTCTGGTACGCCGACAGCGGCTGGTCCCGCTCCGTGTACCCGTACCGGATGGGCCGCCCGTACCGTCCAGCAGCCCGGCACGTCCCGCACGCCCACGACGGACACCCGCACCCACCACAGCCGGTCCCCGCCGGGCCCGGCCGGTTCCTCCAGCACCAGCCGCCCACCGCCGGGCAGCCCCACCACGGTCCCCGCGGGCCCGCCGCGCCGCGGTCGCGTGGCCCCCGTCTCCACGGGGCTGCGGAGCTCGACGGCCCAGCGCCGGTCGTCCCCTTCGGTGGAGAAGTGCACCACCACACGGCTCCCGGCGACCGGAGCGGAGGCCGAAGCGGCGACCGGGGCGGGAGCCGGGAGAGGGGCCGCACCCGGACCCGCCCCGATCCACCCGGTCCTCCGCCGCAGGCAGCGTGGGCGACGTATTCACCACCAGTACGTCCCCGGCCCGCAGCAGCCCGGCCAGCTCCCGGAACGCGTGGTGCGCGACCTCCGTACCCCGCGACACCAGCAGCCGCACATCGTCACGCCCCGCGCCGCGCTCCTCCGCGGGCACGCGCGCCGACAGCTCCTCCGGTACGCGCAGCCCGCCGAGCACGGCCGGGCGCCCTTCCCGCCCCCCTCACCGGTCCGCCTCCCGCTCCAGCAGCGCCGTCGCCGCGTACCGCCCGCTCGCGGGCCGCTCGTCGAGCAGCCGCAGGAAGGCCGGGACCACAGAACCGGGTTCCGGCCGCCACGCGTCGTCGTCCGGGACGGCCGCCGCGTACAGGCCGGTCCGCATGTCGCCCGGATCGACCGCCCACACCCGCAGCCCCGGCTCCTCCTGCGCCAGTACCGCCGACAGCCGGTCGAGCGCGGCCTTCGAAGCCCCGTATCCGCCCCAGGTCCCGTACGCCTCCACCGCCGCGTCCGAACTCACCGAGACCACCGCGCCCCCGGCGTCCCGCAGCAGCGGCAGTGCTTCCTGCACGAGCCCGAGCGCCGCCACCACATTCGTCTCCAGCGCCGCCCGCAGCCCCTCCAGCGGCAGCGCCTCCAGCCGTACGAGCGGCTCCGCACCCAGCGCGCTCGCGTTGTTGACCAGCAGGTCCAGCCCGCCGGACCCGCGCGCGGCGGCCACCAGCTCAGCCCGGTGCGCGGCATCGGTGACATCCCCGGCCACGGCCACCACCCGCGTCCCGTACGCGCGCGCCTCCCGCGCCGCGTCCTCCAGCACGGCCCCGGTCCTGGCGTCCAGCACCAGGTCCCAGCCCCGCTCCGCGAGCGCCGCCCCCAGCGCCCGCCCCAGTCCCTTCGAGGCCCCCGTGACGATCGCAACCGGCATGGCAGACATCTCCTCCGTCGCACCTTCGCCGCATCGGTGTGCCCTCAACGTAGGAACCCGTCCCCGCCCGGCGCCTCCTGCGCCGGTCCCACCGCGCCAGGGCCCTTCGGCCTACGACCTGCGTCCCGGCGCCGGAGCCCCGGGTCCGATACGGCCGCCGCACCCCGCCGGTACGGTAACCACATGAACCGCCCCCGAGCTCACCGTCCCGTTCGAGCAGGGGAGACCCCCTCCCCGCGCTCCGGTCTCACCGCCGTGAGCACCGCACTGCTCGCGATGAGCCGGCACCTGGAAGTGCGCGACGTCCTCAAGACGATCGTCGCCTCCGCCCGTGAGCTCCTGGACGCGGAGTACGCCGCACTGGGCGTCCCCGACGACCACGGCGGCTTCGCCCAGTTCGTGGTCGACGGCGTCAGCGACGAACAGTGGAAGGCCATCGGCCCGCTGCCCCGCCAGCACGGCATCCTCGCCGCGATGCTGCACGGCGCCGCCACCGAGCGCCTCGCCGACGTACGCAAGGACCCCCGCTTCGAGGGCTGGCCCTCCGCCCACCCCGACATGTCCGACTTCCTGGGCCTGCCCATCCGCGACGGCGACGAAGTGATCGGTGCGCTCTTCCTCGCCAACAAGCGCTGCCCCAAGCCCGAAGGCGCCTGCGGTTTCACCGAGGACGACGAGGAACTGCTCGGCATGCTCGCCCAGCACGCCGCGATCGCCCTGACCAACGCCCGTCTCTACGAGCGCAGCCGCGAGCTCACCATCGCGGAGGAACGCTCCCGCCTGGCCCACGAACTGCACGACGCCGTGAGCCAGAAGCTCTTCTCCCTGCGCCTGACCGCCCAGGCCGCCGCAGCCCTCGTCGACCGCGACCCGGCCCGCGCCAAGGGCGAACTCCAGCAGGTGGCCGCGCTCGCCGCCGAGGCGGCCGACGAACTGCGCGCTCGCGGTCGTCGAGCTCCGCCCCGCGGCCCTCGACGAGGACGGCCTGATCGCCACCCTGCGCACCCAGATCCAGGTCATGGACCGCGCCCACACGGCCCGGGTGACCTTCACCAGCTCCGGCGTACGGGCTCTGCCCGCGGCCCAGGAGGAAGCCCTCCTGCGCGTCGCCCAGGAGGCCCTGCACAACGCCCTGCGCCACTCGGGCGCGGCCCACGTCGACGTCGTACTCGAAAAGAACGGCCAGGGCGCCCGGCTCAGAATCACGGACGACGGCAGCGGCTTCGACCCGAAGACCGTACGCAGAGCGGGCCGCCACCTCGGCCTGGTCTCGATGCGCGACCGCGCCGGCGGCGCGGGCGGCAGGCTCACTGTGGAATCGGCGCCCGGCAAGGGCACCACGATCGAGATGGAGGTCCCCGGTGGCTGAGGCCGCACGACCGTCAAAGACCGGAATCCGCGTCCTGCTGGTCGACGATCACCAGGTCGTACGCCGCGGCCTGCGCACGTTCCTGGAGATCCAGGACGACATCGAGGTCGTCGGGGAGGCCGGGGACGGGGCGGAGGGGGTCGCCCGCGCCGAGGAGCTGCGCCCCGACGTCGTTCTCATGGACATCAAGATGCCCGGCACCGACGGCATCGACGCCCTGCGCAGACTCCGTGAGCTCGCCAACCCCGCCAAGGTCCTGATCGTCACCAGCTTCACCGAGCAGCGCACCGTCGTCCCCGCCCTGCGCGCCGGTGCCTCGGGCTACGTCTACAAGGACGTGGACCCGGACGCCCTGGCCGGCGCGATCCGCTCCGTACACGCGGGCCATGTCCTCCTCCAGCCGGAGGTCGCGGGGGCCCTGCTCTCCCAGGAGGACGGGAACAGCGGCACGGGCCGGGGAAGCACGCTCACCGAACGGGAGCGGGAAGTGCTGACCCTGATCGCGGACGGCCGCTCCAACCGGGAGATCGCCCGCGCGCTGGTCCTCTCGGAGAAGACCGTGAAGACCCACGTTTCGAACATCCTGATGAAACTGGACCTCTCCGACCGGACCCAGGCGGCGCTGTGGGCCGTCCGACATGGGATTACGGGTTAAGCGGACGATCTGCGCCCCGGACCGAGATTCATACTGTCGGGTATATGTCCCCCGAATGGCGCATCCTGACGGGCCTCCGGGCGTTTTCCATGACGTGCTGCGGCGGCTGGCCGCGGCGACGTCTAGGAGGATCCTGAAGTGAAGAACCTGAAGAAGGCCGCTGCTGTCACCATGGTCGCGGGTGGCCTCCTCGCCGCCGGCGCCGGCGTTGCCTCCGCCACCGAGGGCGGCGCGCACGCCCACGGCACGGCCGTCCAGTCCCCGGGCGTCGGCTCCGGCAACCTGGTCCAGGTCCCGGTTCACGTCCCGGTGAACGTCGTCGGCAACACCGTCAACGTCATCGGCGCCCTCAACCCGGCCTTCGGGAACGACGGCATCAACTACTGACCGACCCCGGTCGGGCGGTGACCACCGGCCCCCAGGCGCCTGGGGGC
>RHMC01000023.1 GCA_003719395.1 Streptomyces altiplanensis
CCGGGTCAGGGTCCAGCGCTGGAGGTTCTGGGGCGCGCCCGCCTTGTCGTTGGTGCCGGACGCGCGGCCGCCGCCGAAGGGCTGCTGGCCGACGACGGCGCCGGTCGACTTGTCGTTGATGTAGAAGTTGCCCGCCGCGTAGCGGAGCTTGTCCATCGTGTACGCCGCGGCCGCGCGGTCGCCCGAGATGACGGCGCCGGTCAGCGCGTAGTCGGACGCCGACTCCATCTGCTCCAGCATGGCGTCGTACTTCTCGTCCTCGTAGACGTGGACGGCGAGGATCGGGCCGAAGTACTCGGTCGTGAAGACCTCGCTCGAAGGGTCCGTGCAGGCGATGACCGTCGGGCGGACGAAGTAGCCGACCGAGTCGTCGTACGTGCCGCCCGCGACGATCGTGCAGGTCGGGTCGGCGGCGGCCCGGTCGATCGCGGCCTTGTTCTTGGCGAACGAACGCTCGTCGATGACGGCGCCGATGAAGTTCGACAGGTCGGTGACGTCTCCCATGGCGATGGAGTCGACCTCGGCCGCGAACTCCTCCTTGAAGCCGTCGTTCCAGATCGAGGCCGGGATGTACGCACGCGAGGACGCGGAGCACTTCTGCCCCTGGAACTCGAAGGAACCGCGGGTCAGCGCGGTCTTCAGGACGGCGCGGTCGGCGCTCGGGTGCGCGACGACGAAGTCCTTGCCGCCGGTCTCGCCGACGAGACGCGGGTACGTGCGGTACTTCTCGATGTTGTTGCCGACCGTCTTCCAGAGGTACTGGAAGGTCTTGGTCGAGCCGGTGAAGTGGATGCCGGCCAGGTCGCGGTGGTTGAGGGCGACCTCGGAGACCTCGATGCCGTCACCGGTGACCAGGTTGATGACGCCCTTGGGCAGACCGGCCTCCTCCAGGAGCTGCATCAGCAGCACGGCGGCGTGCGTCTGCGTCGGGGACGGCTTCCAGACCACGACGTTGCCCATCAGGGCGGGAGCGGTCGGCAGATTGCCCGCGATGGCGGTGAAGTTGAAGGGCGTGATCGCGTAGACGAAGCCCTCCAGCGGACGGTGGTCCAGCCGGTTCCACACACCCGGGGCGTTCGCCGGCGGCTGCTCGGCGAGCAGGTCGCGGGCGTACTTGACGTTGAAGCGCCAGAAGTCGACGAGCTCGCACGGGGTGTCGATCTCGGCCTGCTGGACGGTCTTCGACTGGCCGAGCATGGTCGAGGCGGCGAGCGTCTCGCGCCACGGGCCCGACAGCAGCTCGGCGGCGCGCAGGATGATCGCGGCGCGGTCGTCGAAGGACATCGCGCGCCACGCCGGAGCGGCGGCCAGCGCGGCGTCGATCGCGTCCTTGGCGTCCTGCTGCGTGGCGTGGGCGGCGGTGCCGAGGACGGCCTTGTGGTTGTGCGGCTGTACGACGTCGAAACGCTCGCCGCCGCCCATCCGCTTCTCACCGTTGATCGTCATCGGGAGGTCGACGGGGTTCTCGGCCAGCTCCTTGAGCTTGGCTTCGAGGCGCGCGCGCTCCGGCGAACCCGGGGCGTAGGTGTGCACCGGCTCGTTGACCGGGGCGGGGACCTGGGTCACAGCGTCCATGAGTTCCTTGACTCCTTTGTGAGGGGTGGAAGGGCTCGGCCCTTGGGTCAGCCTGGGTCAGTTCTTGGTGATCATCGAGCGGACGAAGAACAGCAGGTTGGCCGGCTTCTCCGCGAGGCGTCGCATGAAGTAGCCGTACCAGTCGGTGCCGTACGCGGTGTACACACGCATCCGGTGGCCCTCCGCCGCGAGCCGCACGTGCTCCTCGCTGCGGATCCCGTACAGCATCTGGAACTCGTACTCATCCAGTTTGCGCCCGGCGCGCCGCGCGAGCTCCTGGCTGACGGCGATCAGCCGCGGGTCGTGCGACCCGATCATCGGGTACCCGTCGCCCGCCATGAGGATCTTCAGGATCCGGACGTACGCCTTGTCGATCTCGGCCTTGTCCTGGAACGCGACGGTGGCGGGCTCCTTGTAGGCACCCTTCACGATACGGACGCGGCTGCCGTTCGCGGCGAGGCGACGCGCGTCGTCCTCGGTGCGGAACAGGTAGGCCTGGATCACGCAGCCGGTCTGCGGGAAGTCCTTCCGCAGCTCCTCGTGGATGGCGAACATCGAGTCGAGGGTGGTGTGGTCCTCGGCGTCCAGCGTGACCGTGGTGCCGATCGCGGCGGCGGCCTCGACGACCGGGCGGACGTTGGCGAGCGCCAGCTCGTGGCCGCCCGGGAATTGGGGGGCGGGCCCGGAGGGCCCTCCGTTGGGGGTGGCGGCGGGAGACGGGAGGGACTGGCCGAACATCGACAGCTTCACGGACATCTCGGCCCGCTCGCCCAGCCCCAGGCCCTTGAGGCGCTCGACCAGCTCCAGGTACGCGTCGCGGGCGGCGAAGGCCTGCTCGCGCGTGGTGATGTCCTCGCCCACGACGTCCAGGGTGACTTCCAGCCCCTTGTCGGCGGCGTCCCGGACGATCGGAATGACCTGCTCGACCGTCTCGCCGGCGATGAACCGGCCGACGACCTGCTTGGTCCCCGGAGCCGCCGACACGAAACGGCGCATTTTGCGCTGCGCGAAGCGGCAAGGATCACGGGACCCAGCACGGGGCACCTCCACGGAAAAGACTCAGAAGGGGCCGTGACCGGCCAAGACCGGCACGGCACGGATAACCACCGTGAAATCTAGGGATCGCTCGAATCCTGGACCATCGACAGCTGTCACGCATCCCCGGCCCTTACCTCATACAAATGTCTGAAAGGGTGCGAGAATGAGAAGCGTGAAAGGCGATTACCAGGACCTGGTCGACGAGATCTCGGCGCTGCTCGGCGCCCCCGCGACACTGGAGGACCGCGATTTCCGGCTGATCGCGTTCGGCGCCCACGACAGCGACAGCGACTTCGACGAAACCACCCTGGACCCGGTCCGTACGCGCTCGATCCTCACCCGCCGCTCGACGGCCGAGGTGCGTGCCTGGTTCGAGAAGTTCGGCATCGCCACGGCGGAAAGCCCGGTGTACATCCCCGCCGACCCCGCGGCCGGGGTGCTGCGCGGCCGGCTCTGCCTTCCCGTACGGCACCGGGGCACGGTCCACGGTTACGTGTGGCTGCTCGCCGGGGGCGACGGCCCGCCGGCTCCCGTGCCGGCCTCGGCGATGGCGGTCTGCGCCCGGATCGGGGCGCTCCTGGCGGACGAGGCCCGCGCCCGCGCCGACCTCGGCCCGTACCTGCTGACCCTGCTCGTCTCGGAGTCGCCGAGAGCCGGGCCTCCGCGCGGGCCTCACTGGGCGCGGCGCTGGGCGACGGCGGCCCGTACGCCCTGCTGTGCGTCGCCCCCTGGGCGCAGCCCGTTCCGGGTGTGCGCACGGTCCCGGGCGCGGCCGCCCTCTGTCTGCTCCCGGTGCCCGGTCCGGCCGGCCCGCGCCTCGCCGCCCTGATCAGGATCCGTACGCAGGCCGACCTCTCCCCCGCCCGCCTGGCGGCCGGCAACCTGCTCGCCGCGGCGGGCCCGGTCGTCGGCATCGGCAGCCCCGTGCACACACTGGACGAGCTGCCCGGAGCCTGGCGGGAAGCCTCGGCCGCGGCCCGCGCGGCCCTGGCGCGGCCCCGTCTCGGACCGGTCGCGGAGTGGTCGGGGATCGGTCCGTACCGCCTGCTGGCCGCGCTCCCCGACAGCGGGCCCGGCCACCCCGTCGACCTGCCGTACGCCCGCTGCTGGAACCCGCGCACGCCGAACTCGCCCGTACCGCCGAAGTGTTCCTGGACTGCGCGGGCCAGGCGGGCCGCACCGCGAGCACGCTGAACATCCACCGCCAGACGCTCTACTACCGCCTGTCACGCGTGGAGCAGCTCACCGGCCTCGACCTCCACGACGGCGAGGACCGGCTGCTGCTGCACATGTCCCTCAAGGCCGCACGCCTGTGACGCGCTCCGGGAACGGAGAGCCGGCCGGCCCCCCTCCACGCGCCGGTGCCCGGGACGGGCCGGACCGGAGCCGGGTCAGTCCGAGAGGTTCACGAAGCGGGCCGAGGAGGCGCCGATCTCGTTGGCGATCTCGGTGAGGACGGCCGGCGGGACGGTGTCGTCCACGGAGAGGACGGCCAGTGCCTCGCCGCCCTGGTCCGCGCGGGAGACCTGCATGCCCGCGATGTTCAGGCCTGCCTCGCCGAGGATGCGGCCCACCGTGCCGACGACGCCCGGACGGTCCTGGTAGCGCAGGACGACCATGTGGTCGGCCAGGGTCAGGTCGATGTCGTGCTCGCCGATGCCGACGATCTTCTGGAGGTGCTTGGGGCCCGCCAGCGTGCCGGAGACCGAGACCTCCTCACCGCCGGAGAGCGTGCCGCGCACGGTGACGACGTTCTTGTGGTCCGGGGACTCCGAGCTCGTCGTGAGGCGGACCTCCACGCCACGCTCCTGGGCGAAGAGCGGCGCGTTGACGTAGGAGACGGTCTCGTCCACCACGTCCTCGAACACGCCCTTCAGCGCGGAGAGTTCCAGCACCTTGACGTCGTACTGCGTGATCTCGCCGTACACCTCGACGTCGAGGCGCACCGCGACCTCGCCCGCGAGCGCGGTGAACATCCGGCCGAGCTTCTCGGCGAGCGGCAGGCCGGGGCGTACGTCCTCGGCGATGACACCGCCCTGGACGTTGACCGCGTCCGGCACGAGCTCACCGGCGAGCGCGAGGCGCACGGACTTGGCGACCGCGATGCCCGCCTTCTCCTGGGCCTCGTCGGTGGAGGCGCCGAGGTGCGGCGTGCAGACGACCTGGTCGAGCTCGAACAGCGGGGAGTCGGTGCAGGGCTCCTTCGCGTACACGTCGAGGCCCGCACCGGCGACCGGCCCTCCTTGAGGGCCGAGTACAGCGCCGCCTCGTCGACGATGCCACCGCGGGCGGCGTTGACGATGCGGACCTCGGGCTTGACCTTGTGGAGCGCTTCGTCGCCGATGAGGCCGAGCGTCTCGGGGGTCTTGGGGAGGTGGACGGTGATGAAGTCCGACACCGCGAGCAGCTCGTCGAGCGAGAGCAGCTTGACGCCCATCTGGGCGGCGCGCGCGGGCTGCACGTAGGGGTCGTACGCGACGATCTTCATGCCGAAGGCCGACATGCGCTGCGCGACCAGGACACCGATGCGGCCGAGGCCGACGACGCCCAGGGTCTTCTCGCTCAGCTCGACGCCCGTGTACTTCGAGCGCTTCCACTCGCCGTTCTTCAGGGCGGTGTTGGCCTGCGGGATGTTGCGCGCGGTGGCGACGAGCAGGCCGCAGGCGAGCTCGGCGGCGGTGACGATGTTGGACGTCGGCGCGTTGACGACCATCACGCCGGCCTTGGTGGCGGAGGAGACGTCGACGTTGTCGAGGCCGACGCCGGCGCGGGCGACGACGCGGAGCTTCTTCGCCGCGGCGATGGCCTCGGCGTCGACCTTGGTGGCGGAGCGGACGAGAATCGCGTCCACGTCGGCGATGGCCGGCAGGAGCTCTGCCCGGTCGGCGCCGTTGCAGTGCCGGATCTCGAAGTCCGGGCCCAGGGCGTCGACTGTGGCCGGCGACAGCTCTTCAGCGATGAGTACGACAGGTTTCGAGCTCACGTGAGTCCTCACTGGTCCATGGGGGCCCCACCCGTGCTCTCAAAGCTACGGGGGAGGACGGCCGTCCCGACGGCCGCAGGCGGTGGAGGGGCTAGCCGCGTGGAAGACGCACGACGCTGTGGGCCTGACGCGTGTATGTATGAAGCAGTCTAGTGGCGCCAGGTACGTGGTCTTCCGCCTCAGCGGAAGGATCACCCGTCCGTGGCTGGACGTTCTGTCCAGTTGTGCACGAAGGGCCGCGGCGATACGCCGCGGCCCCCGTGTCCGAGACTTACGCCTCGTCGTTGTCGACCCAGCTCATGAGCTTGCGGAGCTCCTTGCCGGTGGTCTCCAGCAGGTGCTCGGAGTCCTGCGTCTTGTACTCGTTGTACTTCTTCAGACCGCCGTGGTACTCGTCCATCCAGTTCTTGGCGAAGGTGCCGTCCTGGATCTCGGCGAGGACCTTCTTCATCTCGGCCTTGGTCTGGTCGGTGATGATGCGGGGGCCGGTGACGTAGTCGCCCCACTCGGCGGTCTCGGAGACCGACCAGCGCATCTTCTCCAGGCCGCCCTCGTACATGAGGTCCACGATGAGCTTCAGCTCGTGCAGGCACTCGAAGTACGCGATCTCCGGCTGGTAACCGGCCTCGACCAGGGTCTCGAAGCCCGCCTTCACGAGCGCCGACGCACCGCCGCAGAGCACGGCCTGCTCACCGAACAGGTCGGTCTCGGTCTCCTCGGTGAAGGTCGTCTTGATGACGCCCGCGCGGGTGCCGCCGATGGCCTTGGCGTACGAGAGCGCCAGCGCGAAGGCGCTGCCGGTGGCGTCCTGCTCGACGGCGGCGATCGCCGGAACGCCGCGGCCTTCCTCGTACTGACGGCGGACCAGGTGACCCGGGCCCTTGGGGGCGACGAGGGCGACGTCGACGCCGGCCGGGGCCTTGATGAAGCCGAAGCGGACGTTGAAGCCGTGGGCGAAGAACAGCGCGTCGCCGTCCTTGAGGTTGTCCTTGATGGACTCCTCGTAGACCTGGGCCTGGATCGGGTCCGGGATGAGGATCATGATGACGTCGGCCTCGGCCGCGGCCTCGGTCGGCGTGACCACGCGCAGGCCCTGCTCCTCGGCCTTCGCCTTGGACTTGGAGCCCTCGTGCAGACCGACGCGGACGTCGACACCCGAGTCACGGAGCGACAGCGCGTGGGCGTGGCCCTGGCTGCCGTAACCGATCACCGCGACCTTGCGGCCCTGGATGATGGACAGGTCGGCATCGTCGTCGTAGAACAGCTCGGCCACTGGGATTCTCCTTGTGTGCTGGTGGTGCGTCCCACCGTACGGCGGGGTGCGGAATGAAAGATTTTGGGTCTCGCCATGCGAACAGCGGGACCGGATTCCGGTCAGGCCGAGCGGTCGAGGGCCCGCAGGCTGCGGTCCGTGATCGACCGGGAGCCGCGCCCTATGGCGATCGTCCCGGACTGGACCAGTTCCTTGATGCCGAACTGCTCCAGCATCTTGAGCATCGCTTCGAGCTTGTCGGCGCCGCCCGTCGCCTCGATCGTCACGGCCTCCGGGGAGACGTCGACGGTCTTGGCGCGGAACAGCTGGACGATCTCGACGATCTGCGAGCGGGTCTCGTTGTCGGCCCGCACCTTCACGAGGACGAGCTCACGCTGGATCGCGGCGCCCGGCTCCAGTTCGACGATCTTCAGTACGTTGACGAGCTTGTTCAGCTGCTTCGTCACCTGCTCCAGCGGCAGGGCCTCGATCACGTTCACCACGATGGTGATGCGCGAGATCTCGGGGTGCTCGGTGGTGCCGACCGCGAGGGAGTCGATGTTGAATCCGCGGCGGGAGAACAGGGCCGTGATCCGGGCGAGGACGCCCGGCTTGTTCTCGACCAGGACGGAGAGGGTGTGCTTGGACATGGGCGTTGAGTCTCTCTCTCGTCTGCTCAGTCGTCTTCGTTGTCGCCGAAGTCGGGGCGGACCCCGCGGGCGGCCATGACCTCGTCGTTGGAGGTGCCCGCGGCCACCATCGGCCACACCATGGCGTCCTCGTGCACGATGAAGTCGACCACGACCGGACGGTCGTTGACGGCATTGGCCTCGGCGATGACCCTGTCGAGATCGGCCGGGTCCTCACAGCGGATCGCGTGGCAGCCCATGGCCTCGGACAGCTTCACGAAGTCCGGGACGCGGGTGCCCGCGCTGGGCTGCTTGCCGTCGGCGCCCGGACCGCTGTGCAGCACGGTGTTGGAGTAGCGCTGGTTGTAGAAGAGGGTCTGCCACTGGCGGACCATCCCGAGCGCGCCGTTGTTGATGATCGCGACCTTGATCGGGATGTTGTTGAGCGCGCAGGTGGTGAGTTCCTGGTTGGTCATCTGGAAGCAGCCGTCGCCGTCGATGGCCCAGACCGTACGCTCCGGCATGCCGGCCTTGGCGCCCATGGCGGCCGGGACCGCGTACCCCATCGTGCCGGCGCCACCGGAGTTGAGCCAGGTGGCGGGCTGCTCGTACTGGATGAAGTGCGAGGCCCACATCTGGTGCTGGCCGACGCCCGCGGCGTAGATGGTGCCCTCGGGGGCGAGCTGGCCGATGCGCTGGATGACCTGCTGCGGGGAGAGCTGACCGTTCTCCGGCAGGTCGTAGCCGAGCGGGTAGGTGTCCCGCCAGCGGTTGAGGTCGTGCCACCAGGCTTCGTAGTCGCCGGTGTTGCCCTCGGTGTGCTCGGCCTGGACGGCCTGGACGAGGTCGGCGATGACCTCGCGGGCGTCACCGACGATCGGCACGTCCGCGGCCCGGTTCTTGCCGATCTCGGCCGGGTCGATGTCGGCGTGGACGATCTTGGCGTACGGGGCGAAGCTGTCCAGCTTGCCGGTGACGCGGTCGTCGAAGCGGGCTCCGAGGGCGACGATCAGGTCGGCCCGCTGCAGCGCGGTGACGGCGGTGACCGCTCCGTGCATGCCCGGCATTCCCACGTGCAGCGGGTGGCTGTCGGGGAAGGAGCCCAGCGCCATCAGGGTGGTGGTGACGGGGGCGCCGGTGAGCTCGGCGAGGACCTTCAGCTCCGCGGTGGCGTTCGCCTTCATGACGCCGCCGCCGACGTACAGCACGGGCCGCTTGGCCTGGACGATCAGCTTGGCGGCCTCGCGGATCTGCTTGGCGTGCGGCTTGGTCACCGGGCGGTAGCCGGGCAGGTCCTGGCTGGGCGGCCAGCTGAACGTGGTCTTCGCCTGGAGGGCGTCCTTGGCGATGTCGACCAGGACCGGGCCCGGGCGGCCCGTCGAGGCGATGTGGAAGGCCTCGGCGATGGTGCGCGGGATGTCCTCGGCCTTGGTGACCAGGAAGTTGTGCTTGGTGATCGGCATCGTGATGCCGACGATGTCCGCCTCCTGGAAGGCGTCCGTGCCGATCGCCTTGGAGGCGACCTGGCCGGTGATCGCGACCATGGGGACGGAGTCCATGTGGGCGTCGGCGATCGGCGTGACCAGGTTCGTGGCGCCGGGCCCCGAAGTGGCCATGCAGACGCCGACCTTGCCGGTGGCCTGCGCGTAACCGGTCGCCGCGTGGCCCGCGCCCTGCTCGTGGCGGACCAGGACGTGGCGGACCTTCGTGGAGTCCATCAGCGGGTCGTACGCCGGCAGGATGGCGCCGCCGGGAATGCCGAATACCGTGTCGGCGCCCACTTCCTCGAGAGAGCGGATGAGCGACTGGGCGCCCGTCACGTACTCGACAGCGGTGGCGTGGTTTCCGCCGTTGCGGGGCCGCGGCTGCGGATGGTGGGCCCCGGAGGCCTGCTCGGTCATCGGCATTCTCTTCTCGAAGCTGAGGGTTTTGCGAGGGTTTGGGGAGTGCCAGTGCAACAAAAAACCCCCCGTGCCGTGAGGCAAGCGAGGGGAGCGCGCCGGTGCGGTCCGCAGAGCTGCATGTGCGTGCTCTGCTTCAGCCGACGCGCTTTCCAAGTACGAGAATTCGGGTGCGCATGGCACTGACCCTCCCTCCGGCGCCCGGTGCCTGTCAAGTAGGTGGGACGGGCGTCTCACTATTTGAGCGCATTGGAGGACGTGTGATCGTTTCGCTTCCGTTCCCGCCCGCATGACGTACGGGAAGTGATCCGCCCGGTCCACCCACGAGGACGGGCAGCGCCTCCTTGCCCGGTACGGGGAACTGCCCGCGCACGAGCGCCCGCCGCAGCCGGTACTCGTCGAGCGGCCCCGAGAAGGCCATCCCCTGCCCGTGCGTGCATCCCATGGCGCGCAGGGCGAGGACCTGCTCCGGCACGTCCACGCCGTCCGCCACGGACTGCATCCCCAGGTCGCAGGCGATCCGCAGCAGCCCGCTGGTGATCTTGTGCAGCCGCGCCGACTCGACGACCCCCTCGACCAGACCGCGGTCCAGTTTCAGTACGTCGACGGGGAGCCGGCGCAGCGCGTTGATGGCGGCGTACCCGCTGCCGAACCCGTCCAGCGCGATCCGCACCCCGAGCCTGCGCAGCGCCACCAGGCGCCGCTCCAGCTCCTCGAAGGAGATCCGGGGGTCGCTGTCGGCCAGCTCGATGATCAGCGAGCCCGAGGGCAGGCCGTGCCGGGTGAGGAGGGCCTCGATGGAGTCGAGCGGCAGGGACTTGTCCACCAGCCTGCGGGCCGAGAGCCGGACCGTCACGGGCACCTCGTGGCCCGCCCGGTTGCGCTCCGCCGCCTGCTCGACCGCCTCTTCGAGGAGCCACCGGCCGAGCTCGGCAGTGCGGACGCTCTCCTGGGCGTCGCCGGTGTCGGCCACTCTGAGGAACTCGGCGGGCGTGAAGAGGATGCCCTGGGTGGAGCGCCAGCGGGCCTGGGCGGCGACGGAGACCACCCGGCCGGTGGTGAGGCTCACCACCGGCTGGTGGAGCAGCGCGAACTCGCCGTCGTGGAGCGCGGTGCGCAGCCGGATGGCCTGTTCGGTCCTGCGGATCACCTCGGCCTGCATCTGCGGCGCGTACAGCTCGACCCGGTCCTTGCCGCCGGCCTTCGCCCGGTACATGGCGAGGTCGGCGTTGCGCATGAGGTCGGTGTGGGTGACGCCGGCCTCTGCGAAGGCGATACCGATGGACGCGGCGACGCGCACCTCGTTGCCGTCGATCCGGTACGGCTGCGAGAGCGTGAGGCGCAGCCGCTCGGCGATCTCGTGGACCTGGCACTCGCGGGTGGCCTGGTCCCTGGTCCCCTCGCCGAGGATGAGGGCGGCGAACTCGTCTCCGCCGAGCCGGGCCGCGGTGTCCCCCGACCGCACGGATTCCTGGAGGCGACGGGCCGCCTGGATCAGCAGCTCGTCGCCGGCCTGGTGGCCGAGGCGGTCGTTCACCCCCTTGAAGCCGTCGAGGTCGATGTAGAGCACGGCGGTGCCGGGATCGCAGGGGCGGCGGCCGCCGAGGGCCTGGCGGACGCGTGCGGTGAACAGGGCGCGGTTGGGAAGGTCGGTGAGCGGGTCGTGTTCGGCGTTGTGCTGGAGCTGGGCCTGGAGGCGGACTCTTTCGGTCACGTCCCGGCTGTTGAAGATCAGGCCGCCCTGGTGCCGGTTGACGGTGGACTCGACGTTGAGCCACTCCCCCGTGCCCGACCTGAAGCGGCATTCGATGCGGGTGGTCGGCTCCTGGGCGGGGGACGCGGCCAGGAAACGGCGTACCTCGTGGACGACTCCGCCCAGGTCCTCCGGGTGGATGAGCGAGGCGAGCTCGGATCCGATGAGCTCCTCGGCCTCGCGTCCGTAGACGCCGGAGGCGGCCGGGCTGACGTAACGCAGCACCCCGGTGGGTGCGGCGATCATGATCACATCGCTCGACCCCTGCACCAGCGAGCGGAAGTGGTTCTCCTTCTGCGCCAGTTCCTGGGTGAGGGAGATGTTGTCGACGAGCATGATGCCCTGGCGCACGACCAGGGCGAGCACGACCGTACAGCCGGTGAAGATCACCACACGGTCCACGCGGCGGCCGTCGACGACGTTGTAGAGAATTCCCAGGGTGCAGACGGCGGCGGCGAGGTACGGCGTGAGGGCGGACAGTGAGCCGCTGATGGGACGGCTGCCCGGATTGCGCGTGCCCCGGTGGTACGGAGCGCCCTCGACCCCGCCGCGCCCTGCGGCGCGCGCCCAGGCGCGCGGCGAGGAGCAGCGAGCCGGCGAACCAGCCGGCGTCGAGGAGCTGGCCCGAGCGGTAGTTCTCGCGCAGCAGGGGCGAGGTGAACAGCGCGTCGCACAGCACGGTCATGGCGAGGGCGGCTATCGCGGTGTTGACCGCCGCGCGGTTGGCGCTGGAACGCCGGAAGTGCAACGCGAGCACCATACTGACCAGCACGATGTCGAGCAGCGGGTAGGCGAGGGAGAGGGCGGCGTGGGCCACGCTCTCGGCCTGGAAATGCGCGGTGTGCGCGAGGGCCAGGCTCCAGGAGAGCGTGAGCAGCGAGCCGCCGATGAGCCAGGAGTCGAGCGCGAGGCACACCCAGCCGGCCCGGGTGACAGGGCGTTTGGCCAGGACGAGCAGGCCGACGATGGCCGGCGGGCCGAAGCAGAGGAAGAAGAAGTCGGCGGCCGAGGGCGAGGGGACCTCGCGGCCCAGCACCACTTCGTACCAGCCCCAGACGGCGTTCCCGCAGGCCGCCATCGCGGAGGAGACCGCGAACAGCAGCCAGGCGGGCCGGAAGCGGCTCTCGCGCGCGCGTGCGTAGAGGAAACAGGAGACCGCCGCGACCAGGGCGGCGGCGGCGAGGCCGAAGTCGCCCATGATGAGCGCGACCCGGGCGGACCCCCAGCCGAGGGCCGCGCCGACGGCATAGGCCCCGCAGACGAGGCCGAGCGCGAGCCGGCAGAGCAGGCCCGCTCCGCTGCCGGGCCCCTGGTACCGGGCGAGGAGCGCTCCGGGGGCACTCACCGGGCCGCCCTGACGCGCGGCGTCCCGGGCGCCGCAGGTGCGGGAAGCACCTGCGGGCCATGCCTGTCCGCCGGATCGTACGAGGGTTGTCGTCGGTGGCCCTGCCGCGTCGGATCGGTGGTCCATTCGCCGTGCATCGCCCGTCGCCCCCCTCACAGTCCGGTCGCTCCCCAGCGCCGTGACATCGCGCGGCGCAGCCCCTTGGTCCGGACGATACACCAGTCTCGTCACTCAGGGACATAGGTTCTCTACGCTCCGTGACGATCATGGAGTTGGCGGCACACGGTGCATCCGGGTGACTTCGGAACGTGTTCGCGAGCCGGTGTCAGTGAGTGGTGAGGACGACGTTGCGCAGCGGCTCACCGGCGGCGAACCGGGTCAGCTGGTCGGCCATCAGGCGCTTGGCGCGGGGCATGAACGCCGAGGTGCTGCCGCCGACATGGGGGCTGATGAGGACGCCGGGCGCGTGCCAGAGGGGATGACCTGCGGGAAGGGGCTCGGGGTCGGTGACGACGAGCGGCGGCGCGCAGCCGGCCCGATTCGAGTTCGGCGAGGAGGGCCTTGGTGTCGACGACGGGACCCCGGGCGACGTTCACGAGCAGCGCTCCGTCCTTCATGCGGGACAGGAAGCCGGCGTTCACCAGCCCCTGGGTCTCCTCGGTGAGCGGGGTGGAGAGAATCACGACGTCCGCCCCGGGCAGCAGTCCGGGGAGGTCGGCCAGTGGGTGCACGGGGCCGCGCTCCGTTGTACGGGCGGAGCGCGCGACGCGCGCCACCCGCGCACACTCGAAAGGCGTGAGCCGGTCCTCGATGGCGGCGCCGATGGAGCCGTAACCGACGATGAGGACGGACTTGTCGGCGAGCGCGGGGTAGAAGCCGGCCCGCCACTCCTCCTTGTCCTGGCCGTGCACGAAACCGGGAATGCCGCGCAGCGAGGCGAGGACCAGGGCGAGGGTGAGCTCGGCGGTGCTGGCCTCGTGGACACCGCGGGCGTTGCACAGGTGCACGCCCGCGTGCAGGGCGGCGAGGCCGGGCTGGACGTGGTCTATGCCTGCGGAGAGCGTCTGGACGGCGCGCAGGGACGTCATCGCGGCGAGCGGGCGCACCGCGGTCTCGGGGCCCTTCATGTAGGGGACCACGTAGAAGGCGCAGTCGGCGGGGTCGGCGGGAAAGTCCTGGCCACCGTCCCAGAAGCGGTAGTCGAAGCCCTCGGGGAGCCCTTCGATCCCGGCGGCGGGGACGGGGAGCCATACGTCTGAAGTCATGGTCAGGAGGCTATGCGAAGGACCGGGAGACACAGAGGTTAGTTTTGGGAGCGGCAGAGGGAGGGGTACGGGGAGTTGGAGCGCAGGACAATCGGTGCGGCAGCGCTCGAAGTGGGCGCGATCGGACTCGGATGCATGCCGATGAGCTGGGCGTACACCGGTTCGCAGCAGCGCGGGGACCGGTCGCTCCGTACCGTGCACGCGGCGCTCGACCAGGGGACGAGCCTGCTCGACACGGCCGACATGTACGGGCCGTTCACCAATGAGCTGCTGCTGGGGCGGGTGCTCAGGGAGCGGCGCGCCGATGCCTTCGTCTCGACCAAGTGCGGGCTGCTCGTCGGTGATCAGCACATCGTCGCCAATGGGCGGCCGGGGTACGTACGGCGGGCCTGTGACGCCTCTCTGCGGCGGCTGCAGACCGATGTGATCGACCTCTACCAGCTGCACCGGCCGGATCCGGAGGTGCCGGTCGAGGAGACCTGGGGAGCGATGGCGGACCTGGTCGGAGCGGGGAAGGTGCGGGCGCTCGGGATATGCGCGGTGGGGGCGCGGGCGTCACGGCGTTCCGGGGCACGGATGTACGACGAAACGATTCGTCAGCTGGAGCGCGTGCAGCAGGTCTTTCCGGTGAGCGCGGTGGAGGCCGAACTCTCGGTGTGGTCGCCGGAGGCGCTGGCGGCGCTGCTGCCGTGGTGCGAGGCGCGGGGCGTCGGTTTTCTGGCCGCCATGCCGCTGGGCAACGGCTTCCTGACGGGGACGCTCAAGCCGGGGCAGGGTTTCGAGCCGGACGACGTACGGGCCAGGCATCCGCGGTTCACCGCCGAGATGATGGCGGCGAACCAGCCGGTGGTGGCGGGTCTGCGGCGGGTCGCCGGGCGGCACGGCGCGACTCCGGCGCAGGTGGCGCTGGCGTGGGTGCTGGCGTGCGGGCGCCATGTGGTGCCGGTGCCGGGGACCAAGCGGGAGCGGTGGGCGGTACAGAACGTGAGGGCGGCGGCGCTGCGGCTCACGGCGGAGGATCTCGCGGAGATAGCGGCCCTGCCGTCGGCGCGGGGTTCGTGGGACTGACCCGGCCGGCCGGTCCGGCCGGGAACGGAACCTGTGGGACGGCAGCGGTGTATGAAGAGTGAGAGCCGCCGCCGGTGACGACTGCCGGCCGTCGAAGGGATGCGTAACGTGCAACGTCCTGCTGTGACAGCTGTAGTGGCTGCAGCCGTTCTCCTGCTCGCGGCGGGGTGTTCCGGCCCGGACGGGAACGCACCGGGCGGCCGGAAGAGTTCCGCACCGGCTTCCGAGGCCCCCGGCGGCGGGTCCGCTTCGCCGTCGGGTGACGCGGCCGGTCCCGGGTCCCGCGCCGAGCCGCCGCCCGCCAAGGGGGCGGTCAAGGTGGTGATCACCCTCACCGAGGACCTCGAGTCGCCCTGGGGGCTGGCCCCGCTGCCGGACGGCGACCTGCTGGTCTCCTCGCGCGACGAGGGGACCATCACGCGGATCGACGGCGAGAGCGGCAAGAAGACGGAGGTCGGCTCGGTGGCGGGGGTCGCGCCGGACGGGGAGGGCGGGCTCATGGGCCTGGCCGTCTCACCGTCCTTCGCCTCGGACCACATGGTCTACGCGTACTTCACCACCGCGTCCGACAACCGCATCGCCCGCCTGGCGTACGACGAGGAGAAACCCGCCGGACAGCAGCTGGGCGCCCCGGACACCATCCTCAGAGGCATCCCGAAGGGCACGGTCCACAACGGCGGACGGATCGCCTTCGGCCCGGACAAGATGCTCTACGCCGGGACGGGGGAGACGGGTGACACGGGACTGGCGCAGGACAAGGAGTCGCTGGGCGGCAAGATCCTGCGGATGACCCCGGACGGTGATCCGGTGCACGGCAATCCGGACGCGGACTCGGTCGTCTACTCCTACGGGCACCGCAATGTGCAGGGCCTGGCCTGGGACAGCGAGAAGCGGCTGTGGGCCGCCGAGTTCGGCCAGAACACCTGGGACGAGCTCAATCAGATCCGGCCGGGCCGGAACTACGGCTGGCCGGAGGTCGAGGGCAAGGGCAGCAAGGAGGGATTCGTCGACCCGGTCGCGCAGTGGAAGACGTCCGAGGCATCGCCGAGCGGTATCGCGTACGCCGCGGGGTCGGTCTGGATGGCGGGCCTGCGTGGCGAGCGGCTGTGGCGGGTTCCGCTGGACGGAACGGAGCCGGTGGCCGGCCCTCAGCCGTTCCTGGAGGAGAAGTACGGCCGGCTGCGCACGGTGGTGGCGGCCGGCGGCGACAAGCTGTGGCTCGTCACGAACGAGACGGACACCCGGGGCACACCGGAGCCGGGCGACGACCGGATCCTGAACCTGGAGGTGAAGTAGCCCCTGGAACGGAGCCGGTCGGCCCGGCCGCCGCGAGCACGCCCGGCATCCGTCATCCGGCATCCGTCATCCGTCATCCGGCTGCTGCCTCGGCCCGTTCCGGCACGTCGGTGAAGAGCCGCAGGCGGTGAGCCACCGCGGCGGCCTCGCCCCGGCCGGAGACGCCCAGTTTGGCCAGGATGTTGGAGACGTGGACGCTCGCCGTCTTGGGTGAGATGTAGAGCTCTTCGGCGATCTGCCGGTTGCTGCGACCGGCCGCGACCAGGCGCAGTACGTCCTGTTCACGGGGGGTCAGGCCCAGCGACTCGGCCGGGCTCGCCGTCAGCTCCGGGGCTTCGGGGGCCCGGGTCAGCGAGAGGCGGGCGCGCTGGGCGAGCAGCGCGAGCGCTCTCGCCGCGCGGACGGGCGCCCAGGTGCTCCGCCGCGGCCCGGACCAGCCGGAGCAGCTCGGTGGCCCGCTCGCGTTCGTCGGCGTTCGGCTCGCGGAGGCTCACCGCACCGCTCCGGGCGTCGCCGCCGCCCGTGACGGAGGCCGCGAGCAGGGACTCCGCCCAGCGCAGGCGGACGCGGGCCAGGTCGTACGGGCGCTCCAGGGGCTCGAACGCGGTGACGACACCGGCCCAGTCGTCGGGGGTGGCGTGGCCCTCGGCCCGGCACAGCTCGGCGCGGACCCAGCGTTCGTACGCCGCCGTAGCGGCGCCGGCGTGGCCAGCCGCTTCGTTCCGGAGCGGATCAGCTCCAGGGCCTCGGCCCGGCCCGCGTCCGCCGCCGGGAGGCCGCGCTCGTCGTCTTCGGCGGCGGCGGCTTCGGCCAGCAGGAACCAGGCGTAGCGGTGCGTGCCGAGCGGGAAACCCGACGAGACGGTCTGCGCCAGTGCCGCGCGGACGTCCAGGATGCGGCCGCGGGCGGCGGCGGCGGTCAGCTCGACCTTGTGCAGCGGGAGGTCGTGCTGGGGCATCGGGTCGTGGCTGCCGAAGTACGCGCGGGCGGCCGCCGACTGCTCGTCGGCCTCGGTCAGTTCGCCGCGGGCCCGCGCCACGTCGGCCCGTATCCAGGCGGCGGCGCCGCGGGGTTTGGTGCTGGGCACGGAGGCGCGCTCGATGCCCACGGCGTGCTCGACCGCCTCGCTCCAGCGCCCGAGGGAGGCGAGCGACTCGGCGAGGTTTCCGCGGACCCAGGCTTCGTTGTCCGCGAGGCCGTACTTCCGGGAGAAGGCGAGACCTTCCTCCGCGACGGCGACCGCCTCCCGGGAGCGCCCCACGGACTCCAGATGGGAGGGGAGGTTGACATAGACGCGGCCCGCCACGCTGGCCAGGCCCTGCCCGGCCGCCTGCTCCTTGACGGCGTACAGCACGGCGAGGCCGCCTTCGACGTCACCCGCGTCGACCATCAGGCCGCCCAGCGTGGTCCGCGCGGTGAGTTCGATGTCCCGGGCGCCGACCATGCGCGCGCACTCCATGGCCTGTTCGGCGGCGACCAGGGTCTCCGGACCGGGCTCGTGCAGCATGCCCCAGCCCGCCACCTGGGCCAGCACCTCCGCGTGGACGGCGGACGGCGGCAGCCCGCGCACGAGGTCCCGCGCGGTGGCCAGCTCGGACCAGCCGTCGCCCCGCGCGAGGTTCGACACCATCCTGGCGCGCTGGACCCAGAACCAGGCTTCGCGCAGGGGGTCGTCCTCGCCCTCCAGGATCCGCAGCGCCTTCTTCGCGATTTTGAGCGCCCGTTCGCGCTCACCGCCGAACCGGCCGGCGACGGTGGCCTCCGCCATGAGGTCGAGGTAGCGCAGGGGCGTGGTCGCGGGGTCGCAGCCGCAGGGCGGGTAGACCCCGGCGTAGTCGAGGGGGCGCAGCACCGCGCGGACGTCGGAGGGGGCGTCGTCCCACAGCTCCATGGCACGCTCCAGGAGGCGCAGCTGTTCGGCGTAGGCGTGGCGGTGGCGCGCCTCGACGGAGGCCTTCAGCACGGCGGGAAGCGCCTTGGCCGCGTCGTGCGCGGCGTACCAGTAGCTGGCGAGACGCGTGGCGCACTCGTCGGCCGGCACGAGCGTGGGGTCTGCCTCCAGCGCTTCGGCGTACCGCCGGTTGAGGCGGGAGCGCTCGCCGGGCAGCAGGTCGTCGCTGAGCGCCTCGCGGACCAGGGAGTGCCGGAAGCGGTAGCCGTCGCCGTCCGGCGTCGCGAGGAGCAGGTTGGCGCCCACGGCGGCCCGCAGCGCCTCGATCAGCTCGTCCTCGGGGAGCCGGGCGACGGCGAGCAGCAGCCGGTACTCGACGGTGGAGCCGCCCTCGGCGACGATCCTGGCGACCTTCTGGGCGTCGTCGGGCAGCGCTTCGACCCGTACGAGCAGGATGTCGCGCAGGGAGTCGCTCAGGCCCGTGGTGCAGCCGGTCCCGATGCAGCAGGCCAGCTCCTCGACGAAGAACGCGTTGCCGTCGGAGCGCGTGAAGACCTCTTCGACCAGAGCCGCTTCCGGTTCGGTGGCGAGGATGCCGGTCAGCTGGCGGTGCACTTCCGAGCGGTTGAAGCGGGCCAGCTCGATGCGCCGGACGGTGCGCAGCCGGTCGAGTTCGGCGAGGAGGGGGCGCAGCGGGTGGCGGCGGTGGATGTCGTCCGCGCGGTAGGTGCCGATGACGACGAGGCGCCCGCGCGCGCAGCGTGCGGAAGAGGTAGGCGAGGAGGTGGCGGGTGGAGGTGTCGGCCCAGTGCAGGTCCTCCAGGGCGAGGACGACCGTACGGTCCGCGGTGATGCGCTCCAGGAGGCGGACGGTCAGCTCGAAGAGACGCGCCATGCCGTCTTCGCTGTGCTGGTCGCGGGTGGTCTCGCCGAGTTCGGGCAGCAGCCGGGCCAGTTCGTCCTCCTGGCCCGCGGCCGCGGCGGCGACCTCGTCGGGGAGCCTGCGCCGCAGGTGCGCAGCGCGGTGGAGAACGGCGCGAACGGCAGCCCGTCGGCGCCGATCTCGACGCAGCCGCCCACCGCGACGACGACGTCCTGCCGGCAGGCCGCCGCGAAGAACTCCTCGACGAGGCGGGTTTTGCCCACCCCGGCCTCACCGCCCACGAGCAGCGCCTGCGGCTCGCCCGCGGTGGCGCGGGCGAGCGCATCGGTGAGCTGGGCCAGTTCGCCGGCGCGGCCGACGAACACCGGGCTGACGGACCTGGTTTCCACACCGCTGAGCATCGCACAGGGGTCCGACAACGCGGGACCCATTACGGCACTCGCGGAAGGCATGATCGTCATCCCGTGTCCTTCACGCCGTCACGCCGTCACGCGGCCCGCGCGAAACGGTTGCGCAGTGAACTCACCGGCCCTTCCGGTGTGTTCTCCCCGGACGCGCGGGCGGCCCGCCGGCCGGCCCTGCGGGCGGCCCGCCGGGCCTTGGCGGCCTGACGTACGAGGCGTTCGGCGGCGGCCCGGCGCATCAGTTCGGCCGCGTACTGCTGCTGGAGCTCGTGCTGGAACATCGGGGTCTCCCTGGTGAGCGGTGTGTCGGGATCGCTTTCCGCGATGTCTCGACTTTCGCTTCCCAGGGGGTTCCGGCACATCGGGAGAGTGCCGCATCTTGGCAGCACGAAGGGCCTTAGGGACGTACGCGCAGGTGTACGTACCTCCCTAAGGCCCCTGGTGCGGATGCCCTACTGGCCTGCTCCGGCGCCCGTTTCCGCCACCGGCGGCACGGGCATGGCGGCGAAGAGGTCGAAGTACATCCCGGCGGAGACGAGCAGTCCGAGGACGCCGAGGGCGAAGCCCGCCCAGGCGAAGGAGCGGACCCAGCCGAAGTGGTGGGTGCTGCCGGGCGTACCGAATGCCGGGCGGACCAGCACCACGACCGCGACGACCAGGGCGAGCAGTGCGAAGCCGCCGTTGACGAGGGCGGTCATGTGCCAGCCGTTGCCGTACAGCGCGGCGACCTGGTCGGCGGGGCTGTCGGTCTGCGTGGTCCCCAGCTGGCCGACGAGCGTCTGGCGCTCGGCGGCGACACGGCTGGTCCAGGTGCCGGTGAGGGCGGCGAAGCCGAGCACGGTGGAGACCACTGCGGCGGCGCCGGCGCCGACGCCGAGGAGACGCGCGGAGCCTGGTCCGAGGCGTCCGCGTTGTCGTTCTCGTCGTCGTCGTCGGCGTCGTTCTCGTCGCCGGCGCCGGCATCGGCGTGCTCGGCGTGCTCGGCGTGCTCGGCGTCAGCAGCCTTACTGGTCTCTTCTGCGGCGATCTCGTCGCCCTTCTCGGGCGCGTCTGCGGCGGCGGCTTCGTCGGACTCGGTACGGGCTGTGACTGTCATACGCCGCACGCTAGGTGCCGTTTCTGAGAGCTCCCTTAACGCGCCTCGCGCCACTCCCCCGCCAGTACCGACCAGATCTCCGCGTCGTGCCGTACCCCCTGGTGGGGGGAGCTTTCGCGCAGTACGGCGTCCCGTGTCATCCCCAGCCGCTTCGCGACATTGACGCTCGCGGTGTTCGCGGAGGACACCCTCCACTCGACGCGGTGCATTCCGCGCTCGTCCACCGCCCAGTCGATCAGCACCCGCGCGGCGCGCGTGACCAGGCCGCGGCCCACCGCGGACTCCTCCAGCCAGCAGCCCACCTCGCAGTTGCCCGACGCGGCGTCGAAGATCCGGAAGAGGACCCCGCCGACGAGCGTGCCTTCGAGCCAGATGCCGTAGATCCGGCCGGTGTCGGCGGCCTGCTTGTCGGCGTACGACTGGAGGAAGGCCCGCGCCGAATCGAGGTCCGTGGCGGCCGACGCCAGCCCGATGTACCGGCCGATGTACTCGCGCCCACGGTCCATGTGGGCCAGGTACTCCTCGGCCCGCCACGGTTCCAGGGGACGCAGTTCGGCATCGTCACCCAGCGGTATCGCGAACATCCTGCTCCTTGCCGGCTAGGGCACGAGCTGCTGGGAGTCCTCCGACTCGCCCGTGCGCTGTGCGTCGATCTTTTCATGCGCGGCACCGCGCTCGGGGGGTTCGATGCTGATACGCGGCAGCCACCGGTCGAGCCGGCGCGGCAGCCACCAGTTGGCGCCGCCCAGCATGTGCATCAGAGCGGGAACCAGGAGCGTACGGAGAACGAACGCGTCCAGGGCGACCGCCGCCGCCAGCGCGATGCCGAACATCGCGATCACGCGGTCGCCGCTGAGCACGAAGGCCAGGAAGACCGAAATCATGATCACGGCAGCGGAGTTGATCACACGGCTGGTCTCGGCGAGGCCGACGCGCACCGCCCGCCGGTTGTCACCGGTCTCCAGCCACTCCTCGTACATCCGGCTGACCAGGAAGACCTGGTAGTCCATCGAGAGCCCGAAGAGCACCGACACCATGATCACTGGCAGGAACGGCTCGATCGGTCCCGCGCTGCCGAGGCCGAGCAGCTCGCTCCCCCAGCCCCACTGGAAGACGGCCACGACGACTCCGAAGGAGGAGGCGACGGCGAGCACGTTCATCAGCGCGGCCTTGAGCGGGATGCCGATGCTGCGGAAGGCGAGCAGCAGCAGGACGCAGCCGAGCGCGATCACGACGCCGACGAAGAGCGGCAGCTTGCCGACGATGACCTCGGCGAAGTCGTCGTAGCTCGCGGTCACCCCGCCGACGTACACGTCGAGCGACGTGCCCTGCTGGGCCTGGGGCAGGACGCTGTCGCGCAGCCGGTCGACGAGTTCGCTGGTGTCCTGCGACTGCGGCGAGGACTGCGGTACGACGGTGAGGGCCGCCGTGTCGCCGCTGCCGTTGTACGTGACCGGGCTGACGGACGCGACGCCTTCGGTGGCGCGTACGGTGCCTTCCAGGGCGTCCATGGCGGCGCGGTCGGCGGCGCCGTCGACTTCGGTGACGAGCGTCAGCGGACCGTTGCTGCCGGGGCCGAAGCCTTCGGCGAGCAGGTCGTACGCCGCGCGGGTCGTCGTGGACGCCGGGTTGTTGCCCTGGTCGGACGTGCCCAGGTGGAGCGAGAGCGTCGGCAGCGCGAGGACCAGCATGACGACCGCGGCGACGAGCGCCCAGCAGCTTGGGCCGGCGCTCGACGAAGGCGGACCAGCGGGCGGCGAAGCCGGTGGGAAGTTCGGGCTGCGGGCCGTGCTCGGCGAGCTGCCTGCGCTCGCGGCGGCTGAGCGCCCTCGTGCCGATGAGGGAGAGCAGGGCGGGCAGCAGGGTCACCGAGGCGGCGACGGTGAGGACGACGGTGAGCGAGGGCGGCGATCGCGACGCCGTTGAGGAAGGACAGCCGCAATATCAGCATGCCGAGGAGGGCGATGCAGACGGTGGCGCCCGCGAAGACGACCGCGCGGCCGGTCGTGGCGACCGCGTTCACCGCCGCCTCGGTGACGGACAGGCCGCGGCGCAGTCCCCTGCGGTGCCGGGTGACGATGAACAGGGCGTAGTCGATGCCGACGCCGAGCCCGACCAGCATGCCGAGCATCGGCGCGAAGTCGGCGACCGTCATGACGTGGCCGAGCAGCACTATGCCCGCGTACGCGGTGCCGACGCTGACCAGGGCGGTGGCGATGGGCAGCAGGCTGGCGGCGAGCGAACCGAACGCGACGAAGAGGACGACGGCCGCGACCACGACCCCGACGATCTCGCTGACGTGCCCGGTCGATGCCTCGGTGAGGGCGACGGCACTGCCGCCGAGCTCCACCTGGAGTTCGGCGGTCTCCGCGTCCTTGGCGGTGTCCACGACGGCCTTGGCCTGCCGCTCGAGAGCGTCGTCGGCCTGCGCGTCGAAGGTGACGGTGGCGTAGGCGGTGTGCCCGTCGGCGCTGGTCTGGCCCGCGCCCTCGCGCTCGTACGGGCTGATGACGGTCGCGACGCCGGGGAGGTCCTCGACGGCGTCGAGCATCCGCGTCATCGACTGCTCGACTCCGGCGGCCTGGACGGTGGTGCGGCCCGCGGTGTGCCAGACGACGGTGTTGCCGTCACCTCCCCCGCCGTCGAATCCGGCGTCGAGGAGAGCGGTGGCACGGCCCGACGGGGTGCCCGGCACCTCGTAGTCGTTGGTGTACGCCGAACCGGCGATGCCTGCGGCTCCGGCCACTGTGCCGAGCGCGAGCAGCCACAGCAGGACTGTGGCGAAACGGTGCCTGACGCACCACCGTGCGATTGCTGCCAACGGACTGGCTCCCTGGGGTTCGTGGCTCTTCACAGGGAACAACAGCCCGCAAAGACCTCATGACCTACGCTCAGCCACTCTGACACCTAAAACTGATCAATTGTCCCTTTCGTGTGCTTACTCACACGTGCTTGCCGGCACGCCGGCGCGGGAGGCCGGGCCGCGGCCCCGGGCTCCCGCGCACCACCCGGCGCTTCAGCCCGAAACGCTCGCGCGCCCGTTCTCGATGTGCCCCATGAGGCGCCTGCGGAAAGCGTCGTCACCCGTAACGGTGATGTCCAGGTCGTACCAGCCGTGCGCGTCGGCGGCCGAGTGCACCACGGTGCGGCTGCGGCCCGGCTTCACCGTGACCTCACGGGGACGCCTCTCGTCGAGGTCGGCCTCGTCGGCGTACGCGAGCGTCCGCACGGTGAAGGTCAGCGGCTCCCCGCCCCGGTTGACGAGGGTGAGATGCAGGTCACGGTCGCGTGCGTCGAGGTACGAGGAGACCTCGGCGGCGCCCGCCTCCGTACCGGCGAACTCGCGGCGGAAGCCGTTCGGCCCGGTGATCGTGAAGCGGTAGGCGTCCTTGGTGAGGGGCACGTCCCACTGCGCCGTGCCCCTCACGTCCCGGTGCTGCGGAACGGCGAACTCACCGGCGTACGGGTAGAGGGCGAAGTGCGCGCTCGCGCGCCCCGTGTTGCTGAGCGTGACCTTGAAGACGCCGTCCCCGGCCTTGCCGTGGGCGTCCGGCTGGTACGGCAGCGGGCGCGCGGGGCGCGTCCCCTCCTCCTGCACGGGCATGTGCTGCTCCAGCGGGGGCACGGGCCGCCAGCGCCCCGTGAACGGCGGAATCGCTCCCGGACGCTCCACCTCGGGCTGCCGGCGTCCGCGCTTGAAGTCGAACGCGGAGGTCAGGTCGCCGGTGACGGTCCGGCGCCAGGGCGTGATGTTGGGCTCCGCGACGCCCGTCCACCGTTCCAGGAAGCGGATCACGGAGGTGTGGTCGAAGACCTCGGAGCAGACGTACCCGCCGACGGTCCACGGCGAGACCACCAGCATCGGGACCCGGATGCCGAGCCCGGTCGGGCGGCCCTGCCACCGCTCGTCGGTGTTGTCCGCGGGCGGGACGGGCGGCGGGACGTGATCGAAGAAGCCGTCGTTCTCGTCGTAGTTGATCAGTACGACGGTGTGCCGCCAGACGTCCGGGTGCGAGGCGAGCGCGTCCAGCACCTTGTAGACGAGCGAGGCGCTGGCGACCGGCGACGAGGAGCCGGGGTGCTCGGAGTCGACCGCCGAGGGCACCAGGTACGACACCTCGGGCAGCCTGCCCGCCGCCACGTCGGCCCGGAAGTGATCGGCGAGCCCGCCCGTCTCGACGCGCCGCAGTCCGCGCTCGAAGAGCGAGCGCTCCTCGCCGCTCAGCGTGGCCACGCCCTCGTCCAGGGCGGCGAGCAGCCGCTCGCGCTCGGCGGCGTCGTCCGTGTCGCGGACCTTGGCGTAGAAGGCCTCCATGTAGGTGAAGCCGCCGGGGGCCTTCGCGAGCGCCTTGCGGGCGATCTTCTTGAAGGTCGTGAAGAACTCGATGTTGTTGTCGGTGAAGTTCTCCCACTCCGTGTACGTCTTCCAGCTGCGGCCCGCCTTCTCCAGCCGCTCCGCGTACGTCGGCCACGGGTAGCCGGGGTGGCTGCCCTCGGCGTACGCCGCGTTGGTGACGGCCCGGCTGCCGTCGGCCTCGAAGCCGGTCCAGCCGCTCCACAGGTGGTTGCGGTTCGGGCTCGTGGACGTGTGGATCGACGAGTGGTAGGCGTCGCAGATGGTGAACGTGTCCGCGAGCTCGTAGTGCATCGGCAGGTCGCGGCGGTCGTAGTACGCCATGGTGGCGCCGGTCTTGGCCGACACCCAGCCGTCCATCCAGCCCTGGTTCCATGCCTTGGCGCCGCCGCCCCAGGAGTGGTCGAGGTCGCCTATGTACTGGAGGTCCTTCTTCTGCGCCTCGGCCGCGTCCCGTACCGGGAAGGGCAGGACGGTGCGCAGCGGCCCGGGCTGCTCGAAGACCGGCTTCCCCGACGGGAGCTCCACGGCGTTGCGGTCGCCGAAGCCCCGTACCCCGCGCAGGGTCCCGAAGTAGTGGTCGAAGGACCGGTTCTCCTGCATCAGGACGACACGTGCCGGACGGCGCTCAGCCCGCCGGACGGCGGCTCCGCGGCCAGCGCGGCCCGGAGCGACGGGGGCAGCACGGACCCCCCGGCGGCCTCGCCGAGCGCGCCGCCGCGCCGAGTGCGAACAGCCGTCGCCGTGAAATGTCAGTGGCCAATTGATCCTCCCGAGTCAGGTGTGACGGCGGGGACGCTAATCACCTTCCGTGGCGGAAGGAAGGCCTGCGGACGGCGCACCGGTGAACGTCCTCGGCGCCCGGCCGCGCCACCGGCCGGACGCAGGCACGCGGAAGGGGCGGCGCGCCGGTCCTCACCGGTGCGCCGCCCCTTCTCACCTGCGTACGGGCCAGGAGCGTCAGCCCTCGACGCCCAGCTTCTCCAAGATCAGCTCGCGCACGCGCGCCGCGTCCGCCTGGCCGCGGGTGGCCTTCATGACCGCGCCGACCAGGGCGCGGCCGCGGCGACCTTGCCGCTGCGGATCTTGTCCGCGATGCCGGCGTTGGCGGCGATGGCCTCGTCGACGGCCGTGGACAGCGCGCCCTCGTCCGAGACGACCTTCAGGCCGCGCTTCTCGACGACGTCGTCCGGGCCGCCCTCGCCCGCGAGGACGCCCTCGATGACCTGGCGGGCCAGCTTGTCGTTGAGCGAGCCCTCCTTCACCAGGGCGGTGACACGGGCGACCTGCTCGGGCGTGATCGGCAGCGACGCGAGGTCGCGGCCCGACTCGTTGGCGCTGCGGGCCAGCTCGCCCATCCACCACTTGCGCGCCGAAGCGGCGTCCTCCGCGCCGGCCTCGATCGTGGCGACGATCGGGTCGATGGCGCCGGCGTTCAGGATCGACTGCATGTCGTGCTCGCTGACGACCCCACTCCTCGCGGAGGCGGTTGCGGCGTACCCGCGGCAGCTCGGGCAGCCCCTTGCGGAGCTCCTCGACCCACTCGCGGGAGGGGGCCACGGGGACCAGGTCGGGCTCCGGGAAGTACCGGTAGTCCTCGGCGTTGTCCTTGATGCGGCCGGCCGTGGTGGAGCCGTCCTCCTCGTGGAAGTGCCGGGTCTCCTGGACGATCGTGCCACCGGAGGAGAGCACCGCGGCGTGCCGCTGGATCTCGAAGCGGGCCGCGCGCTCCACCGAGCGCAGGGAGTTGACGTTCTTCGTCTCGGAGCGCGTGCCGAACTCCTCGCGGCCGTGCGGCCGCAGCGAGAGGTTCACGTCGCAGCGCATCTGGCCCTGCTCCATGCGCGCCTCGGAGACGCCGAGCGCCTTGATGAGCTCGCGGAGTTCGGCGACGTACGCCTTCGCGACCTCGGGGGCCCGCTCGCCCGCGCCCTCGATCGGCTTGGTGACGATCTCGATGAGCGGGATGCCGGCCCGGTTGTAGTCCAGCAGGGAGTGGGACGCGCCGTGGATACGGCCCGTCGCGCCGCCGACGTGCAGCGACTTGCCGGTGTCCTCCTCCATGTGGGCGCGCTCGATCTGCACCCGGAAGACCTCGCCGTCCTCCAGCTGGACGTCCAGGTAGCCGTTGAAGGCGATCGGCTCGTCGTACTGGGAGGTCTGGAAGTTCTTCGGCATGTCCGGATAGAAGTAGTTCTTCCGGGCGAAGCGGCACCACTCGGCGATCTCGCAGTTGAGCGCGAGGCCGATCTTGACGGCCGACTCGACGCCGATCGCGTTGACGACCGGGAGCGAGCCGGGCAGACCCAGGCAGGTGGGGCAGGTCTGCGAGTTGGCGTCCGCGCCCAGCTCCGTGGAGCAGCCGCAGAACATCTTCGTCTTTGTGCCGAGCTCGACATGGACCTCCAGGCCCATGACGGGGTCGTAGGTCGCGAGGGCGTCCTCGTACGACACCAGTTCAGTGACGGTCACGGTGAAACTTTCCCTCTCAGCCCAGCAGAACGTCGTCGTCGCCGAGGCGCTTCAGCTCGCGGTAGAGCAGAGCGACACCGGTGGCGATGGCGGCAGCGGAGAAAACGGCGTCGACGAGCCGGAGCGTGTCGTTCTCGAAGCGGGCCTGCTTGGCCTGCTTGAGCACTCCGAGCGCGCCGAAGGCCGTCGTGCCGATCGACAGATACAAACCGGTCTTGGACTTCTTGAAGCCCTTGGCCTTGGTCATTGCACTCACAGCGACGGTGCCTCCTCGAGCAGCGGGTGGCCCCACTTTTCCACGAAGGCCGCCTCAACGGCGGCGCCGACCTTGTAGAGACGGTCGTCCTTCATGGCCGGGGCGATGATCTGCAGACCGACCGGCATGCCGTCCTCGGGCGCGAGGCCGCAGGGCAGCGACATGGCGGCGTTGCCGGCCAGGTTGGTCGGGATCGTGCACAGGTCCGCGAGGTACATCGCCATCGGGTCGTCGGCGCGCTCGCCGATCGGGAAGGCGGTGGTGGGCGTGGTCGGCGAGACGATCACGTCGACCTTCTCGAAGGCCTTCTCGAAGTCCTGCGTGATGAGCGTGCGGACCTTCTGGGCGGATCCGTAGTACGCGTCGTAGTAGCCGGAGCTGAGCGCGTACGTACCGAGGATGATCCGGCGCTTGACCTCGTCGCCGAAGCCGGCCTCACGGGTGAGGGCGGTGACCTCCTCGGCGGACTTCGTGCCGTCGTCGCCGACCCGCAGGCCGTAGCGCATGGCGTCGAAGCGGGCCAGGTTGGAGGACGCCTCGGAGGGGGCGATGAGGTAGTACGCGGAGAGGGCGAGGTCGAAGGACGGGCAGTCCAGCTCCACGATCTCGGCGCCGAGCCCGCGCATCAGCTCGACGGACTCGTCGAAGCGCTGGAGGACACCGGCCTGGTAGCCCTCGCCGCGGAACTGCTTGACGACGCCGATGCGCAGGCCGGCGACGGAGCCGCTCCGGGCGGCCTCGACGACCGGCGGGACCGGGGCGTCGATGGAGGTCGAGTCGAGCGGGTCGTGCCCGGCGATGACCTCGTGCAGGAGCGCCGCGGTCCAGGACCGTACGGGCGCAGGGGCCGCCCTGGTCGAGGGAGGACGAGAACGCGACCATGCCGTAGCGGGAGACGCCGCCGTACGTCGGCTTGACGCCGACGGTGCCGGTGACGGCCGCGGGCTGGCGGATGGAGCCGCCGGTGTCCGTGCCGATGGCCAGCGGCGCCTCGTACGACGCGAGGGCGGCGGCGGAGCCGCCTCCGGAGCCGCCGGGGATCTTGGTGAGGTCCCAGGGATTGCCGGTCGGGCCGTACGCGCTGTTCTCGGTGGAGGACCCCATGGCGAACTCGTCCATGTTGGTCTTGCCGAGGATGACGACGCCGGCCGCCTTGAGCTTCCTGGTCAGCGTGGCGTCGTACGGCGGGATCCAGCCTTCGAGGATCTTCGAACCGACCGTGGTCGGAACGCCCTCGGTGGTGAAGATGTCCTTGAGCGCGAGCGGCACGCCGGCCAGCGGGCCGAGCTTCTCGCCGTTCTCCCGCTTCGCGTCGACGGCGCGCGCCTGGGCCAGGGCCCCCTCGCGGTCGACGTGCAGGAAGGCGTTCACCTTCTCGTCGACGGCGTCGATACGGGCCAGGTGGGCCTCGGTCACCTCGACGGCCGTGAGCTCGCCCGAAGCGATCTTCGAGGCGGTCTCGGCTGCGGTGAGCTTGATGATGTGCGTGTGGTCCGTCATGACTGTTTAGTCCTCCCCCAGGATCTGCGGCACCTTGAAACGCTGCTGCTCCTGGGCGGGGGCACCGGAGAGGGCCTGCTCCGGGGTGAGCGACGGACGGACCTCGTCCGCGCGCATGACGTTGGTCAGCGGCAGCGGGTGGGAGGTCGGCGGTACGTCTTGGTCGGCGACCTCGGAGACGCGGGCGACCGCGCCGATGATGTCGTCGAGCTGACCGGCGAAGTGATCGAGCTCTTCGCCCTTCAGCTCCAGACGCGCCAGCCGTGCGAGGTGGGCGACCTCCTCGCGCGTGATGCCAGGCATGCAGCGATCCTCAGGGGTGAGTGTGTGGGTTTTGGCCCAATCCTATGGGTCGCGGGCCCCTGCCCACGAAACGGATTCCCCGCGGATGCCGTGCGGGGCTCGCCCGGAGCCCGTACGGAGCCGTGCGGATGTCCCGCGCATGCCCCGCGGCCGCCCCGCGAGTGGCTCCGTGGGCCTACTGCACCGGCTGGCCGGACGGGGAGGGGGACGGGTGGTCCGCCTCTTCCAGGGCCGCCGCCGCGGCGATCCTGTCCAGGTCCACCTGCCGGTGCCAGCCCCGCTCGCCGCGCGCCAGCAGCCACGCCGTCGCCTCGTCCGGCGGCATCGCCGCCGCCACCAGCCAGCCCTGCACCGCGTCGCAGCCCAGGTCCCGCAGCCGCTCCCACGTCTCGTCGTCCTCGACGCCCTCCGCCACCACCAGCAGGCCCAGCGAGTGCGCCAGGTCGACCGTGCAGCGGACGATCTCGGCGTCCTCGTTGTCGACCGCGAGCCGGGCCACGAACGACCGGTCGATCTTGAGCTCGCTCACCGGTAGCCGGCGGAGGTGGACCAGGGAGGAGTAGCCCGTACCGAAGTCGTCCAGGGACATCTTCACGCCGTGCCCGGTCAGCCCGGCCAGCGTGTCGGCCGCCCGCTGCGGATCCTCCAGCAGCACGTGCTCCGTTATCTCCAGCTGGAGGGAGCCGGCGGGGACACCGTGCCGGGCCAGCCGCGCCGCCACCGCGCCGGCGAACCCCGGCGTGTGCACGTCGCGCGGCGACACGTTCACCGCCACCGGGGTGTTCAGCCCCTGCTTCCGCCAGCGCGCGACCTGCGCGAGCGCGGTCTCCAGGACGTACTCCGTCAGGTGCGGCATCAGGCCCGACGACTCCGCGATGGCGATGAACTCGTCCGGGGGGACCCGCCCCCGCTCCGGGTGCACCCACCGGACCAGCGCTTCGAGGCCGGCCACCTGCCCGTCGAAGCGGACCTTCGGCTGGTAGTGGAGCTCGACCTCGCTCGCGTCCAGCGCGCGCCGCAGGTCGCCCAGCAGGCCGAGCCGGTCCGGTGTGTTGCTGTCGCGCTTGGACTCGTAGACCTCGACGCCCGTACGGTCCCGCTTGGCCTGGTACATCGCCACGTCGGCCCGGCGCAGCAGCCCTTCCGCGTCCAGTGCGTGGTCGGGGAAGACGGCGACACCCGCACTGGCCTCCAGAACGAGCGTCAGGCCGTCCAGATCGAGCGGCGAGGAGAGCTCGGCCACCAGGTGCCTGGCGACGCGCTGCGCACTGGTCGTCGAATCGGCGGTCGGGAGCAGGACCGCGAACTCGTCGCCGCCGAGCCGCGCGGCCTCCGCCCCGCGCGGCAGCGCCAGCCGCAGCCTGTCGGCTATCTGCAGCAGCAGCCGGTCGCCCGCCAGATGGCCGAGCGTGTCGTTGACCGCCCTGAAGCGGTCGAGGTCTATCAGGACGAGAGCGGTTCTGGTGCCGGTGTTCTCGGCCTCCTCCAGCGCGGGCCAGGTCCGCTCCAGCAGCCACTGCCGGTTGGGCAGCCCGGTCAGCGGGTCCCGCAACTGCTCCTCCGCCCTCGCCCTGGCTATCCACAGGGTGGAGTCCAGGGCGATCAGCGGTACGGCGAACAGCGGCAGCAGAACGGGCAGCGCCACCGCGATCACACAGATCAGCGGTGCGATGCCGAGCAGGGCGACGGCGACGAGCCCCTGCCGGTACAGGGCCGTCCGGGCGACCGACGGCAGCCGTCCGCTCCTCGGCGCCAGCGCGTACCAGAGCAGGACGCGCGTGAGGGCGAGATACGCCAGGGCGGCCAGGGCGACCTCCGGGACCGCCCCTAACCCCCACTCCAGCGGATTCCAGGGCCTCTCGACGGTCGGTACGTCGCCGAACACGGCCAGCACGAGCGCCGCGGCGCCTATGCCCAGGATGTCCACCGCGCCGTGCAGCAGCCCCTGTCGCCAGCGGTGCCTGCGGGCCATGCCGACCAGCACCACCACGGCCAGGCTGACCAGACCGGCGGGCACCCAGCCGTACAGCAGCAGGACGGCGAGGGTGAGCGCGGCGCCGGAACCCGTGCCGCCCCACCACCGGTCGCGGCCGAGGGCGACCAGGTGGCCGACGATGACTCCGGTGAGCAGCGCGAGGGACCAGCCCACGTCACCGTCGGGGAACAGCGCGCGGTCCCCCGTCACGGCGCCGAAGACCCCGGTGGCCAGGACGAGGGCGGCCAGTGTCACGACGCGACGGGCAGCGCCCTCGGGGCGCCTGCCCACCGCCGCAGCCGTGAGGCCGGGTCGGCACTCTCGGTCGGTTTCATTGCGTCCCTCTCACAGCCGGCGGTGCCCGTGCCACGTGATGGCCCCGTTGTCATGCCACCACGACAAAAGCCCTTCCCCAAGCCCTCCCTGAGCCCTTCACGAGCAGGGAACACCTCATCGCAGCCGCGCACGACAGGCGCACGTCTCAACAGTAGGCCGCAGAAGGCTCTCGCGGGCAGCGGTCCACCGCTGTTGCCCGAATGCGACCCAGCCGCCCTTGTCCGTCTGCTATGCGCTGAACGGGTGATCCCGGCTGCGGTTCTTCCCCCTCTCACCGGCCCTTTCCCCGCCCGGCGCCGCGCCTACTCCTCGGCGGGCACAGCTGCTTCACGGGCCGCTTCCGGGCCCTGGGCCAAAAGGACGGCGAATCCCTCTTCGTTGAGGACCGGCACCTTCAACTGCATGGCCTTGTCGTACTTCGAGCCGGGGCTGTCACCGACCACCACGAACCCGGTCTTCTTCGAGACAGACCCCGTCACTTTCGCGCCGAGGCTCTGGAGCGCCTCTTTTGCGCCATCCCGTGTGTGGTTCTGCAGGGTCCCGGTCACCACGACCGTGAGGCCCTCCAGCGGACGGGGCCCCTGGTCCTCGCCGACGCCCTCCTCCTCCATCCGTACCCCGGCCGCCCGCCACTTGCGCAGGATCTCCCGGTGCCAGTCCTCCTCGAACCACTGTTTGAGCGAGGCGGCGATGGTGGGTCCGACGCCCTCCACGGCGGCCAGTTCCTCCTGTGTCGCCTGCTCGATCCGCTCCAGCGAACGGAACTCACGGGCCAGCGCCTCCGCCGCGACCGGTCCCACGTGGCGGATGGACAGCCCGGTGATGATCCGGGCCAGCGGCCGCTCCTTCGCCGCGTCGATGTTCTTCAGCATGGCGAGGGTGTTCTTCTTCGGCTCGCCCTCCTGGTTGGCGAAGAACGTCACTATCTTCTCCTCGCCCGTCTTCGGGTCCCGCTTGGGAAGGCCCGAATCCTGGTCCAGGACATACGACTTGATGGGCAGCAGCTGCTCGGCCCTCAGGTCGAAGAGGTCGCCCTCGTCGCGCAGCGGCGGCTCGGCCGGCTCCAGCGGCCGGGTGAGCGCGGCCGCCGCGACGTACCCGAAGTTCTCGATGTCCAGGCACCTGCGGCCGGCCAGGTAGAACAGCCGCTCCCGCAACTGCGCCGGGCAGGAACGGGCGTTGGGGCAGCGGAGGTCGATGTCGCCCTCCTTCATGGCCTTCAGCGGCGTACCGCACTCGGGGCACTGGGACGGCATCACGAACTCCCGCTCGCTGCCGTCCCGCAGGTCGACCACGGGACCCAGGATCTCGGGGATGACGTCACCCGCCTTGCGCAGCACCACCGTGTCCCCGATGCGCACGCCCTTGGCCTTCACCACTTCCTGGTTGTGGAGGGTGGCGAACTCGACCTCGGAACCGGCGACCGTGACCGGCTCCACCTGGGCGTACGGCGTCACACGGCCCGTACGCCCCACGCCGACGCGGATGTTGACCAGCTTGGTGTTGACCTCCTCCGGCGCGTACTTCCAGGCGATGGCCCAGCGCGGCGCCCGCGAGGTCGAGCCGAGCCGCCCCTGGAGCCGGATCTCGTCGAGCTTGACGACGACACCGTCGATCTCGTGCTCCACGGAGTGCCGGTTCTCGCCGAAGTACGCGATGAACTCCCGTACGCCCGCGAGGCCCTTGACGACCTTGTTGTGCCGAGCGACCGGCAGGCCCCATTCGCGCAGCAGCTCGTACGCCTGCGACAGACGGTCGATGTCGAAGCCCTCGCGGGCCCCGATGCCGTGCACCACCATGTGCAGCGGGCGGCCCGCGGTGACCTTGGGGTCCTTCTGCCGCAGCGAACCCGCCGCCGCGTTGCGCGGGTTGGCGAAGGGCTTGTCCTGCGCCGCCACCAGCCGCGCGTTCAGCTCCTGGAACTTCTCCATCGGGAAGTAGACCTCACCGCGGATCTCGACCAGGTCCGGGACACGGTCGCCCTTCAGCCGCTCCGGAACGCCCGCGATCGTACGGACGTTGGGTGTGATGTCCTCGCCCGTGCGCCCGTCGCCCCGTGTCGCGGCCCGGGTCAGCCGCCCCTTCTCGTAGGTCAGGTTGACCGCGAGGCCGTCCACCTTCAGCTCGCACAGCAGGTGGTACGGCACGGCGCCCAGCTCGGCCGCCACGCGCTCGCCCCAGGCCGTGAGCTCCTCGTCGTCGAAGGCGTTGTCGAGGGAGAGCATGCGCTCGCGGTGCTGGACCGCCGTGAACTCCGTCGCGTACGCCCCCGCGACCTTCTGGGTCGGCGAGTCGGGCGTACGCAGCTCCGGATACTCGTCCTCCAGCGCTTCCAGCGTCCGCAGCAGCTTGTCGAACTCGGCATCGCTGACGACCGGCTGGTCCTTCACGTAGTACCGGAAGCGGTGCTCCTCGATCTGCTCGGCGAGGTGTGCGTGCCGCTCCCGTGCCTCTGCGGGTACCGCCGCCGCGTGCTGTTCGCCAGCCACCGTCTTGTCCTCCCGTTTCCGATGCCCGTTACTCAGGGTTGTCCGCGAGTGATCTCGCCGCCCGGGCGCAGTGCGCGAGCGCCGCGCGCGCATACGCGGGAGAAGCCCCCGCGAGCCCGCACGACGGAGTGATCACCAGGGACTCGGCGAGAGTCCCCGGATTCAGCCCCAGCCTGCGCCACAGCGTCCTGACACCCATGACGCTACCGGCCGGGTCTGACAACGCCGTGTCGGTGCCCGGCACGATTCCGGCGAACAGTCGCGTACCGCCTTCCACCGCCTCACCGATCGCCTCCTCGTCACGCTCGGTGAGCAGCGAGAAGTCGAACGAGACCCCAGCGGCGCCGGCCCTGCGCAGCAGGGCGAACGGCACGTCCGGCGCGCAGGAATGGACCGCCACGGGCCCCCCGGCGGCCCCGATCACGTCCCGCAGCGTCCCCTCGACGACCTGGCGGTCCACCGCCCGGTACGTCCGGTACCCGCTCGCGGTCCTGACCTGCCCGCGCAGCACGGCCGGATCGACGGCTCGTCGAGCTGGAGCACACCTGGGCGCCCGGCACCCGCCGCCGCACCTCCGCGAGGTGCGCCCGCACCCCCTCGGCCAGCGATCCCACGAGGTCCCGGACCGCGCCCGGGTCGCCCAGGGCCGCCTCGCCGCCGCGCAGCTCCAGCCCCGCCGCCAGCGTCCACGGGCCGACGGCCTGCACCTTGAGCGGCCCCGTGTACCCCTGCGTGAACTCCTCCAGCGCGTCGAGGTCCTCCCCGAGCCAGGACCGCGCCCGCCGCGTGTCGCGCCCCGGCCGGTCGCTGAACCGCCAGCCGCTGGGTTCGAGGTGGGCGTACATCTCGACGAGCATCCCGGCGGTCCGCCCGATCATGTCGGCCCCGGGGCCGCGCGCGGCAGCTCCGCCAGGTACGGGAAGTCCTCGAAGCTGCCCGTGACGGTCTTCGCGGCCTCCCGGGCGTCCCCGCCGGGCATCGAACCGACGCCGGTCGCCGGGCCCCACGCGTACGCGTCCGTGTGGTCGGTGGTTCCGCTCATCGGCCCGGCCTCACCGAGGTCGTTGACCTCCGCGTCGCGCGGCAGGTCGAGTGCCATGAGGATCGTCGTGGCGACCGACTCGGGGTCGATCCACCGCGACGGGTCGTACTCCTTGCCCTCCTGGTGGTGGACCCTCTCCTGCATGGCGCTCGCGGTGCGTCCCGGATAGACCGAGGTGACGCGCACGCCGTTGTCGTGCTCCTCGTGGCGCAGCGCGTCGGCGAGGCCTTCAGGCCGTGCTTGCTCGCGGCGTACGCGCCCCACTGGGCGTGCGCGGCGAGGCCCGCGCCCGAGTTGACGAAGACCACGTGGCCCTTGTCGAGCCGGAGTTGGGGCAGGAAGAGCCGGGTCAGCTCGGCCGGGGAGATCAGGTTCACGTTCAGCTGGCTGTGCCAGGCGCGGGTGCCGAGGTCGCCGATCCCCCCGAGGTCGACGACGCCCGCGATGTGCAGCAGCGAGTCCACCCGCTCCGGCATCGGCTGGTGGGAGAACGCCCAGGAGAGCCGGTCGGGATTGGAGAGGTCGCCGACGAGGCGTACGGGCAGCCGGGGAGGCCCTGGGCGAGCTGCTTGGCGCGCCCGCGTCGCGGGCCATCAGGACGACGTCGTCGCCGCGCTCGTGCAGGCGGCGGGCGACGGCGGCGCCGATGCCCGAGCCCGCTCCGGTGATCACATGTGTAGCCATGGGGCCCATGCTCGCATCACTGCACCCCGGCGCCCGCGGCGCAGCCGCTGATGTCGCTGCCTCAAGGTAGGCCAGTGCCGCCACGCCGTCCTCGGCGAAGAAGACCAGGTCGGTGAGGGGAAGGGGCAGGAAGCCCTCCTCGTCCATCCGCTGGAACTGCTGCTTGAGGCCGTCGTAGAAGCCCGCCGTGTTGAGCAGCACCACCGGCTTGGTGTGCAGGCCGTGCTTCTTCAGCTCCAGTATTTCGGTGGCCTCGTCCAGCGTGCCGGTGCCGCCGACCATGACGACGACCGCGTCGGACTTGGAGAGCAGCAGCGCCTTGCGCTCGGCGAGGTCCTTGGCGATCACCATCTCGTCGGCGTTCCTGCGCGCCGCGGCGCGCAGGAACTCCACCGAAACGCCCACGAGCCGCCCGCCCCCTTCCTGCACACCGTCCGCGACCACCTTCATCAGGCCGGCTTCCGAACCGCCCCACACCAGGGTGTGGCCGCCCTTGCCGATCAGTTCGGCGAATTCGCGGGCGGGGCGCGTGTAGCGCTCGTCGAGGTCGGCGGCGGAGAGGAAGACGCAGATGTTCATGCCCCCAACGTACGGGCCGCCTCCCGCACCGGGACGCCGGGACGGTTCGCGGAAGTTTTTCCGCGCGCACCGATGAGTTCCGGCGAGCCGCCCGGTCACCCTCTTCATGACCAAAGTGATTTCGCGTGACGGGACTCCCCTCGCCTATGAACTGCGAGGCGAGGGTGAGCCGTTGATCCTGGTGGGCGGTGCCTTCAGCACGGGCACCGCCGAGGCGCCGCTGGCGGCGTTGCTCGCGCCGTACTTCGGCGTGGTCACCTACGACAGGCGCGGCCGCGGCGGCAGCGGCGACACCGCCCCCCTACGCGGTCGCGCGCGAGGTCGAGGACCTGGCGGCCCTCGTCGAGGAACAGCGCGGTCCCGTGTCGGTGTACGGCATGTCGTCGGGCGGGGCCCTGGTCCTGGAGGCGGCGGCGAGCGGCGTGCCGTTCGACCGGATCGCGGTGTACGAACCCCCGTTCACCGTCGTCGGGCCGGACGACAGGATCGCGAAGGCGCGGTACACGGCGCGGCTTCGCGAACTGCTTTCGGCGGGGGACCGCGGGGGCGCCGCCGAGCTCTTCCTGTCGGTGGTCGGCATGCCGCCCGAGGCCGTCGCGCAGGTGCGCAGGGCACCGATGTGGCCGGAGCTGGAGGCCGGTGGCGCCGACCCTGGCGTACGACGACGCGGTGATGGGCGACGGCACGGTGCCGGCCGAGCGGCTGGCGTCCGTCAGGGCGCCGGTGCTCGTCGTCGACGGCGGGGCGAGCCCGTACGTGATGCGCGAAGCGGCCCGCCGGGTGGCGGAAGCGGTGCGGTGCGGCCGCCACCGCACGCTGACGGGCCAGGTCCACGACGTCGCGCCGCAGGTGCTGGCGCCGGTGCTGCGGGAGTTCTTCGCGGCGTGACGGCGGCCGGAGCGCGGTCGACGCCTCTACTGAACGGCGCCTCGCCACAGCTGCGGCTCTTCCTCCGCGAACCACCGCTCCCGTTCATCGGCTCCCGGCAGCGCAAGGCGCACCTCCCTCCGGAAAGCCGGCCCGTGCCCGGGCTCGCGCAGGTGGCACAGTTCATGAACGAGGACGAGGTCCACCAGCGCGGGCGGCAACTGCATCACCGCCCAGTGCACGGTGATCGGCCCCGCTATGGCACAGGCTCCCCAGCGGTGACCGATGTCCCGGGCCACCACCTCCGTCGCGGTCACTCCGATCCGCGTCGCCAGGGGAGCCACGCGCGCCGCCAGCCAGCGGTTTCCCCGCTCCGTGTACCACTCGGCGATCCTGCGGGAGCCCTCCTCCACGGTGTTCTGCCGGGCCAGCTCCAGCCAGCCCCGGTACAGCCTCACTGGTCGCGCCGCCCCCGCCGGCACGACCCTCAGCCGGTGCCGGCGTCCCAGATAAGCGAACCCCGTCCCGCCGACCAGTTCCTTGACGGGCTCGGCCGTACGCTCCCGCCTGCGCCGGACCTCCACGGCGAGCCGGGGCAACCGCGACCGCACGGCATCGGCAACCGCCCGCGCGTCGGCGCCCGCCGGGACGGCGAAGAGCACGCCGCCGTCCGGAGCCACCTCGATACCCAGGGTGCGGCGACTCGGGCGTACGACGACCTCCCACGTCCACTCCGCCGGCACGGGGAGCGACGCGATCGCCTGCTGGACGGGACCCGAAGCACTCACCGGGTCATTCCTACCACCCGCCTGTGACACCCCTGGCGGGCCCCGCCCCACCCACAGCCGGCGGCTTACTCCTCCGGCCGCACCCTGTACCGCAGAAAGCACTCCCGCTGTTCCACAGCCAACTCCACCAGCAGACTCGCGAGCGGCCCCGTGAGACTCCAGTCCATCTCGACGTGCTCTGCCAGGCGGAGGCGCAATTCCTTGCGCACCCGATTCTTCGTGTCGACGAGATAAAGGATGTCCGGGGACCGCACCAGCCCCGCGATGTCCACAGTGAGATTCCGCGCCGCCGCGTACAGATCGACACCGTCCGGGACCCGCAGGCAGTCGCCGTCTTCCAGTTCCCGTCGCAGCAGCCCGTACACCGGCCGCTCGGTCAGCGGGTCGAGGCCGCCGTCGTCACCGTCCTGTTCACCCGCCCCGGCCCCTGCCACATCCCCGACGAGCTTCGTCAGGTCGGCAGCGGCCTGCTCGAAGTCCTGCCGCATGCGCTGCACGATCTCGTCAAGACGCTCGCTGAACCGCTCGTACCGGGACCGGTCCGAGGCGATCTTCGCGTTGATGCGCAACCGCAGCGAGTTCGTCATGTACGAGGTCCTGGCGCGCGGGTCCCGGTTGGCGTTCACCCGTTCCATGAAGTCGGGAGCGGTGAGGTCCACGGGCGGCACCCGCAGCTCGATCTTCGTGACCCGCAGATGGCGGGACATCAGCTGCCGCACCTTGGCGCCGTAGCGGCGCGGGCTGAACTGGTCGCGCTCGTCCAGGTACCGGCGCCGCACCAGGTACTGGACCTCGCCGAGCCAGCCCGCGAAGCTCTCGTAGTCCAGCGCCTTCGGCCGGGGCAGCACCGCGTTGAGGGCCGTGAGGAAGTCCCGCGCGACTTCGTCGAACTCACCCCGCAGCAGCGGCTCTTCGAGCGCGGCAAGCAGATTCTCGCGCTGCTCCTCAGCGGCGAGCGACGTCACGCCCAGCCCGGAAAGGAACCCGGTGACCCGCTGGTGCAGGTCGGCCAGCAGCGCGTCGGCCGCCGCGTCGGTCTGGAGCAGCAAGCCGTCCCGGTCCGGCTGCTTGCCCTCGAAGTCCCTGGCGAGGTGGTCGACGGACACCTGGTCGTAGCCGTAGACCTCACGCAGGTGAGCCTGGTCGTACGCGCCGAACGAACGGGCCAGCTCGGCCCCGATGCCGACGTAATCGACCACCTGTCCCCACTTCTTCGCGGGGTACGGGCGGTTGGTGCGGGCGACGGCCTGCAACAGTCCGACACCGGACAGCGCGCAGTCCAGGTAGAGCACCTGCTCCACGGGCGCGTCGAAACCGGTCAGCAGCATCGACTGGACGACCAGGAACGCCATAGGCGCTTCCCCGTCGCCCTCTCCCTCGTCAGCCGCCGTGTCCGCCGGCTCCCCGTCCTGGTGCCAGACCTCGCCACCTCTTGAGGCGGTCCCCCACCCCGGCGACTGAGTCCCGTGCGTATCGGCCGCCCATGCCGGGTCGTCCGCCGCCGCGAGCGGATCGCCGATGCCCTTCTTGAATCGCTCGATGTACGCATCCTGTTTGGACTTCGTTGTCCAGTGCTGCCATTCCCGAGGGTCTTGCCGTCCGCTGCCGGGCTGGGCCTTGGAGATCACCACGGCCGCGTCGATCGACTCCAGCACGGCCCGGTGGGGCAACACGTCAAGCAGTTCACGCTCGTCGTCGGTGGCGCTCTGCACGGCGAGCGGGTCGTACCTCAGATCGTCGTGGAGCCCGTCCAGCCGCTCCAGCAGCCGGTCGCGCGCCGCGAGCAGCGCGTCCCTGTAGCGGACAGCGGCGAGCCGCGACACCGCGACGACCTGCGCGCCGAACCGGTCCGGCAGCGCGGACCGTGCCCAGTGCCGCAGCATGTGGTCGGCCTTCTCGGCGATCACCGAAGGCGCTTCCAGGATCTCCTTGCGGCGGGCGAACTTGCGCAGTACGTGTTCCCGCTGCTTCGGGTCGTCCGGGACCTTCTCGTCGAACTCCGCGTCCAGCGCCGCCTTCTCGATCACCTCCAGCGGTACGTCCCACGCCTCGTACCGCACCGGCACGACGGCCCGGTCCCGCTCCGCGTCCCGCAGCGTGTAGATGTCGGTGTACGTCCCGAAGATGTCCTCGGTGGTCTTCAGGGCCCCGCTGATGATGGGCGTGCCGGTGAAGCCGACGACGACGGCGTTCGGCAGCATCGCGCGCAGCCGGGCGTGCTGCCAGCGGGCCTGGCCCCGGTGGGCCTCGTCCACCAGCACGACGATGTCCGAGCCCGGGTTCTGGACCCGGTTGTGGACGTGCGTCTCCTCGTCCGGCCGCTCGGCGAGGGTCTCTTCCCTGCCGTCGTACGCCGTATCGTCCCGCTGGGCCTTCTGGAGCGTGATCAGGACAACGTCGGGCACGTCGACAGCGAGGTACTTCCGGGCCTTGGAGACACTGGGCGCGCGATGGACGTCCTCGTCACTCGCGGCAAGGCTCTTTCGGATCTGCTTCTCCAGATCCAGCCGGTCGGTGACCACGACGACCTTGTGCCCGTCGAGCCCCGGTGTGCTGCGCAGATGACGTACGAGAAACGCCATGGTGAGGCTCTTGCCGGAGCCCTGGGTGTGCCAGAGGACACCGCCCCGGTGATCGACGGACTCCCCCGCCGCAAGCTTCCTTCGCCGTTCCTCAAGCCGGCGGGCGAGCCGCAGCACGGCCCGGAACTGGGGGTAACGGCCGATGACCTTGACCGTGCCCGCGCCGCCGCCCTTCTGGGTGGTGAAGTCCCTGACGAGGGTGAGGAGGTGGGCCGGCCGCAGCACACCTGCGACCAGGACGTCCTGCTGGGTGAGGGGGACGTCTCCGGGCTTGCCCAGTTCCTCCCGTACCAGCTCCTCGGGGGCCGGCTCGAAGGTGCGCCACGGCGCGAAGTGCACGGGCTCGGCGGTGACGGTGCCGAGTTCGGCGTGGTCCCGGTCGGTGCCGACCAGCAGCTGTGCGAACCGTACGAACTCCGCGACGGGAGCCGGCGCGCCTGCCCCCGCGTAGCCGACGACCTGCTCGACGGCCGCGTCCAGCGCGATCCGGTGGTCGTCGCCGCCCGCGACCAGCGGCGCCTTGCACTCGACGACGGCCCAGGGCAGGCCGTTCACGAACAGCACGAGGTCGGGGGTGACCGGCCCGGCGTCCTTGCGCTCCACCCTGAACTGCGAGACGGCGAGCAGGTCGTTGCCGTGAGTGGAATCCCCGTCCCAGTCGACGAGCCGGATGTGCTCCGGTTTTCCCTTCGTCCAGCCCGGCACGGTACGGGAGTTGACTCCGCGCCGCAGCAGGGCCGTCACCTCCAGGTTCCCGGCCACCCCGCGCCCGGCGGGCCCCCGGCCGGCTGCGGTGCCCTGCACGAGGGCGAGGAGGTGGTCCAGTTGCCCGGCCGTCAGCCACGGCTTGCCGTCCGGCCCCGGGTTGAGCCGGGACACGGCGTCACGGAACCGGTCCGCATAAACGACTTGACCGAAGTCGCTGCGCCCGGACGCGGCGGGGTCGGAGGCCGGCTCTCCGGGAGGCCCACCCTGGAGATGCGTCCACCCCATGGCGATCAGTTGCCGGATCAGCGGCTTCTCGGTCTTGTCGTACTCCGGCTGACCCATCCCTGGTCTCCCCGCCCCGCCCGCGTCACCGTACGTCCCACAAAACCCCGTAAGGGTGTACGCGGAACTCTACCTGCGGGCGGCGCGGCGACCAGGAGCGGAGGCGGTGCGGGCTGGGCCGGGGGGTCGGCGAGCGCGATCAGCGGCGAGCCGCGGGCGGCAGTGGTGGCCCGAGCGGAGGCGGGCCGTCCGCGATGGCGAGCTCGAACCAGATGGTCTTGCCGCCGGGCCCGTACGGTCCTTCCCCTATGGCGCAGCCACCCCACCGGTCGGCGACGAGTTCGAGGATGGCGAGCCCGCGCCCGCCCTCGTCGTAGACGGACACCCCGTGGCGCTGGGGCTCCGGCAGGTCGGGGCTCATGTCCCAGACGCTGACGCGGAGGACGGGATACAGCCAGTGCAGGCGGACGGCGGCAGGGCCCTTGGTGTGACGTACGGAGTTGGTGGCGAGCTCGGAGGTCAACAGCTCGGCGCGGTAGCTGAGTTCGACGAGGTGGTGGGCGCTGAGGATGGCCCGGAGGGTGGTGCGGGCGATGCGGGGGCTGCGGGGATCGCACGGGAAGCTGAGTTCGTACTGCCAGGGTTCTTGGAACGGGATGAGGGCGGGGTGGTGGGGGGTGGGTTCTGTCCTCACGGAGCACTCCTGGGGTGCGTGCGAGTGGTGAACGAGTGGGGGCGTACCAGCGGAAGTTGCGGCCTGAACAGTGGCAATGCCGGTTCGGGACCTGCCGTCCCGGACGGGCAGGGCGGACGGGTGCGCCTCTGTCAACGACGACTACGCGAGTGGTACGGGTCACACCGTAGCCCTGCCATCACAACGCGTGCTACCTGCTTCACTAAAACGGGTCATGTTGCCCATCCCGATGGACATCCGCTACTCGGGCTCACCAAACTATGCGCGCGAGCAAGGAGTTGATTTATGGCACCACGTCAGTCCCCAACCATCCGCCAGCGCCGATTCGGTGCTGAGCTCCGTCGGCTTCGTGAAGCCATAGGGATGTCCGCCCCTACGGCTGGTGAACGACTCGGAGCAGATCGCACGATGATCTCCAACATCGAGTCAGGCCGCTTCGGCATCAGCGAAGAGCGGCTGCGTCGGTTGGCCAGCATCTACGAATGCGACAACCATGAGTTGATCAATGCGTTGGCCGCGATGACAGGCGGCCGGCCCAAGGGCTGGTGGGACGAGTACCGCGGCAAGATCCCGCCGGACTTTCTGGACGTGTCAGAGCTGGAGCACCACGCCACTAGCCTGCGCACCCTCCAGACTGCTCACATCCCGGGCATGTTCCAGACAGAAGAGCACGCCCGCGCCCTGTTCGACCTCTTCGTACCGGCGCTGCCTCGGCTGGAAGTCGAACTACGGGTGGCGCATCGTCTGGCCCGACATGACACCGTGGCAGGGGCGAATGGAGTGCCGTACGTGGGTTTGGTCCACGAAGCTGCGCTCCGGATGCGGGTGGGCGGGCGCCGAGTAGCCGCTGCTCAGCTGAACCGGCTTCTTGAAGAGAGCGAGCGAGCCAATGTCCAGCTACTCGTGATCCCCTTCGCGGCCGAGGGCTTTCCCATGGCTGGGGACACGATGATGTACGCCACCGCAACCAACCCCCACTTGGACACCGTGGAGGTCGACTCCCCCATCGGCGCGGTCTTCTTCGACTCCCCCACGCAACTGGCCAACTTCCGGCGGCGACTGGACTTGGTCGAACAGGTGGCGTTGAATCCGAGGGAATCGAGGGACCTCATCCTCGACATCGCCAAAGACATGTGAGAGGGCACGTCCTTGCCTGAGTTGAAGTGGCTCAAGTCGTCGTACTCCGAGGCGTCGGGAAACGCCTGCGTCGAGGTTGCCGTGACGAGCCCTGGTGGCATCGCCCTCCGCGAGAGCGACAGCCCGGCCGTCGTCCTCTCCACGAGCCCGGCTGCTCTTCAGGCGCTCCTGCTCCGAGTGAGGGCCGGGGCTGTCGAGTCGCCCCGGCCCTGACCGGCGAGTCACAGGGCCGGTATGCGCACCTTGCCGCTGAGCAGGTCCTCAACCACGGCCTGCTGAGCAGTCCGTAGCTTCTTGATCTGCACCCTCAGTGCCTTGACACGTCGCTCAAAGAGTTCCTGCGTGGCTACGATCTGCCGCTGGTCATCCAGTGGGACCGCGGGAACCCGCAACCCTCGAATATCGGCCTGAGAGATGTTGTTCTGCCCGGTGCCGCCATTCAGCAGATTACCCACCTGGCCTCGCACTCCTTCCGACGAGAACACTATTGCCAGGAATGCGGGGTCAGCAGCACCTGGGTCCGGAACGAGACGCAGAGTTTTGTCCGACAGCATGAGATGACGCCGCGTGGCCCCTACATGGCATACAGAACCAACCAATGATCGCGCGCCATTGGCTCGGGCGATGAGGACATCCCCCTGCCGGATCTCCAAAGCAGGACGAGGTTGCAAACCCGGCGGCAACCTCTTGGACTCGGACGGGTCAAAGCGACCACTAGTCACTGCACTGACCCGGATGACGCCCCATTCATCCGCTGCTGGTGGATGGCTGTCACATGCCGGGCTCCAGCCTGACTGAATACCTTGCAGCAGAGCCTCCAGCGGGATCAAGCCATGCATCCGGCCAGCATGCAGGGCACTCTCAAGAGCTGCGTTTTGCGTCGCCATGAGCTTGCCCAGTGTCCGCTCCTGGGAGCCGACCTTGCGTTCAAAGGAAGCGTAGACAGCAGCGATCTGAAGCTGTTCGGCCATAGGGACATCGGGGATTTTCAGTAGCTTGATCTCAGACTGAGGGAGCTGGAATTGGCCACTCGTCCCACGCATTGCGGTGCGGATCTGCTGCCGGGCCCTCCTAGATCCGAGCAAGAGTCCCAGGAAATCCGGGTCAATTTTCGTTTCGTCCGGCACAAGTCGATACATGAGGTCCGACAGCACAAGCCGAGGCCGCACCCTCTTGGCAACGCACACTGACCCCACCAGCGACTGCGCACCGTTGACGCGCACCATCAGTACATCGTTGTTCCGGACTTCCAGCTTCGAGTACACGGGGTCCCAGGAGGGAAGTCGCTTGGCATGCTCAGCACTGAACACACCTGCCGACAAGGAGCTGAGGCGTAGCAGGCCCCAGTCTCCGTCTGCCGGTTGCTGCGCCTGCGCTCCCTTCGCCACTCCTACACCGATGTCCAGCAAAACATCATCGAGATGCAGCTCATCGCGCATAGCCGAGCTCCTTCAGCCACTGCCCCAGCTCGTCCCCGGCCCCCGCGCTCTCCGCTTCCAGCTCCGCCAGCGACACCTCGTACTTCTCCGCCCAGCGCCGGAACGCCGCCACCAGCTCGCGCCGTCCCGCGGCCACCGCCACCTCCAGACGGCCGGCGAGGTCGCCGTCCAGCACCTCCAGCACCACCCGCTCCGGGCCGCCGGTCTCCGCGACCACCACGGCCGCCGCAGCCCGCAGATCCTTCAGGAACCGGTCGTCCAACGCCTTGCGCTTCTTCCTCGCTGCCGCGAGTTCCTTCTTGCGTGCCGCCAGCACCTTCGTCAGGCGCTCGATCTCCTCCGGAGACGCGGCCTCCGTCTCGGCCTCGTCAGACTCCGGCTCCGGCTCGTCGGAATCACCTTCAGAATCCGGGTCCGCCTCCGGCCCCTTCGCCTCCGCCAGCTCGTCCAGCGCCGTCTTGTACGCCACCTCGGCATCGGCCACCGCGGCATCCGCCTTGGTGACCTCATCCAGGAACTCCGGGATCAGCACCCGCACGACCGGGTGGTCCATCGCCCGGCGGCGGTCGGCCGGGGACACCGTCACCTTCTTCGAAGAGCCACCCGACTCACCGCCCGGAACCACCGGTTCCAGGATTGCCTCCACCGAGTCGACCCACCCCTCAAGCACCCGCCCGAAACCGCCCGCCGCCAGCGCCTTCATGTCGTACCGGTTGGTCATCCACCAGTCGGCGACGATCCCCGCCGTCGTGAACTCGTCGAGCACCTTCACCGCGCCGATCGCGTCCCGGAACGAGTCCAGCAGACCACTGCGCAGCTTCATCAGCCGCTGATCACCGACCAGCTCGGCGAAGAGCGGGGAACGCGCCGCCCACCACGCCTCGTACGCGTCCCGCAGTTCCGCTTCCTTCGTCGCCGTCAGCATCGGAATGCGGGCCGCCGTCGCGTCCGGCCCCTCCGCCAGGAAGTCGTAGTACGCCGGATCCTCGTCCCGTACCGCGAAAAGCTCCGTCGCGTCGACGCCGTACGCCCGGAACAGTGCCTCCCGCGCCGCGACCTCGGCCACCGGGACACCCCCGTACAGGTGCGCCCGTACGTCCTGCGGCTCGGCCGGGGGCGAGTTGTCGACCCAGCGGCGGATGTTGAGGTTGGCTTCCGCCGCCAGGAGGTCCTTGGTCGTGACCGCCCGCGAGTAGCCGGGGATCTCGCGCCACTCCTGGAAGACCGTGACGATCTTCTCCACGTGTTCGGGGGCGAGCTCGTTCTGGTTGCGGCCCACCGTGAAGTCACGGTCGGCGTTGATGAAGAGGACCTTCTTCTTCCGGTCCGCAGACAGCTTCTGGTGCGGACGCCGCAGCACCAGCACGCACGCCGGGATGCCCGTCCCGTAGAACAGGTTCGGGCCGAGGCCGATCACGGCCTCGATGCTGTCGTCGTTCAGCAGCTGCTCACGGATGTCGCGTTCCTTGCCCCCGCGGAACAGCACCCCGTGCGGCATGACGATCGACGCGATGCCCCGTTCCTCCAGTACGGCCACCATGTGCTGGACGAACATCAGGTCGGCCTTCTTGCCGCCCTCCGGGGCCCAGTGCTTCATGCGGGTGCCGTGATCCGCGTCGGCCTTGGCCACCAGCGCCGCGTCGTAGTTAAGCGAGAACGGCGGGTTCGACAGCACCTTGGTGAAGCGGCGGAGCCGCTTCGTCCCCGGCTCGAAGTGCAGCGGTTCGGTGAGGGTGTCGCCGTGCTGGAGGTCGAACTCGCGGATGCCGTGCAGCACCATGTTCATGCTGGCCATGGACCAGGACGGGCCGTTCTTGTCCTGACCGTTGACCGACAGGTGGGCGGGGTCGCCGCCGTGCTCCTCGACGTACTCGCGGGCAGCGATCAGCATGCCGCCGGAGCCGGCGCACGGGTCGTAGACGGACTCCGTGGGCTTCGGGTCGACGAGGCGGACCATCATCCGTACGACCGCGCGCGGCGTGTAGAACTCACCGCCCTTCTGCCCGGCCGAGTCGGCGAACCGGCCGAGCAGGTACTCGTACGCCGCACCCAGCATGTCCGGGAACTCGAAGTCCTCGTTGCGCAGCCGGTAGAGCGTGAAGTGCCGGATCAGGGACCGGAGCTCGGTGTCCGTGAAGCGGGGCTTGGTGCCGACCGTCTCGTTGAAGGTGATGTGCGAGGTGACGCCGGCGAGCCGGTGGTGGCCCTCCGTCAGAGCCACCATCGCCTGGTCGAGGCGCTCCCCCACCTGGCTGGTCAGCATCTGGATGCCCGGCGCGGGGTTGTCAGGCGCTTCAGGATCGACGTGCGGGCCCTTCCACCAGCGGGCCCGGGGCGGTACGTAGAAAATCCGGGCGTACGCGTCGGGGTCGTTGGCCATCGCCAGCGCCTTCGCCTCTTCGCCCGTGCGCTCCAGTTCCGCCTCGTACACTCGCTCCCACTCGGGCTGGAACTCGTCCGAGGCGCGCTTCAGGAACAGCATTCCGAAGATGTAGTCCCGGTACTCGGAAGCGTCCATCCGGCCGCGCAGGATATCGGCGGCCGAGAACAGGTGCCGTTCGAGCTCGGGCAGGGTGATTCTGGCCACGCGGTGATCCTTCGTCCAGCAGCGGGAGAGACGGGTGGGTGCTACGGCAGGGTAGACGCCCGGCGCCCGCGGCTGTTAACCGGTACGGACCGGACATTCGTCGGCTTCCTCAATGGTGGGGTTTGCCGATGCCGAGGCTGACGAGCAGGCGCCAGACGTCGGTGGACGGATCGCGGTCGAGCACCTGACAGTCGGCCGAGTGTCCGGAGCGGGCGGACCAGCCGGCGGGGGATCTGAACGGCGGCTTGACCCGCGGCTCCCGGACCTTCCTGCGGTCCGCTTTGCAGTCGCCGTGCTCACACTGGTTCACCAGGCTCCGCGCATTCGTGATGGCGTCGCACTCCTTGTCGTCCAGCGCGGTGCGCCGGTCCCCCTGCACGTTCTTGGACGGCCTGGCGAAGCGCCGGTATGCCGCATCGGCCTGCCGCAGCTTGTCGGTCACATGGCTGCTGTCGCCGCTTCGCGAGCCCCCGAATGCCGTGAAGTGAAGGAGCAGCCAAAGATCGAAAGAAGGATGCGAGAAGCACACCTCGGTGCCGTCCTCCGCCGCCTCCCTCAGCGCCTGCGGAATGTCGTGGTGCCTGTCCCGATCGAAGAGGACCCAGGTCTCGTCGTCAGGCGCGTACTTCCGCACGGCAGCCACCGCCCTCGAAGGGATCAGCCCGTTGTCGGTATACACGGGCTGGATACGGAACGGCTGCTTCACGGCGTCGCCGAACCGGTCGTTGAGATAGTTCAGATAGTCGGGCTCGGTGGTTTCGCCCTCGCAGCCGACGTACAGCACGCGCCGCGCTTTCGACTCGGCCGGGGGCGGCAGGGCCGGCGGCTCCAGCGAACGCTCCTCCCCCTTTCGGCTTTTGCGCAGCCTGCGCTTCTCGGCTTTGCTCAGCTTCTGTTCCCGCTGCTCCCCGCCCCACTCACTCACGCTGTCGCCTTCGCCTCCTGCCAGGACAGTGCGCGGGCGACCTCGCCCGCGGTAACGCGCGGCACCCCGCCGTAACGGCCGCGCAGATAGCCGCGCTCCAGGTCCTCGTCCTCGGCCGGGTGCGCCGCGAGAACGGGGTAGAACTCGGTCTCGCCGGACTTGCTCTTCGCCGCGATCCACACCTGGTCGCGGCCGAGCGGACGGTCCAGGACCGCGCTGCCCAGCAGCGTGGCGTCGTGTGTGGTGAAGATCAGCTGGGCGTTGCGCGGATTGGACCGTGGGTCCTGGAAGAGCCGTACGACCTCGGCCGCGAGCGTGGGATGGAGGCTGGAGTCCAGCTCGTCCACGAGGAGTGTCGCGCCCTTGTCGAGCACGGTGAGCATGGGCCCGAGGAAAGCGAACCAGGCGTGCGTCCCGAACGATTCCTCGGTCAGGAAGTCCAGCGCCGCGTCCTCGCCCTCCGGAGTGCGGTGCTGGAGCCGGATGGCGCCGGAGACCGGATCCAAATCGATGCCGGTGACGCCCAGGTCCGCGAGGGCCAGCAGTTCGACGATCCGTTCCCGGTAGTTTGCCTTGGTTTTCGGATTCGTGAGGAGTTCCTGGGTCCAAGTGGTCCTGGCGGCGATGTCGGCGCCGGGTGTCACCATCCACAGGTTGTCGAGGAACCACCGGTGCAGCGCGGAGAGTTGACGATCGTTGAGTGTCGCGCCCGTGGAGAGGAACAGAGCATTGGGCCGGGTGGCTCCGACCAGCAGGTCGCGCTGCCCCTGGAAGCCGTCCCCCTCGAAGACGAATTCCCCGCCCTCGTCTTCCGGGCGGTCAGCCTCACGGTCGAACCAGATCTCGCGCTCGCCGTCCGGGTAGGCGTGCAGCCACTCGGCCTCGACGCGCTCACGCGACAGCTCGAAGCCGTACCGGTAGCGGACAGGGGTGCGGCCGAGGGTCAGTTCCACCTCGAAGAGGCTGGTCTCTTCGGCAGCCGCCGGGTCGAGCTTGAACGGCTGACGCGGCACCTCCGGCTCCTTCGCCCAGTCGGCGAAGGATGTACGTACCGCGGCACGCATGTCGCGCAGTGCGCTCAGCAGGTTGGTCTTGCCGGAGGCGTTGGCTCCGAATACGCCGAGCACAGGCACCGCGACCACCGGACGGTCCTTGTGACGCAGTCCGGTGTCGCGGGCCGGGCCGTCCGCAGTCTCGGCGGTGATGAGCGACAGCTCGCACTCGTCACGGATCGAGCGGTGATTGGCCACCCTGAAACGCAGCAGCACCCTCGGCCTCCCGACAGGACGGGGAGGCGGACCCCGTCGTACGTACAGCAATGCGGACGATCCGCAAGGGCAGCCTATGACGGCCGACCAGACAGGGCCAGCCCCGGGGCCCTGGGCGGATCAGACGGTTGCGGCGGCCGCCCGGCTCGTCGTCGCGATGGTCGCCGAGCCGACCACGCGCGTGCCGTCGTACAGCACGATCGCCTGGCCGGGTGCCACGCCGCGCACCGGCTCGGCGAAGGTGACGCGCAGCTCGCCGTCGACCAGCTCCGCGGTGACCTCGGTCTCGCCGCCGTGCGCGCGCAGCTGGGCCGTGTACGTGCCGCTGCCGGCCGGGGCCGTGCCGCACCAGCGGGGCCTGATGGCCGTGAGGGCGGTGACGTCGAGGGCCTCGACCGGGCCCACCGTCACCGTGTTGTTCACCGGGGAGATGTCCAGGACGTAGCGCGGCTTGCCGTCGGGGGCGGGGTGGCCGATGCGCAGGCCCTTGCGCTGGCCGATGGTGAAGCCGAAGGCGCCCTCATGGGTGCCGACCTTGGTGCCCGACTCGTCGACGATGTCGCCCTCGGCCGAGCCGAGGCGGTCCGCCAGGAAGCCCTGGGTGTCGCCGTCCGCGATGAAGCAGATGTCGTGGCTGTCGGGCTTCTTCGCGACCGCCAGGCCCCGGCGCTCGGCCTCCGCGCGGATCTCGTCCTTGGTGGTGGGGGTGTCGCCGAGCGGGAACATCGCGTGCGCCAGCTGCCGCTCGTCGAGGACCCCGAGGACGTACGACTGGTCCTTGGCCATGTCGGAGGCGCGGTGGAGCTCGCGGCTGCCGTCCTCGTTCAGTACGACGGTCGCGTAGTGGCCGGTGGCCACCGCGTCGAAGCCGAGCGCGAGCGCCTTGTCGAGCAGCGCAGCGAACTTGATCTTCTCGTTGCAGCGCAGGCAGGGGTTGGGGGTGCGCCCCAGCTCGTACTCGGCGACGAAGTCCTCGACGACGTCCTCACGGAAGCGCTCGGCGAGGTCCCAGACGTAGAACGGGATGCCGATGACGTCGGCGGCCCGGCGCGCGTCGCGCGAGTCCTCGATGGTGCAGCAGCCGCGCGCACCGGTGCGGAACGACTGCGGGTTGGCGGACAGGGCGAGGTGTACGCCGGTCACGTCGTGTCCGGCCTCGGCGGCTCGGGCGGCGGCAACGGCGGAGTCGACCCCGCCGGACATGGCGGCGAGGACACGGAGGCGGCGCGGGGTCTCAGTCATAGCTCTCCCAGGGTAGACGGAACCACCGGCAGGGCCGAAAGCGTTATCAGGCTCATGGGACACAAGAGGCCGGCAGGCACGGGCAGAGGGCCGAGCAGACGCACCCTGCTCATCGGGGGCGGCGCCGCCGTCGTGGGCGGGACGGCCGCCGTGTTCGGGGAGGAGCTGTCCCGGCTGTGGTGGCTCGTGCCGGGCATCGACAAGCAGCGCACGGAGGGAGAGGTGGATCACAGGGGTGCCCAGTGGGTGGCGGCGTCGGCCGCGAACCTGCGGATCGCCGACCGGCCCGCCGACTACTCCATCGACCGGATCGTGATCCATGTGACGCAGGGCAGCTTCGCTTCGGCCGTACGCGTCTTCAAGGACCCGCTGCACGCGGCGGCCGCACACTACATCGTGCGCGCGAAGGACGGGCACATCACGCAGATGGCGCGGGAGCTCGACGTCGCCTTCCACGCCGGGAACCGCTCGTACAACGAACGGAGCGTCGGCATCGAGCACGAGGGCTTCGTCGACCGGCCGGGGGATTTCACCGACGTGATGTACCGGTCGTCGGCCCGCCTCGCCGCCGGGATATGCCGGCGGTACGAGATACCCGCCGACCGGGAGCACATCATCGGCCACGTCGAGGTGCCGGGCACCGACCACACGGATCCGGGCCCGCACTGGGACTGGGACCGCTACCTCCGGCTGGTACGGGAGGAGCTGGCGGGCGGCCCGCCCGTCAAGGCGTAGCCGCCCGCCACGGCGTAGCCGCTCGTCAGGACACAGCCGCTCGTCAGGACGCAGCCGGGGGCCCGGCAGCCGTCAGACGAGCCCTGCCGTGCGCGCCCGCTCGACCGCCGGGCCGATCGCGTCCGCCACCGCCGTCACGTCTCGGCGGTCGAGGTGTGCCCGAGCGAGAAGCGGAGCGTGCCGCGGGCCAGGTCGGGGTCGGTCCCGGTGGCCAGCAGGACGTGGCTGGGCTGGGCGACTCCGGCCGTACAGGCGGACCCGGTGGAGCACTCGATGCCCTGCGCGTCGAAGAGGAGGAGCAGGGAGTCGCCCTCGCAGCCGGGGAAGGTGAAGTGGGCGTTGGCCGGCAGCCGGCCGCCCGGGGACGGATCGCCGCCGAGGACCGCTTCCGGCACCGCGGCGCGCGCGGCCGCGACCAGGGCGTCGCGCAGGCCGCCGATCTCGCGGGCGAACCACTCCGCGCCGCTCGGCCGCGATCCGGCCGGCCACCGCGAAGGCGGCGACGGCCGGGACGTCGAGGGTGCCGGAGCGCACGTGGCGCTCCTGGCCGCCGCCGTGCAGCACGGGCACGGGGGTGTACTCGCGGCCGAGCAGCAGCGCGCCGATGCCGTACGGGCCGCCGATCTTGTGCCCGGACACGGTCATCGCGGCGAGCCCGGAGGCGGCGAAGTCGACCTCCAGCTGTCCGAACGCCTGCACCGCGTCGGCATGCAACGGCACTTCGAACTCGGCTGCCACGTCGGCCAGTTCACGGACCGGCATGACGGTGCCGATCTCGTTGTTGGCCCACATCACGGTGGCCAGGGCCACGTCGGACGGGTCGCGTGCGATGGCGGCGCGGAGCGCTTCCGGGTGGACCCGTCCGTACGCGTCCACGGGCAGGTACTCGACGGTCGCGCCCTCGGCGCGCCCAGCCAGTGGACGGCGTCCAGCACCGCGTGGTGCTCGACGGGGCTGGCCAGGACGCGGGTCCTGAGCGGGTCGGCGTCGCGCCGCGCCCAGTACAGGCCCTTGACGGCGAGGTTGTCGGCCTCGGTGCCGCCGGCGGTGAGGACCACCTCGCTGGGCCGGGCGCCGAGGGAGCTCGGCGAGCGTCTCGCGGGCCTCCTCGACGGTACGCCGCGCCCGTCGGCCGGCGGCGTGCAGGGACGAGGCGTTGCCGGTGACGGCGAGCTGGGCGGTCATCGCCCCGACCGCTTCCGGAAGCATCGGGGTGGTCGCGGCGTGGTCGAGGTAGGCCATGGTGCACCCGATTCTACGAGCCCGTCGGCCGTCCCCCGGTCCCGCCCTTGCCCCGTCTCGCCCGGTCAGCCGCCGAAGGCCCAGGACACGGTGCCGTCGGCCGAGGCGAGGACGGCGAGGACCACCAGGTCGGCCGCCCCGAGGCCGAGGCCGAGCAGCTGCCCTGCCCCGGCGTCCGGTGCCCCGCCGCAGGGCCAGGGAGGCCAGGACCATGGCGGCGGGCCCGAGGAAGATGTTGAAGACGAGCAGTCCGACGAGGCCGAGGACGAACGAGGCGACGGCCATCCCGTCGGGGTCCCGCGTGCCGGTCCGGCCGCGTGCGGATGTGGGTGCGGATGCGGATGCGGTGAACTCCATGGCGCGTTCAGCTCCTTCGGGCGGACCGTCGCGAGTGACGCTCACGGGCGGCGAAGACGAGCAGCCAGAGACCGATGAGTCCGGCGGCGACGAGGGACGCCGGGACCGGCACGTGCGCCACCGATCCCACCAGCACCCCCAGCAACAGCAGAGCCGCTACGAGGACGAACACGTGAACCCCTCCTGAGAGTACGGTTGTTCACTGACTGCCAGTCTAGGCTTCCCCCCGGGGTTTCCGGTAACAGAGAACAGTTGTTTACTGAATGTCATGAGTCACACCGCCGGGATCCGCCAGGTCCAGAAGCAGAAGACCCGCCGGGCCCTCATGGAGGCGGCCCTCGTCCTGCTGGAGGACCAGAGCCTGAGCAGTCTCGGTCTGCGCGAGGTCACCCGGGCGGTCGGTGTCGCCCCGACCGCCTTCTACCGGCACTTCCGTGACACGGCGGACCTCGGCGTCGCGCTCGTGGACGAGGCTCTCGGCAGCCTGCACGCGGTGATCCGCGCGACCCTCGCCGCGACCGGCGACAGCGCCGAGCGCATCGACGGCACGGTCGGCCTCATCGGCCCGCCACGTCCACGCGTACCCCGCCCACGTCCGCTTCATCGCCCGCGAACGTCACGGCGGCGTGGCGCGGGTGCGGGCCGCGATAGGCGAGCAACTGGGCCTGTTCGCGGACGAGGTGGCGGCCTGGCTGCGCACACAGCCCGACGCCGCGGGCTGGAGCGAGGAGGACCTGCGGATGCTCGCGCACGTCTACGTCGACCACATGGTGATGACCGCGTCCGCGTTCCTGGAGGCCGAGCCGCACGGGGACGCGCGTGTCGAGGCCGCCGCCTCCCTCGCCCGCCGTCAGCTGCGCCTGGTCAGTCTGGGCCGCCGCCACTGGCTGGACTGACGCCGGACGGGGGCCCGGCGCCGTCCCCGCCCCCGCCCCCGTACAACTCCCGCGACCGCCGCCCGACGCCCTGGCCAGTTCCGCGCGCACCTCCGGAGGCGAAAGCACCTCCACGCGTCCCCGAAGGCCAGCAGCGAGCGGGCCTCGGGGAGCGGAGCCGAAGACCAGGTCCACGCCCGCCCACTCCCCGTCCAGCGGCTGCGGCCGCGCCGCGAGGTGCGAGGCATGGACGCGTACGAACAGCTCCAGCCGGGACAGCATCACCCTCGCCCGCACCCGCACCGCCGTCGGCCGCTCCTCCACCCTGCGCCGCAGGACCTCCCAGACGCCGGCCAGTTCCACGCCGGGCCGCCGCCGCACGGGCTCGTCGGTGGACGTGGCCGTCGCGCACGCGGTCGGCGCGGTAGAGCGCGGGACTGCCCTCGTGGTCCGCGACGAGGTACCAGACGCCCGCCTTGACCACGAGTCCGTACGGGTCGACGGTGTACGTCCGCACCCGGTCCGTTCCGCCGTGCCGGTAGCGCAGGCGCAGCCGGCGGTCCGCGAAGACCGCGCCCTGGAGCTCCGCCAGGTCGGTCTCGGGCAGTGGCGCGCCCCGCCAGCGCAGCGGGTCGACGAGGATGCGCCGGCTGGTCAGTTCCGCGGCGGGGCGGTGCGGCTCGGGCAGGGCGGCCATCACCTTGCGCAGCGCGGCTCCGAGCCGCCTCGTCGAGCCCGAGCGCGGTGTGGGCGCCCTGCGCGGCCAGGACGAACAGGGCCCGCGACTCGTCGCCGGTCAGCCCCGTCACATCGGTGCGGAAGCCGGGCAGCAGCGCGATCCCGCCGTGCCGCCCGCGCTCCGCGTACACCGGGACGCCCGACGCCGACAGCGACTCGACGTCCCGGTAGATGGTGCGTACGGAGACTTCCAGCCGCTCGGCCAGCTCGGCGGCCGGGATCAGCCCCCTGGTCCGGAGCAGCAGGAGTATCGACAGCAGCCGTTCTGATTTCACGGCGCCCATCCTGCTCGAAGAGGCCCGCCCGGGGGCCGGGATTCAGCCGCGCGGCGCCCGCGCCAGCTGCCGGGACTGGGCGACGAGCCGGTCCGCACTGTCCCAGACCTCCGCGTCCTCCTCCAGGAAGCCGCCCGCGAGGTTGCGGGTGGTGATGGAGACGCGCAGCGGTCCGGGGGCGGGGCGGCAGCGTATGTGGGCGGTGAGCTCGACGGTCGGCGTCCAGCCCTTGAGGCCCAGCTCGAACGAGGTCGGCGGCAGGGCGTCGACCGCGAGCAGCAGCGAGAGCGGGTCGGCGTCACGACCGTCGGCGAGGCCGAACCAGCCGCGCATCTCGCCCTTGCCGGAGGGTGCGCCGACGGCCCAGCCGGCGGTGGCGGGGTCGAGCCTGACGTCGAGCCGGTCGGCGATGGCCGAACTGCCCGGGATGACGACGGACCCGGCGTCCGCGCCCAGGCAGTGCTCGTACGGCGGCATGGCCGGCGGCTTCGCGGCCGTGCGGACGTCGTCGGCAGGGCGTCGAGGTCGCGTACGAGGCGAGGACGCGGATCCGCTCGACCTCGGTGCCTGTCCTCGGCGTACTGGAAGTGGGATGCCTGGCCGGTGGAGAGGGTGCGTCCGGCGCGGACGGTCTGAGTGCGGACGACCGCCCTGCCCGGCACGGAGGGGGTCAGGTAGTGCGCGGAGACGGTGAACGGGTCGGGGCGCGGCAGGCCGTCGCCGAGCGCCCGGCCGAGCAGGGCGAGGAGGTAGCCGCCGTTGACGGCGAGGAGGATCGTCCAGCCCTCGGAGAGCTCCACGTCGTAGACGCCCGGTTCGTCCGGTGCGCGCGAGGAGAGGGCGGTGTCGCGGTCGAACTCGCTGTCTCCGATGGATGCCTGTGCCATGGCATGCACCGTACACCGGTACGTTACTAAGCGGTAGCTTCAGTTTTTTCCTCGGCCTTCGCCGAGTTCCGGTGCCAGGCGCGCGGCGCCCGCCAGTGGAAGCGCAGCGCCAGCAGGCGCAGCAGGAAGGCCGCGACGACGGCGACCGCGCTGGTCACGGCGTTCAGCGCGTCGAAGCGGATGAACAGGGCGACCATCGAGGCCCCGACGATCGCGGGGACGGCGTACAGATCACGGTCCCAGCGCAGCAGCGAGGGCACCTCGTTGGCGAGGACGTCCCGCAGGACGCCGCCGCCGACGGCGGTCGCCAGGCCCAGGGCGGCCGAAGCGGTCAGGCCGAGCCCGTGGTCGTACGCCTTGGTGGTGCCCGTGACGCAGAAGAGTCCGAGCCCGGCCGCGTCGAAGGCCATCACCGAGCCCTGGATGCGCTCCACCTCGGGGTGGAGGAAGAAGACCAGGGCGGCCGCGATCAGCGGGGTGGTGAAGTACCCCAGGTCGGTGAAGGCGGCCGGCGGCACCGCGCCGATGATCAGGTCGCGGAGCAGCCCCCCGCCCAGCGCGGTGACCTCTGCGAGCACCACGATGCCGAAGACGTCGAAGTTCTTGCGGACGGCGAGCAGGGCGCCGGAGATCGCGAAGACGAAGATCCCGACGAGGTCGAGCGCATGCTGGACGGAGGGCGTGAAGAGTTCCTGGAACACCGGGCAATTGTGCCGGTTCTATTCCTTGCCGGTGCCCTCCGTGCCCGCGGGCCCGGCTTCGCCCCCGGCGGCGTCCGCCGCCTTCGCCGCCGCGGCGGGTGGCGTGACGTCGACGAGCTCGATCGCCTCGCGCGCCGTGTCGAGCACGACGGACGACTCCGGCGCCTGGTCGGGCGCGTTCTCCGGGTGGTGGCAGGCCACCTGGTGACCGGTCTTCAGAGCCATCAGCGGCGGCTCCTGCGTCTTGCAGATCTCGGTCGCCTTCCAGCACCGCGTGTGGAAGCGGCAGCCCGAGGGCGGCGAGATCGGCGAGGGCACGTCGCCCTTGAGCAGGATGCGCTCGCGCTTGTGCTTGCTGCGCGGGTCGGGCACCGGGACGGCCGAGAGCAGGGCCTTCGAGTACGGGTGCATGGGCGACTCGTACAGTGCCTTGCGGTCCGCCAGCTCGACGATCTTGCCGAGGTACATCACGGCGATGCGGTCCGAGACGTGCCGGATGACCGACAGGTCGTGCGCGATGATCACGTACGTCAGCCCGAGCTCGTCCTGGAGGTCGTCCAGCAGGTTCACCACCTGCGCCTGGATCGACACGTCCAGCGCCGACACCGGCTCGTCGGCGACGACCAGCTTCGGCTTGAGCGCGAGCGCCCGCGCGATGCCGATGCGCTGGCGCTGCCCGCCGGAGAACTCGTGCGGATAGCGGTTGTAGTGCTCCGGGTTGAGGCCCACCAGTTCCAGCAGCCGCTGGACCTCCCGCTTCACCCCGCCCTCGGGCGTGATGTCCTGCAACTTGAAGGGCGCGCTCACGATCGTGCCGACCGTGTGACGCGGGTTCAGCGAGGAGTACGGGTCCTGGAAGATCATCTGTACGTCGCGGCGCAGCGGACGCATCTGTCCGGTGCCGAGATGGGTGATGTCCCGGCCCTCGAACTCGATCTTCCCGCTGGTGGGCTCCAGCAGGCGCGTGATCAGCCGGCCCATCGTCGACTTGCCGCAGCCCGACTCGCCGACCACGCCCAGGGTCTCCCCCGGGCGCACGTCGAAATCGAGACCGTCGACGGCCTGGACCGCGCCGACCTGGCGCTGGAGCAGGCCCTTCCTGATGGGGAAGTGCTTCACCAGGCCGCTGACCCTCAGCAGGGGCTCGGGGGACGGCGGCGGCGAAGAGGACGCCTGCTCCGAGATCGTCACTTCGGGATCCTTCGTCTCGCTCACAGCTTCGGCGCAATCTCTTCGGCCCAGATCCGGGCCCGGTCCTCGGCCGCCATGTGGCACGCGGAGTAGTGCCGTGCGGATTCCTGTCCGGACAGCACCTTGAGTTCCGGCCGCTCGGTGCGGGTGATCCCGCCCTTGGGCACGTCCGCGTACGGGCAGCGCGGGTGGAAGGCGCAGCCGCTCGGGATGTTGATCAGGCTGGGCGGCGAACCCTTGACCGGGATGAGGCGCTCGGTCTGGTCGCGGTCGATGCGCGGCATCGAACCCAGCAGGCCCCAGGTGTACGGGTGCTGGGGCTCGTAGAAGACCTTCTCCGCGGGACCGCGCTCGATGCACCGGCCCCCGTACATCACCAGGAGGTCGTCCGCCAGTTCGGCGACGACGCCCAGGTCGTGCGTGATGATGATGACCGCCGAGCCGAACTCCTTCTGCAGGTCCCGGATCAGGTCGAGGATCTGCGCCTGGACGGTGACGTCCAGGGCGGTGGTCGGCTCGTCGGCGATCAGCAGCTCGGGGTTGTTGACCAGCGCCATCGCGATCATCGCGCGCTGGCGCATACCGCCGGAGAACTCGTGCGGGTAGCCGTCGAACCGCTTGTCGGGCTGCGGGATGCCGACCCGGTCGAGCAGCTCGATCGCGCGCCGCTTGGCGGCCTTCTTGTCGACCTTGTTGTGGATGCGGTACGCCTCCACGATCTGGTGACCGATCGTGTAGTACGGGTGCAGCGCGGACAGCGGGTCCTGGAAGATCATCGAGATCTCGCGGCCGCGCAGCTTGCGTACCTCGTCGGGGTCGGCGGACAGCAGTTCCTTGCCGTCCAGCCAGATCTCGCCGGAGATCTGCGCCTTGCGCCGGCCGTACTGGCCGACGGTGTGCAGGCCCATGATGCCGAGCGAGGTCACGGACTTGCCGGATCCGGACTCGCCCACGATGCCGAGGGTCTTGCCCTTCTCCAGCTGGAAGGAGAGGCCGTCCACCGACTTGACGAGACCGTCGTCGGTGGGGAAGTGCACCTTGAGGTCGCGCACGTCGAGGAAGGCGTCCGGCTGCGGGGAGCCGGTGCGTACGGGCTCGCCGACCGCACCGGTCTTCGTCAGGTCGGTCACGAGAGCCTCACTCGGGGGTCGATCACGGAGTACAGGATGTCCACGACGAGGTTCGCGAGCACGACGGCCGCGGCGGCGATGAGCGTGACACCCAGGATGAGCGGAAGGTCGAAGTCGCCGATCGCCTTGACGGCCGCCTGGCCGAGGCCCGGGAGGCTGAAGGCGGTCTCGGTGAGGATCGCGCCGCCGACCAGGGCGCCGAGGTCCATGCCGAGGATGGTGAGGATCGGCGTCATCGTCGAGCGCAGCGCGTGCTTGCCGACGACGACCGGTTCGCTCAGGCCCTTGGCCCGGGCGGTACGGATGTAGTCCTCGCCCAGGACCTCCAGCATGGTGGCGCGGGTGAGCCGGGCGTACATCGCGGCGTACAGGAAGGCGAGGGTCACCCACGGGAGCACCAGGCCGCTGAACCAGCCGAGCGGGTCCTGTGCGATGTCCACGTACTCGGCGTCGAACCAGCCGAGCTGGGTGCGGAAGACCGCCAGGGAGAGCAGCGCGGTGAAGTAGATCGGCAGCGACACACCGGCCAGCGCGATGGTCATCGCCGCACGGTCGATCGCGGTGCCCCGCTTGAGGGCGGAGATGATGCCGGTCGTGACACCGACGACGACCCACAGCACGCACGCACCGGCCGCCAGGGACAGCGTCACGGGGAGCCGCTCGGTCAGTACGGGCCAGATCTCCTGCTCCGTACGGAAGGAGTAGCCGAAGCACGGCGCGTCGCAGTGGAACGACGAGCCGCCGCCGGTGTAGTCGCGGCCGACGAAGATTCCGCTGATGAAGTTCCAGAACTGCACCAGGATGGGATCGCCGAGGCCGAGCTTCTCCCGGACGCCTTCGACCGCGCCTGGGTCCGCCTGCTTGCCGATGAACATCGCGGCGGGGTCGCTGCCGGTCAGTTCCGGGATCACGTAGAAGATGCCGAAGTCACGAGAGTGACCACGAGCAGCATCACGACGACGGCGGTCAGCCGCCTGATGAGGTATGCGAGCACTACGGTCGGCCCGGCGGCGGCCCGGGGATCCGGTGAGGGGTCCCCGGGCGCCGCACGCGGCCATCACCTGCCCTTCGGGCTTAGCGGCGGGTGTGCCGGCGGAGCGAACGGACGGTCACTTGACGCCGAGGGAGGCGTAGTCGTAACGGCCGTTGTAGGAGTCGGCCGTGTAGACGTTGGTCAGCCGCGAGCTGCGCCAGATCACGTTCTTCTCGAAGGTGAAGGGCAGGTAGACCGCGGCCTCGGAGACCTTCTCGTTGATCTGCTTGTAGAACTCGGCGGCCTTGTCCGGGTCCGTCTCCAGCAGCGCCTTGTCGAACAGGGCGTCGATCGCCTTGTCCTTCATCATCGAGAAGTTGTTGTTGCCGCTGTCGAGGATGAAGCGGCTGTCGACCAGCGGCTGCGAGAAGCCCTGACCGGACGGGAAGTCGGCACCCCAGCCCATGATGATGATGCCGTAGTTCTTCTTCTCGACGTTCTTGGGAGCGCCGATGATGCCGGAGGTCTGCGCACCGTCGTACTGGTCGATCTGCGCCTTGATGCCGACCTTCTCCAGCGACGCCTGCATCGACTCGGCGGTGGCGATCTCCTGCGGCTTGTTGTTGCGGACCGCGATCGTGGTCTCGAAGCCGTTCGGCTTGCCGCAGGCCTTGAGCTCTTCCTTGGCCTTCGCGACGTTGCCCGTGGTGTCCTTGAGGACGTTGTACGGGTCGTACTTCGGGTCGGAGCCCTTGATGCTCGGCGGCAGCATGTTGGTGGCGATGTCGCCGCCCGCCATCGGGCCGCCGCGCGCGGTCTGCAGCGACTTGTGGTCGGCGCCGTAGATGACCGCCTTGCGGCAGTGGATGTTGTCCATCGGCTTGACCGTCTGCGGGAACACCGCGTACCGGATGAAGCCGGTCTGCGGGTTGTCGACGTTGGCCTTGTGGTCGCGCAGCGCCTTGGTACGGCCGGCCGGGCTGATGCCGGTGGCGTTGATGTCGACGTCGTAGTCGCCCTCGATCAGGCGGTTGTCCATGTCGTCGGCGTTGGTGATGAGCTTGAGCGAGACCTTGTCCGGCAGCGCCTTGCGGACGGTGTCGCTCTCCTTCTTCCAGTTGGGGTTGCGGCTCAGCTCCATGCCCTTGTTGGGGGTGTAGGAGTCGATCTTGTACGGGCCGTTGGAGAAGGGCTTCAGGCCGTACTTCTCGACCGTGTCCTTGTCCTGGCGGACCGGCGTGGCGGCCGGCATGGCCAGCATCTGGAGGAAGTCGCCGTTGGGCTTCGGGAGCTTGAAGACGATGGTCTTGTCGTCCGGCGTCTCGATGGCCTTCAGGCCGAGCTTGTCGGCCGACTTGTCCTTGTACGGACCCTTGTACTCCTTCTTCGGGTCCAGGACCTGCTGAAGGTAGATCGGGCCGCCGGAGATCTTGTCCTGGGCCCAGATGCGCTCGATGCCGTACTTGATGTCCTTGGAGGTGACGGGCTTGCCGTCCTCCCACGTGACGCCGTCCTTCAGCGTGAAGGTGTACGTCTTCTTGTCCGCGGAGACCTTGCCCGTGTCGGTTGCCATGTCTGCGACGAGTTCGGTGGACTCGGTGCCCGCGGCCGGCTTGAAGGTGATCAGCTGGCGCGTGTAGTAGCGGGCGAAGTCCCACATGAAGCCGTAGTAACCGCGCTGCGGGTCCCAGGAGTCGGCGTCCTGCGTACCGATGAACTTGATCGTGCCGCCCTTCTTGTCCGAGGCGTTCGCGATCTTGCCGACGGCCGCGTTGAAGCCGGGGGCCTTGCCGCTGCCGTCGGCCCCGTCGTCCTTGCCTCCGCCGCCACAGGCCGCGGTGCCGACGAGCGCGGCGACGACGAGCGCCGCACTTGCGGCGAGCCGTCGCCTGGAAGAACTGTTGGCTGTCACGATCAGCAACCTCCGTGAGAGTGCCGGCCCTTGAGGGGACCGACGGTTGTGGTGGCCTCCTGACACATCGGCAGGGGCGGCGCGTAGGGCGTGTGCGGGTGATACGGGACGAACGGTCAGCGGGAACCCTTCGGGTCCAGCGCGTCGCGCACGCCGTCGCCGAAGAGGTTGAAGGCCAGCACGGTGACGAAGATGGCCACGCCGGGCGCGATCATGAACATCGGATCCGCCTCGTAGTACTCCTTGGCCTTGGAGAGCATCTGCCCCCAGGAGGCGGTGGGCGGCTTGACTCCGGCGCCCAGGAAGCTCAGTGCGGCCTCGCTGAGGACGTTGGTCGGGATCATCAGCGTCGTGTAGACGGTGATCGGGGCCACCAGGTTGGGCAGCAGTTCCTTGAAGAGGATGTACGCGCGGCCGGCACCGAGGCTGCGTGCCGCCTCGACGTACTCGCGCTCCCTGAGGGAGAGCGTCTGGCCGCGGACGATCCGGCCCACGTACGGCCATCCGAAGAAGCCGATGACGACGATGAGCGCGCCGATGCGCACACCCGAACCGCTGAAGCCCCAGAGGGAGTTCGGCAGCACCGACACCAGCGCGATGATGAAGAGGAGCTGCGGGAAGGCCAGCAGGACGTCCATCACCCGGCTGATCGCCGCGTCGACCCAGCCGCCGAAGTAACCGGCGATGATCCCGAAGAACGTGCCGAGCACGACGGCGAAGAGGGCCGCGAGGAAGGCGACCAGCAGCGAGATCCGGGCGCCGTAGACGAGGCGGCTGAACACGTCGCGGCCGTTGACCGGTTCGACTCCCAGCAGGAAGTCCGAACTCATACCGCCCCAGCTGCCGATCGGCGTGCCGAACAGCGGGTCGATCTTGTCCTCGTGGAAGTCGTTCGGCGGGTGGCCGAGCACACTGACGATCAAGGGCGCGAACACCGCGACCAGGATCAGGAACAACACGACCACGCCGCCGGCCAGTGCCACCTTGTCGCGCTTGAGCCGCACCCAGGCGATCTTCCATGGCGAGCGGCCTTCGATGGCTTTCGCCGGGACATCGGCCGCGACGTCGACGGCCGCGGTCTGTGCCGCGCTCGTGTCGTGCAGTGGTGCCGTCATCGTGGTGGGGACCCCTCTCGGCTCGCCGACGGTGGTCGGCCCGCGCCCGCCGCTGTAGCGGCTTGTTCGCATCGCAGGTGCAAGTGGTGCAGAAGGTGGTCGTACAAACGCATTTGACACAGGGAAAGCGGGTCGTACACAAGACCGACGTTCCTTGTTGCGGGAGTCTTCAACGAGCTCGCGATCACCCGCCAGACCTGGCGGGGAATGGATGCGCAACCGTGATGTGGCCTGCGGGCTTCCGTTATCCGAACATCTTGATCGGCTCAGCGGACCACAAGCACCCTTATGCACCAGACCGGACATGCCGCCCAACGGCCTTTATGAACTACCGAATTGGGTTGTAGGCGCGATCGGTGGGACGGGCGGGGCCGGTCGGTGGGACGGGCGGGGCCGGCGG
>RHMC01000240.1 GCA_003719395.1 Streptomyces altiplanensis
GGGCGGGCAGCCCGGCGGACGCGCTGCGGCCGGGCGTGCTGCTGGTGGCGGTCGCCGCCCTCGCCCTGTCCGCCGCCCGGCGCGTTCCGGCACCGCATGCCGTGGCGCCCTCGGCGGCGGCCGGTCTCGCGACGCTGGCGGCCGTCGGCGGTGTGGCGCGCCCCGCTGCGGGGGACGCATGGGCGGTGCCCGTGTACGTGCTGAGCGCCGTGGTCCTGGCGGCCGTCGTACGGGCGAGCCTGCCGCGTCCCGTGGCGGCCGGCCTGGCCGGTGCGTCCGGTGCGGTGCTGGCCGCGGGCGCCCTGTGGGCGCTGCCTCCGGTCGCGGTCGGCCTGCTCGGTCCCGCGGCACAGGTGGAGCGCGTCTGGTCCGGTGCCCCGGCCGGCGTCCGCGAGGCGCTCTTCTCCGGGCCCTCCTGGCCGTGGACGGCCGCGGCCCCGCTGGTCCTGCTGACCGTGGCCACGGTCTCGCCGCCGCCGCGGCGCGCCGCCCGGCCGCGCCCGGTCACACCTGGCGCGTCCCGGCGGCGTACGCGGCCCTGGTCCTGGTGTGGGCGGCGGCGCACACCATCCCGGCCACACTGGACTTCGGCTGCCCCACGGCCGTAACGCTGCACCTGTTCCTGACCGCGGCGTCCCTGGTCCTGGCGGTACGTCCCGGCCCGGCCGGAACCGCCACGGCGCCCCGCGTGCCCCATGCGCCTCTCGCGTTCACGGCGCTCGCCTGCGCTCTCGCGTCGGCGCTCTCCGTCTCGCTGCTGTCGCTGGCCGCGCAGGCCGCCACGCTCACCGTGCTCGGCGTCCTGGCGGCGCTGTTCGGCGCGGCGCCGTGCTCGCCAGGGGGTCCGTCACACCGCCCGTCTGTGCCGCCGCGGCCGTTGTGTACACGACGGGGCTCACCGGCGCCGCCGCCGGCCTCGCTCACGCTCGCGCCCCACCAGGCCGCATGGGCGATCCTCGTCGTGCCCGCGGCCGCCGCCGCGCTCGCCGCCCGGGTACGCGGCCACGGCCACCGCCCTCCCCCTGGAGGTCGCGGGCGCCGCGGCGGCGCAGCTCGTAATCGGCCTCGCCGCGGGCCACGCCCCCGCCCTCGCGCTGGTCCTGGCGCTGTGCGGGGTCATCGCCGCGGGCACGGCCGTACGGGCGGACCGGCGCCCCGTCGGGTACGCGGCGGTCGTGCTCCTCGTGCTGGCCACCTGGGTCCGCCTCGGCGCCTCCGACGTCGTCATACCCGAGGCGTACACGCTCCCCGTCACCGTCCCGGCGCTCGCGATCGGCGTGCTGCGCCGCCGGCGCGACGCGGAGGCCTCCTCCTGGACGGCGTACGGTCCGGGGCTCGCCGCGACCCTCCTGCCGAGCCTGATCGCGGCCTGGGGCGACCAGCACTGGCTGCGCCCGCTGCTCCTCGGGGCTGCGGCCCTGGCCCTGACCCTGACGGGCGCCAGGCACCGGCTCCAGGCGCTGCTGGTGCTCGGTTCCGCCGTGCTCGCCCTGGTCGCGCTGCACGAGCTCGCGCCGTACGTCGCCCAGGTCGTCGGCGCACTCCCCCGCTGGCTGCCGCCGGCCCTCGCGGGCCTGCTCCTGCTGGCCGTCGGGGCGACGTCGAGCAGCGTCTGCGCGACGCCGCCGGCTGCGGGACACACTGGGCCGGATGCGCTGAGGCCGGGCCGCCCGGGGCCGGGAAACGGCGAAGGCCCGGAAGACTTTCGTCTTCCGGGCCTTCGGTCCGGGTGGGCGATACTGGGTTCGAACCAGTGACCTCTTCGGTGTGAACGAAGCGCTCTCCCACTGAGCTAATCGCCCCGGCGCTCCGCACACATTACCCCATGTCAGCGGGGATCCCGAACCGATTGCCGGTCACTCCTCACCAGCCCCGCCGGTCACCCCTCGATGTTCCACGGCATCGCGAAGCCGAACTCCCGGACGTAGATCCCGATCAGCACCGCGGTGATCACCAGGCCCACCGTGGTGAGGATCATGTTCCGCCGCCGGACCCTGGGGTCGAGCGCCTTCTGGGCCGCTTCGGTGACTTTCCGTTTCGTCCAGCGCAGCACCAGCTGAGCCCACACGAACTCGGTCGCCCAGATCGCCATGCCGCCGAAGATCACCAGCCAGCCGGGTCCCGGCAGCGGCAGCATGACCACACCGGTGACCACGACCGCCAGGCCGATGACGAATACCCCGACCTGCCAGCTCAGATGCAGCGGCTTCGACGCCTTGATGAACTGCGGTGCCCGCGAACCCAGGTCCCGCTCGTCCTCGCTCGCGTCCCCCGTGGCGGGCACTGCGGCCGCCGGGTCGACGACTTCTTCCCGCTCGTTACTCTCCGCATTCATAAGGCCCAACCTACCCGACCCGACCGGGTGGCCGTAATACTCGTATCGCATCAAGTACCTCTCGGCCGTACGAGCTATCCGAAGCGCCGCAAACAGGTCAGAGGGGTTTACAACGGCACCGTAGGTGGCATGTCGATTTCGCCGACGTGCGAATCCCCGAGCGCACACTGAGCGAAAGGCCCTGGCGCTTATGAACACCACGGTCAGCTGCGAGCTGCACCTGCGCCTCGTAGTGTCGAGCGAGTCATCACTGCCTGTACCCGCGGGCCTGCGGTATGACACGGCCGATCCCTACGCCGTGCATGCCACCTTCCACACCGGAGCCGAGGAGACCGTCGAGTGGGTGTTCGCCCGCGATCTTCTCGCCGAGGGCCTTCACCGGCCCACCGGTACCGGCGACGTCAGAGTCTGGCCGTCCCGCAGCCATGGCCAGGGAGTCGTCTGCATCGCCCTGAGCTCCCCGGAAGGAGAAGCCCTGCTCGAAGCCCCGGCGCGGGCCCTGGAGTCGTTCCTGAAGCGGACGGACGCCGCGGTGCCACCGGGCACCGAGCACCGCCACTTCGATCTCGACACGGAACTCTCACACATCCTGGCGGAGAACTGAGCCAGGCCGAGAACCGTTCCACGCCGTCCGACTCGGGGCGACGGCGCGGGGCGGACAACCGCATACAGCACACGCCGTCGCCGTCGCGCGGGTTCCACCGCGGAGACGGCGCCGGTGCGCCGTGCGCGCGAGCCGCTAAAGTCGCCAGCATCGGCGGGCGCCCGCCCGCGGCAGGCCAGGGAGCGAATCGTGCTGATCCCTCACGACACCAGGGGCGCCCTCGAGGTCGTCGTCGATCTGGTGAACACGGCGCCGGAGAGCGACCAGAGCGACCGGCTCGCGGACATCGATGCGCTGTACGCCTTTGTGCGCCTCCATCACGTCAGTGACATCGGTGAACTCGGCGAGGCGGATCTCAGGGCCGTACGGGACGTGCGAGCGCGCTTCGCGGACGTGTTCGCGGCGCCCGACCCCCGCACCTGTGCGGAGCTGATCAACCGGCTGGTGGCGGCGGCCGGCACCACACCGCGGCTGACCGACCACGACGGCTTCGACTGGCACGTGCACTACTTCGCGCCCGGCGCCTCGGTCGCAGACCACCTCGCGGCGGACTGCGGGATGGCGCTGGCCTTCATCGTGGTCTCCGGCGAGCACGAGCGGCTGCGACGCTGCGAGGCCCCGGACTGCCGCCGGGCCTTCGTCGACCTCTCGCGCAACCGGTCCCGTCGCTACTGCGACAGCCGCACCTGCGGAAACCGGCTGCATGTGGCGGCGTACCGGGCACGGCGCAAGGAAGCGGCGGGCTGAGGCCTCACAGCAGGAAGAGATCATGCATCGCGGCCATCAGCAGCAGGAAGCCGATCACCCCGAGGAAGATCATCAGGGGTGGCTGGGAGAGCGCGAAGAGGCAGCCGCGCGGTTCTTCGGTGGGGGCGGGGCTTCGCCCCGGGACGTGTCCAGCATCTCGGGGCGATGATGACGCAGTGCGGCCACCCCCGATGACCAACACGCCCATCTGCACGGCGAGTTCGTCGATCTTGGCCGTTCGTGATCTTTCGTTGATCACTTCGGCGTCCGAGTTGCCAGGTTTTCGGAGACCTTGCCGGGGGTCCCACTCGCGGCCGTCCGGGCCGTCCGGGCCCTTCGAGCCGTTCAGATGCCGTGCTTCTTCAGGATGGCTTCGATGTCGCTGAAGTCCTCCCCCGCCCCGCCGGCCTTCGGCTGCGCCTCGGCCCGGGACCCCTTCGGCTGCGCGGCCGCCGGGCTCCCCGCGCCGAGCGCGGCGCGGACGCCTGCGGAGCGGCCTCCTCGCGCCGCGCGGCCCTGCGCTCCTTGCGGGTGCCGCCGGTACGGCGCTCCACCGCCCTGGTCGTCATGAAGAGCAGCCAGGAGAGTCCGAGCAGACCGAAGCCCACCCACACCTCCGGCTTGAAGGCGATGCCCGAAACCCACTCGACGACGCCGGTCAGCACCAGGCCGACCGGTACCAGCGCGTAGGCGGCGATGCGCGTCGCGGCCAGGAATCGCTTGCGGTACGCGGCGATCGCGGCGATGCCCAGACCGGCCGCGGACGCCGCGGAACAGATCGTCTCTGCCAGCATCCGGTCCTCCAGCCCCAGGGATTGCGTTCCCCTCCATCCTGCACCGGGGGAGCCCGCCCGGGCCACGCCCCCGTACGACCTCAGGGACATCTCCGGGGCGGCCTCCTCCCCAGGGCCTGGTCGGGGACCTGTCCGGCGGGCTGGAAGACTGGCCCCATGACCGACTCCTCTCCCGCGCGCCCCGTCGTCCTCGACATCTGGTGCGACCTCCAGTGCCCCGACTGCCACGCCGCGCTGGACGACGTCCGCGCCCTGTGTGAGCGCTACCGTGACCGGCTCGACGTACACCTGCGTCACTTCCCCCTCGAGAAGAACAAGCACGCCTACGCCGCCGCGCAGGCGCCGAGGAGGCTGTCGACCAGGGCAAGGGCTGGCCGTACGTGGAGGCGGTCCTCGCCCGTACCGGGGAGCTGGCGGCGAAGGGCGAGCCGCTCCTGCTGGAGGTCGCGGACGAACTGGGGCTGGACGCGGAGGAGTTCGACACCGCCCTGATCGACGGCCGGCACCTCCTGATCGTCGACGCCGACCAGGCCGAGGGCAAGGCCATCGGCGTCACGGGCACGCCGACGTACGTCATCGACGGCGAGCGGCTGGACGGCGGCAAGAGCCAGGAGGGACTGCGCGAGCGCATCGAGGAGATCATCGACCGGCTGCTCGCCTGAACCGCCGCCGGAAACCGCCGCGCAGCCGCAGCCCGGGCCTCAGAGCAACTGCTTGTAGAGGTGGTACGTCACCGGCTCGTAGCCGAGTGACTCGTACAGCCGCAGGGCCGGGGTGTTGTCCGTGAAGACGTTGAGCCCGATGCGCCCGGTCCCTGCCGCCAGCGCCTCGCGCTCGGCGAGCAGCAGCAGCGCACGGCCGAGCCCCCGCCCCCGGTGCTCCTCCGCCACCTCGACGTCGAAGACGTACGCACCGCTCTGGCCGGGGTGGGGGTGGCGCAGCGCCAGCCAGAGCGTGCCCACCACCACGCCGTCGCGGGTCAGGACGCCCAGGTACGTGTCCGGGGTGGCGATTCCGCCGGCGAGAGCGGCCGCGTGGTCGGCTTCCGTCTTGGCCCGCGCCGCTTCCTCGGAGAAGCCGCGCCGGGTCAGGGACCGTGTGTAGCCGGTCTTGGTGTGGGCCAGCCAGGTCTCGAACTCGCTTCCGCTCATCGGCCTGCCCGCGACACCCCCGGGCAGCACGGGGGCCTGCGCGGGCAGGGGCTTGCTCATGATGCGGTTGCGTTCGGTGTAGCCGAGGGCGGCCGCCATGCGCCGCGCGGGCTCCGCCCCGGCCGGGACGGAGATCTCCACGCGGCCGCACCCCCAGCCGCGCAGCACCTCCTCGGCGCGAGCGCGCGACCGCGCCTCCCCCGGCGCCGGACGGCCTCGTCGACGCGCAGTCCTGCGATACGGCCGACGCCGGTCCCCAAGCGGGGTTCCGTGGAGAGTTCGACCGTGCCGACGGACCGGCTGTTCACGCACACCGCGTAGGTACGCGATCTGGCGCCGTCGGCGCCTTGCTGAAGCGGCGCGGTCGGCCGCAGGGTTGTGGTCATCAGGGGAGTTGTACCCGCCGGACGGCCACCCGTCATCCGAATTCCCGGTCCTTTACGGGTCCAGGTCCGAGGCGGCCCGCTCGTCGAAGACGCGCATGGCCTTGGCGGTCACGGGGCCCGGCGCGCCCGGCAGTTGGCGCCCGTCGATCCGGTGCACCGCCTGTACGTCGCGCAGCGTGGAGGTCAGGAAGACCTCGTCGGCCCGCTCCAGTACGTCCAGCGGCAGGTCGGCCTCCCGGGCGCCCGTCCATTCGACGGCCAGGGCGCGCGTGATTCCGGCGAGACAGCCGGAGGAGACGGGCGGGGTGAACAGCTGCCCGTCGAGGACGACGAAGACGTTGGAGCCCGTGCCCTCGCAGAGCTGCCCGACGGTGTTCGCGAACAGCGCCTCGGACGCGCCCTCCTCACGGGCGCGGGCGAGCGCGACGACGTTCTCGGCGTACGACGTGGTCTTGAGCCCGGTGAGGGCGCCGCGCTCGTTGCGCGTCCAGGGGACAGTGATCACGGCGGTGCTGTCGGGGCGGCGGCCGGCCTCCCCGAGGGCGACGACCAGGGTGGGGCCGGTGTCCCCGCGCTCGGAGCCCAGCGGCGAGAGGCCGCCGGTGTAGGTGATCCGCAGCCGGCCGAGCTCCATGGGGTTGGCGTCCAGGACGGCGGCGCAGGCGCGGCGCACCTCGTCGAGGTCGGGCTCGGGCAGCCCCAGGCCACGGGCGGAACGGGCCAGCCGCTCCAGGTGCCGGGTGAGGGCGAAGGTCCGTCCCCCGGTCGCCTTCACCGTCTCGAAGATCCCGTCGCCCACGGTCAGGCCGTGGTCCAGTACGGACACCCTGGCGGTGGCCGCGTCCCGCAGCCCGCCGTCGACCCAAAGCTTCATGAAGCGGTCCTTCCCGTCTCCTGGTACGTGCCCGACGCTACCGCGAGCAGCCGGGAGGCCTTCAGCTCGGTCTCCTCCCACTCGCGCTCGGGGTCGGAGCCCCAGGTGATGCCCGCGCCCGTACCGAACCTGAGGACCGGGCCGCCGGGGGCGGTGCGGTCGATCCAGAAGGTGCGTATGCCGACGGCCAGCTCACCGGTGGAGCGGTCGGCATCGACCCAGCCGATGCCTCCGCAGTACGGGCCGCGCGGCGCGGTCTCCAGCGCCTCGATGATCGCGAGGGCGCTGGACTTGGGGGCGCCCGTCACCGAGCCCGGCGGGAACGTCGCGGCGAGCAGCGCGCGGCCCAGCCGGCGCCGGGCGCGAGCTCGGCACGGACGGTGGAGACCAGGTGGACGAGGCCGGGGTGCGGTTCGACCACACACAGCTCCGGGACGGTCACGGAGCCGGCGACGGCGACCCGCCCCAGGTCGTTGCGGACCAGGTCCACGATCATCACGTTCTCGGCGTGGTCCTTCTCCAGGAGATCGTCCGCCGTCCGCCCGGTGCCCTTGATCGGCCCGGACTCGACGGTCCGCCCGTCCCGCCGCAGGTAGAGCTCGGGGGACGCGGTGGCTATCTCGACGCCGTGCGCGGGCAGGCGAATCGTTCCTGCGTGCGGCGCCGGGTTGCCGCGGGCCAGCAGGGCGGTGAGCGCGTCGACGTCGGCGCGCACCGGCCGGACCGGGCAGCGGCGCGGTCAGGACGCGGCAGAGGTTGGCCTGGTAGACCTCGCCCGCCGCGATGTGCTCACGGATGCGGCGTACGCCCGCCGTGTACGCGGCGCGGTCCATCGACGACGTCCAGTCACCGGCGGCGGGCCCGCGCCAGGCACTGGGCACGGGAGCGGGGACCGGCTCCGCGCGTACGTCGCCGAAGCGGGCGCAGACGAGACGGCCCTCGAAGTCCGCGGTGACGGCCCAGAAACCGGTGGAGTCGAGTGCGGCGGGATCGCTGGTCACATCGCGCAGGTCAGAGGCGACAAGGCCGCCGAAGCGGGCCAGAGGGGGAAGGTCGTGCACGGCCCCGAGTCTAGAGCGGACCGCGATGACCTGCGCCGGAGCGGAGGCAGCGCAGCACGCTGCACAAACGCGTTTTTGTACTGGCCCCGGAATCCGCTAGAGTTCAACACGTCGCCGGGACGCGGAAACGCTCCGGTAAGACAAGCGGACGTGGCTCAGTTGGTAGAGCATCACCTTGCCAAGGTGAGGGTCGCGAGTTCGAATCTCGTCGTCCGCTCGGTGTGGGGGATCTTCCCGACCCCCTGTATGCACTCCTGGTGGAGTGGCCGAGAGGCGAGGCAACGGCCTGCAAAGCCGTCTACACGGGTTCAAATCCCGTCTCCACCTCCAAGGACGATTAGCTCAGCGGGAGAGCGCTTCCCTGACACGGAAGAGGTCACTGGTTCAAT
>RHMC01000241.1 GCA_003719395.1 Streptomyces altiplanensis
TTCCCGACCTGCTCGAGCAGGAGCACTGCCCTACTGGTACGGCTGAAGTGGCGCACCGGCGGGCGTGCCCCCGGTCTCCCCCGCGGTCCCGGTCTCCCCCGGCGGCCGGGGGGCGAGGCCCGGAGCGGAGCCCGGGCGGTGGGGAGGGGCGGGCAGGGGAACCAGGTCCTGCGCCCCCCGTCCCCGCACCCGGCTCCAGCGCCCTCGCCGCCTGGTCCGTCAGGGCCGACACCAGCCGGTCCGGAAGCCAGCCGTGGCGGGCCAGGGCCGCCGCGCCCTCCAGGGCAAGTTCTGCCGCCAGGACGCCCGGGGCCGGGCGGTCCGCCGGGGACTTGGCCCGCAGCGGGCGATCAGCGAGCGCACTCCTGCGGTACGGCGGCCAGTTCCGGCTCGGCGTGCGCGACGCGCTCGCGGCCGCGCCCTCGGGGCCCGCCGCGAGCGGGGTCGCGCCGGTCGCGGCGTACGCCAGGAGCAGGCCGAGGACGAAGATGTCGGACGAGGGGCCGGGCTCCTGGCCGGTCAGCTGCTCCGGGGTGAGGTAGCCGAGGCGTACGGACAACTGGCCGCCGGGGCCCGCTTCGGCGGCCACCGAAGCCCCCAGCGCGCCGAAAGCCGTCAGGCGCGGCCCGTCGGAGGCCAGCAGCACGGTGTCGGCGGCGAGACCGTGGAGTACGGCGCCGGTGGCGTGCACCCGGGACAGGGTCTCGGCGAGCGCGGCGCCCAGGTGCGTACGGTCCGCTCCGGCAGCGGCCCGGCGAGCCCGACCGCCTCGCCCAGCGTCAGCGCGGGTACGTAAGGGGTCGCCGTCCACAGCCCAGAGCCGTCGGCGCCCGAGTCGGCCGGGGCCTGCACCCAGCCGCCGGCCAGCCGCCGGGCGGTCTGCGCCTCCGCCTGGAAGCGGCGGCGGAAGGCGGGCAGTCCGGCCAGGGCGGGGCGGGCGGCCGAGACCACGGCGTCGTGCCGTCGGCGGGCGTGCCAGGTAGTGCACGGCGCTCGCCGTCTCCCGCAGGCGCGACAGCAGGGCGTACGGCCCGATGCGGCGTGGATCGTCCTGACGCAGCGCTTCCAAGGCGCACCCCCTGTGGTCACCGTGCCGGGGCCGCTCCCTCGGTCACAGCGGCCACACCCTGCACAGCCGTCGATCTTATGGCGTGCTGTCCGGCTTCGACCAGGGCCACCTCGGGCGGTGGCGCTCGCGTCCGTCCGGCGCGTACGCGTACTTCCAGCCGCGCTGGAGCCCCAGCCGCTTGCTGTATCCGGCGGGGACGCGCAGGTAGGCGTGCACGGTCGGCGGTCCGCCGCCGTCGTCCGGCACCGGCACCTCGTACCACTTCGGCGGGTGTCCGGTCGGCCCGACGAGCACCGGCAGCACCCGCCCGTCCAGGGGGCCGCCCACGAAGGGCGTGTTCTCGCTTCTCACCCGGCCAGTCTCGCAGGGGCGAAGACCGCGGGAGGTTTCACAGGAGGTGGGCCGCTTCGGCGATCACCGGGATCACCCGTCGCGCCAGCACCCCCGCCGGGCCGTCCGCCGTCTCCGTCGCCAGCGCCGCCCTCGTCACGGCCGCCGTCTGCGGGTCCGTCGCCGCCGGTCACGGTCAGCAGCGCGACGAAGTGGTCGACCAGCCAGTCCCGCAACGCGCCGGCCGGCGGCTGCTTGTCCTCGTCCAGCCAGATCAGGGAGGCCGCCTCGACGGCCGTGATCCAGGTGCGGACCATCATCCGCAGCCGGGGACCGGCCGTCTCCGCGACACCCAGGTGCGCCAGGATCTGCTCGGCCGCGGCCCGCCGCACCCCGTCGACGATCGCGGTCGTACGGGAGGTCTCGGCGACGCTGCCGCCCTGGAGCAGCGCGCTGAACCCGGCGTCGTGCTGGTCGACGAAGGCCAGATAGCGGTCCAGGGCGGCGGCGAGCCGCCGGGTGAGCGGCCCGGCCTGCGGCTCGGCGAAGCACAGCTTCAGCTCGTCGGCGGCGGAGCCGAGCGCGGCCTCGTACAACTGCTGCTTGCCGCCCGGGAAGTAGCGGTACACGAGCGGCCTGGACACCCCGGCCGCCTCCGCCACGTCGTCCAGCGAGATCTCCTCGGGCGCCCGGTGCGCGAAGAGCGACAGGGCGGCGCCCAGGAGCTGGCTGCGACGCTCCTCGACGCTGAGCCTGCGGTACGCGGGGGTGGCTGCTGCCGGGGTCATGCCCGCAGCGTAGCCCCGTATGCGCCCGGTTACGCGAGGAGTCCCGAGCTCTTCCAGAGCCGGCGGCCGACGCCCTGGAGCACGCCGATGTCGTCGAGGAAGTCGGTGAGTCGCTTCGCGCCGTTCTGCATGACCTCCGTGCGGTGGCCGCTCGCCTTGACCTGGGCGACGGCCTCGCGGCGGTCGAGGCCGACGTTCTCGTACACCTGCGGGTTGACGAAGCACGTCGAGAAGACACGGGCCGCCTCGCCGCAGCTGACCCTGGTGAGCTCGCGCTCCCACGCGGGCGCGGTCACCATCTGGCGGCGCAGCTCCTCGCGGGCGTACCGGACGTGGCGCGCCTCCTCGACCACGTGGATGCGGGTCACCCCGCGCACGAGGGTCTGGATGCGCTCGTCCGGGAACGTCAGCCGCTGCATCCAGTCGAGGATCTCCTCGCCGAGCAGCGTGGCCGCGAACGAACCCGGCGTCGTCGAGACGGTCTTCAGGACGCGTGCGAGGTTGTGGTAGAGCCGCGGCACCGGGTACGACGGGGCGCCGCCCTTCTGGATCATCTTGGCGAACATCATCGAGTGCCGGCACTCGTCGGCTATCTCGGTGAGCGCGTACCGCACGTGGTTGCTGGTCACGGACTTGTCGTAGATGTGCCTGACCAGCAGCTGCATGAGGATGATCTCGAACCAGATGCCGAGGGAGGCCAGCGACGCGGCCTCGTGCCTGGCCAGGTCCATGCGCTGCTCCTCGGACATCTTCCGCCAGAGCGGAGTGTCGTAGAGCGATACGAGCTCGGGCGGCCAGAACCACTTGCCCTCTTCGACGGGGGCGTCCCAGTCGAGTTCCGTCTCGGGGTCGAAGGAGTGCTTGGCGGACGACTCCAGCAGGCGCTCGGCGACCTGCTCACGGTCCTTGAGGAGGCCGAGTGCGTCCCTGAGTGCGTCGCGTTCGGTCACTGCGGTCATGGCGGGGGGCACCTCACGGGTGGGTTACTGGCGGTCACAGCCGTGCTCGCCTCTTATGAGACTGCTTGTCAGCAAGCCCGTCAATCCCTCGCGCGGAACTTGTTGGCCGCCGTGCCGGCCGGTCGTCCGCCGACGGGTGATTCTGCCAACTGCCCTTTCCGTGAAGGGAGACGGAGCACAGAGGGTGAGCGGGGGAAAGCCGCCGGCCGGAGCGGCTCGTGCTGCCCGCGGGCGCGGACGGGCCCTCCGGCCGCGGGAGGGGCTGCCGAAAGGGAGGCACGGCCGGGCGCCCGGTCCGGCGCGACGGCGGTCACGACCGCGTCGCGCACGCGCAGGCCGCCCCGTCGGAGTCCGCGACGGGCTGCTGCCCCGCGGGCGGGCCTGCCCTTCACCACCGTGCCCTGGAAGGCCGCCGTCCTGCCGGGCGACGGGCGACGGGCGACGGGCAGCGCGTCCGCGCCGGCGGCACGGTGCCGTTCGCGCTCCGGACGCCGGCACGCCACCCGGACGGCCTGGAGGCGGCGCCGTGGCCGACGGCGGAGGGGTTCGGTGACGACGGCACGACGAGCGCGAGCACCGGGGGATCGTCGGCGCCCGTACGGGAATCGACGCGATGCCCGGGGAGTGGACGGAGCGGCGGGAGGCACCGGGGCGACGAAGGGGCCGGGGCGGTTTGTGTGCGCATGCGTGAAGTAGCGTGCGGTCATGACCATGCCACCGCCGCCCCAGCAGCCTCCCGGCCCGTACGGGCCCCCGCAGCCGCCGAATCCGTACGGCGGGCAGCCTCCGCAGCCGCCGTACCCGGGGCAGCCCTACCCGCAGCAGCAGCCGTACCCGGGTCAGCCGGGCCAGGGCGGCTGGGGCCGGCCGCCCATGGGGCCGCCCCCGCCGGGCAAGAACCGCACCGGCATGGTGATCGGCATCGTCGCGGCCTCGCTGGTCGCGCTCGGCGCCCTCGGGTTCACGGTGAAGCAGCTGTCCGAGGCCGGGGCCGTGGCCTCGGGGGCCGGTTTCCCCGAGGCCGAGTACGAGCTCACCGTGCCGAAGACCTTGCTCGACGGCGAGTACAAGCTGGCCCAGGACATGTCGCGGACCGAGGGCGAGAAGGCCCTGCAAGGGACGTACGACTCGAAGGTCCGCAATCCGAAGCCCGCTGTCGGCCAGTACACCTCCGGGTCCCCGACCGAGCCGAGCGTGCTGGTGATCTCGGGCATGTACGGCCAGTTCAAGGAGCCCGACGAGGCACGCAGGAAGATGCTGGAAGGCGCGGAGGACGGTCAGGGCGCGACGCTGGCCGTGCCCGCCGAGGAGATCGAGCCGGCGGGTTCCCCCGTCACGCTGAGCTGCCAGGTCCTGACCTCGTCGCAGAACGGCACCGATGTCACCCTGCCGATGTGTGCCTGGGCCGACGGGAACACGAGCGCCTCGGTGGCCGTCGTCACCCCCGAGATCTCCCGGCAGGACCCCGAGTCCGTGGACCTCGGCAAGATCGCCGAGATCACCGTCGAGGTCAGGGAAGAGGCCAGGCGCAAGACCGGCTGATCACGCGGACGCGCCGCCGGGGGGCGGGAACGGCGTACGCAGCGTGAAGGACTCCGGCGTCGGGCCGTGCTCGCGCAGGCGCAGGAGTGCCTTCTCGGCGTCCGCCACCGTCGGGCGGCTCCCCGCCTCCACCCACCACAGCGCCGTCATCGCTTCCTTCACGCGCGCGAACCACTCGTGGCGCCGGCCGAGCAGCTCCCGGTGCTGCCCCCGGTACATGAAGGCGGTCAGGGCGTCGTGTCGCGCCACACCGACATGTTCACGATCAGCCACTCGTCCCCGAACACCGGCACGTCCGTCGCGTTGCCCGTCTCGCTCTGCAGCCGCCACACGAAGCCGTCGGCGCCGTCGGCCACCGCGTTCACGGGGTCCAGGGCGTCCACGAAGTCCTTCAGCTCCGGGGAGTCCAGCGGGAACTTGAGGCGGGCGATGTTCACCTGGGCGAGTTCGTACGCGGCGGGAACGGCGGGAACGGCGGGAGCAGTGGAAACGGCGGAGTCGGTGGTCATGGCCGCACGATAAGCACGTACGGCGATACCCCCCAAGACCCTTCCGGCCAGCGAGACATGGCGGCCGGTCAGCCGTCCAGTGCCGCCCGCATCACCGCCCGTGCGATCGGCGCCGCGCTTCCCCCGCCGCTGATGTCGGCGCGGTCCGCCGACGCGTCCTCCACGACCACCGCCACCGCGACCGCGGGCCGGCTCTCGCCCTCCTCCTGCGCCCAGGAGATGAACCAGGCGTACGGCATGCCCGTGTTGTCGATGCCGTGCTGCGCCGTGCCCGTCTTGCCGCCCACCGTCACCCCCGGGATGGCGGCGTTCGTGCCCGTCCCCTTCTCCACGACGTCGACCATCATGTGCCGGAGCCGCAGGGCGGTGGCCGGGTTCACCGCCTGGTGCAGGGACTTCTGGCGGGTCCGCGAGACGACGTCGCCGTCCGCCCGGGTCGTCCTGTCCACCAGGTAGGGGTACATGAGGTCACCGTCGTTGGCGACGGCCGCGGCGACCATCGCCATCTGGAGCGGTGTCGCCGTCGTGTCGTACTGGCCGATGGAGGAGAGCGCGAGCTGGTCGTCGCTCATACTGGTGTCGAAGTTGCTCCGGGACACCCCGGACGGGATCCTCAGCCCGTCGTCGTTGAAGCCGAACCTGCTCACGGTGTCCAGCATCCCGGCCAGCCCCACCCGCACGCCCAGATCCGCCATCACCGTGTTGCAGGAGACCCGGATCGCGTACTCCAGCGACGCGTTGCGGCAGCCGCGCGCCTCGTTGGGGAGCCTGGTGGTGGTGCCGGGCAGGAAGTACGGCTCGGGCGTCCTCGTCGGCGCTTCGATGTCCTCCACCACGCCCGATTCGAGCGCCGCGGCCGCTGTCACGATCTTGAAGGCGGACCCCGGCGGATACGTCTGCCGGATGGCCCGGTTGAGCATCGGCTGGCTCGCCGCGCCGGTCAGCCGCGCCCACGCGTCCGTGACCGCCTTCCCGGTCCCGGAGAGCCGCTCGGGATCGTACGACGGGCTGCTGACCAGCCCCAGGATCTTCCCCGTCGTGGGCTCGATCGCCGCGACGGCGCCCTTCCTGCCGGCGAGCCCGTCGTACGCCGCCCGCTGGACCGCGCCCTCGATGGTGGTGACGGCGTCGCCGCCGGGCTGCTGCGAGCGCGTGACCTCGTTCCACAGGGGGATCGGGGCGAGCATCGGATCGGTGCCGGAGAGGACGTCGTCCGCGGCGTTCTCGATGAGGGTCGTGCCGTACGTCTGGGAGGCGTAGCCGGTGACGGGCGCGTACAACGGCCCGTGCAGATACGTTCTTTCGTACCGCAGCTGCTCGCCGCTGTCCCGGGAGCCGGTGACCGGCCCCCCGTCCACGACGATGTCGCCGCGCGGCTGGCTGTAACGGACGATGGTCTGGCGCCGGTTGGCGGGATTGTCGCTCAGCGACTCGGCCTGGAAGACCTGGATGCGGGCGGCGTTCAGCAGCAGCGCGACGAGCAGCAGCAGGCACAGCCCGGCCGCGCGGCGGATGTAGCGGATCACTGGTCGTCCTCCACGACGGGGGCGATGATGCCGGTCTCGGCGTGTTCTGGCTGCGGACGGCGGGCCGAGTCGCTGACCCGGATCAGCAGCGCCACGATGATCCAGTTGGTGACGACGGACGAACCGCCCTGCGCCAGGAACGGCATCGCCATGCCGGTCAGCGGGATCAGCCCCGTCACACCGCCCGCGATGACGAACACCTGGAGGGCGAGGATCGAGGCGAGGCCGATCGAGAGCAGCCGCCCGAACGGGTCGCGCAGCGCGAGGCCCGCCCGGTAGCCGCGGGCGACGAGCAGGGAGTACAGCAGGAAGATCGCGGTGAGCCCGGACAGGCCGAGCTCCTCGCCCGCCGTCGCCAGGATGAAGTCGGACTTGGCGGCGAAGCCGATGAGGACGGAGTCGCCGGCGCCGAGCCCCGTGCCGAGCATGCCGCCGGCCGCGAAGGCGAACAGCGACTGGGCGAGCTGGCTCGCTCCCCGGCCCGCCTCGATGGACGCGAAGGGGTGCAGCCAGTCCTGGACGCGGCTGTGGACGTGCGGTTCGAGGGAGCCGACGACGAAGGCGCCGACCGCCGCGAGGAGCAGGCCGACGGCGATCCAGCCGGTGCGGCCGTCGCGACGTACAGCATGATCACGAAGAGTCCGAAGAAGAGCAGCGAGGTGCCGAGGTCGCGCTCCAGGACGAGCACGCCGACGCTGAGCAGCCAGATCGCGACGATCGGGCCCAGCACGCGGCCGGTGGGGAGCTGGAGCTTCCAGATCCTGCGGCCGGTGTAGGCGAGGGCGTTGCGGTTCCCGGAGAGGTAGGCGGCGAAGAAGACGGCGAGCAGGATCTTCGCGAACTCGCCGGGCTGGAAGGAGAAGCCGCCGACGCGGATCCAGATCTTCGCGCCGTTGATGGCCGGGAAGAAGATCGGCACGATCATCAGGACGAGGGCGGCGGCGACCGAGAGATAGGCGTACCGCTGGAGGACGCGGTGGTCGCGCAGCAGGACGACCACGCCGATGAAGAGCGCGACGCCGAGGGTGGACCAGATGAGCTGGGTGGGGGCCGCCTGGTCCCTGGGGGTCTCCAGGTCGAGGCGGTAGATGAGGACCAGGCCGAGGCCGTTGAGGAGGACCGCGATGGGCAGGACCAGCGGGTCGGCGTACGGGGCGCGGAAGCGGACGGCGAGGAGTGCGAGGCGCCGAGGCCGGCGCCGTAACCGGCGGCGCCGGGCGGTACGGCGCGTCCTGGGTGAGGCCGACGGCGATGTAGCCGTACACGGCGATGAGGACGGCGCAGACGAGGAGCGAGAGTTCGACGCCGCGCCGCTTGGGGAGGCGTACGTCGGGCGGGGGAGCGTCCACCGTCGTTGCGGTCATGTCAGGCAACGTAGCAAGCAAGCAGGCTGTATGTCCGTATATGTCAAGGGATTCCGGCCGGTGGGTGCGGTCGGCCGCTCACGCCCGCGGGGCCCGCTGCGGCGGGGGCCGGGCCCCGCGGGCGGGGGCGGAGCGGAGGCGGAGGGGCGCCGGCCGCGGGGACGCGGCACGTGCGCGGAGCTCGG
>RHMC01000242.1 GCA_003719395.1 Streptomyces altiplanensis
CCGGCTGGTGAGCGAGATCAACGACTTCCTGACGGAGGACTCCGTCTACATCGGGGACGGCGGCGACATCGTCACCTTCTCCGGTCAGGTCGTCCAGCCCCGGACCCCCGGCCACTGGATGGACCCGGGACCGCTCGGCACGCTCGGCGTCGGCGTGCCCTTCGTGCTCGCCGCGAAGCAGGCGCGGCCGGACAAGGAGGTCGTGGCGCTCTTCGGGGACGGCGCGTTCCCCCTGACGGGCTGGGACTTCGAGACGCTGGTGCGCTACGACCTGCCCTTCGTCGGGATCGTCGGCAACAACTCCTCGATGAACCAGATCCGTTACGGCCAGAAGGCGAAGTACGGCGACGAGCGCGAGCGGGTCGGCAACACCCTCGGCGACGTCCACTACGACAAGTTCGCGCAGATGCTCGGCGGTTACGGCGAAGAGGTCCGCGACCCCGCCGACATCGCGCCCGCCCTGCGCCGCGCCCGCGAGTCGGGGCTGCCCTCGCTGATCAACGTGTGGGTCGACCCGGACGTGTACGCCCCCGGAACCATGAACCAGACCATGTACAAGTGACGGAGGCCAGCCAGTCATGACCAAGGCCCTTGAGGGCGTGCGCGTCCTCGACATGACCCATGTGCAGTCCGGCCCTTCCGCCACCCAGCTCCTCGGCTGGCTCGGCGCGGACGTGGTGAAGCTGGAGGCGCCGGGCGGCGACATCACGCGGAAGCAGCTGCGCGATCTTCCGGACGTCGACTCCCTCTACTTCACGATGCTCAACTGCAACAAGCGGAGCATCACCCTCAACACCAAGACGAGCGGGGCAAAGAGCTCCTGACCGAGCTCATCCGGCGCTCCGACGTGATGGTGGAGAACTTCGGGCCCGGCGCTGTCGACCGGATGGGGTTCACCTGGGAGCGCATCCAGGAGATCAACCCGCGGATCGTCTACGCCTCCATCAAGGGCTTCGGCGAGGGTCCGTACACCAACTTCAAGGCGTACGAGGTCGTCGCCCAGGCCATGGGCGGGTCCATGTCCACCACCGGGTTCGAGGACGGTCCGCCGCTCGCCACCGGCGCGCAGATCGGGGACTCGGGCACCGGCATCCACGCCGTCGCCGGGATCCTCGCCGCACTCTTCCAGCGCGAGAACACCGGGCGCGGCAGCGCGTCAACGAGGCCATGCAGCACGCCGTGCTGAACCTGTGCCGGGTGAAGCTGCGCGACCAGCAGCGGCTCGCGCACGGCCCGCTCGCCGAGTACCCGAACGAGGACTTCGGCGACGAGGTGCCGCGCAGCGGCAACGCGAGCGGCGGCGGGCAGCCGGGCTGGGCGGTGAAGTGCGCGCCGGGCGGCCCCAACGACTACGTGTACGTCATCGTCCAGCCGGTCGGCTGGCGCCCGCTCGCCGGGCTGATCGGACGGCCCGAGCTGGCCGACGACCCCGAGTGGGCGACCCCGGCGGACCGGCTGCCCAGGCTCGGCAAGATGTTCCAGCTGATCGAGGAGTGGTCGTCGTCCCTCCCCAAGTGGGAGGTGCTGGAGCGGCTCAACGCCCACAACATCCCCTGCGGGCCGATCCTCTCCACCAAGGAGATCTTCGAGGACGCGTCGCTCGCCGCGAACGGGATGGTCGTCGAGGTCGAGCACCCGGAGCGCGGCACCTTCACCACCGTCGGCAACCCCATCAAGCTGTCCGACTCCCCCTTCGAGGTGGTCACTTCGCCGCTGCTCGGGGAGCACAACGCGGAGGTGTACGTCGGTGAGCTCGGCCTCGGCGACGAGGAGCTGCGGCTGCTCAAGACGAACGGAGTGATCTGATGGCCGCCCCTCACGATGCCGCTGCTGTACGGGCCGTGCTGGACGCGGCGCGCGGCGAGGGCCGCAGTGCGCTGACCGCCCCCGAGGCGAAGCTGATCGCCGACGCGTACGGCATCCCGGTGCCGGCGGAGGCGCTCGCCGAGACCGTGGACGAGGCGGTCTCCTTCGCCGACCGGATCGGGTTCCCCGTCGTGCTCAAGATCGTCTCGCCGGAGATCGTGCACAAGACGGACGCGGGCGGCGTGCGGACCGGGCTGACGTCGCCGAGCGAGGTGCGGTCGGCGTTCACGCAGATCGTGGCCGGCGCCCGTGCGTACGATCCGAAGGCGCGCATCCGGGGCGTCCAGGTCCAGCAGATGGTGCCTGCGGGACAGGAGGTCATCGTCGGGGCCGTCACCGATCCGACCTTCGGGAAGATCGTGGCGTTCGGTCTCGGCGGGGTGCTCGTGGAGGTGCTGAAGGACATCACCTTCCGGCTCGCTCCGGCCTCCGAGGCCGACGCGCTGTCCATGCTCGACTCGATCCGGGCCGCCGAGATCCTGCGCGGCGTACGGGGCGGGGCGGCCGTGGACCGTACGGCGCTCGCCGCTCTGATCGTGCGGGTCTCGGAGCTGGCCGCCGACTTCCCCGAGATCGCGGAGGTCGACCTCAACCCCGTGTTCGCGACGGCGGGCGGGGTGATGGCGGCCGACGTACGCGTCCTCCTCGGCGGCCCCTCCCCCGCGCCCCGGCGCCGGTACGGCCGCGAGGAGATCCTGACCTCGATGCGGCGGCTGATGCAGCCCCGGTCGGTCGCCGTCGTCGGCGCCTCCAACGAGCCGGGAAAGATCGGCAATTCGGTGATGCGCAACCTCGTCGACGGCGGTTTCCCCGGCGAGATCCACCCGGTCAATCCCCGGACCGATGACATCCTGGGCCGCAAGGCGTACAAGAGTGTGACGGACGTCCCGGGCGAGGTGGACGTGGCGGTCTTCGCGATCCCCGCGAAGTTCGTCGCGGCGGCGCTGGAGGAGGTGGGGCGCAAGGGGATCCCCAACGCCGTGCTCATCCCCTCGGGCTTCGCCGAGACCGGGGAGCACGCGCTCCAGGCGGAGATCGTGGCCATCGCCGAACGGCACGGCGTACGGCTGCTCGGGCCGAACATCTACGGCTACTACTCGACGTGGCAGGACCTGTGCGCCACCTTCTGCACGCCGTACGACGTCAAGGGAGGGGTGGCGCTGACCTCGCAGTCGGGCGGCATCGGGATGGCGATCCTCGGCTTCGCGCGGGCGACCAAGACGGGCGTCTCGGCGATCGTCGGGCTCGGCAACAAGTCGGACCTCGACGAGGACGACCTGCTGACCTGGTTCGGGGAGGACCCCAACACCACGTGCATCGCCATGCACCTGGAGGACCTGAAGGACGGGCGGGCCTTCGTCGAGGCGGCGCGGGCGACCGTACGGAAGAAGCCGGTCGTCGTGCTGAAGGCGGGCCGTACGAGCGCGGGCGCCAGGGCGGCGGGCTCGCACACGGGGGCGCTCGCCGGTGACGACGCGGTGTACGAGGACATCCTGCGGCAGGCCGGGGTGATCAGGGCGCCCGGCCTGAACGAGATGCTGGAGTACGCGCGGGCGCTGCCGGTGCTGCCCACGCCGCAGGGCGACAACGTCGTGATCATCACGGGGGCGGGGGGCTCCGGCGTGCTGCTGTCCGACGCGATCGTCGACAACGGGCTGTCGCTGATGGAGATCCCGGACGATCTGGACGCCGCCTTCAAGGCGTTCATCCCTCCCTTCGGGGCGGCCGGCAACCCGATCGACATCACGGGCGGCGAGCCCCCTTCGACGTACGAGGCGACCATCCGGCTGGGGATGGAGGACCCGCGGATCCATGCGCTGGTGCTCGGTTACTGGCACACGATCGTCACGCCGCCGATGGTCTTCGCGGAGCTGACGGCGCGGGTGGTGGAGGAGTTCAGGGCGCGGGGCGTCGAGAAGCCGGTGGTGGCGTCGCTGGCGGGTGACGTGGAGGTCGAGGAGGCGTGCGCGTACCTCTTCGAGCGGGGTGTCGTCGCGTATCCGTACACCACGGAGAAGCCGGTGGAGGTGCTCGGCGCCAAGTACGCGTGGGCGCGCGCGGCGGGCCTGCTGGGCGGTGGGCGATGACCTGAGGGCGGTTCGAACCGCGGGGTCTGCGGCCGACCGCTCGGTCGCGGGCCCCGGCGCGAAGTGAGAACGGGCAGGGGGCGCCGGCCAGACTTCTTCCACGCAAGGGGTTCGATCGACATGGCGACAACAGACATCTCCACACCCGTCCCCTACCGGGAGGTGGCGGACTCCAACGGGCGCGTGTACCGGCTCGGCGAGACCGACATCGACATCATGGGGCGCAAGCGCAAGTGGATGGTCATCCTGCCGTGGGTCGGCATGATGGGCATCAGCTCGGCGGAGTACGCGTTCGCGTCCGCCGAGGAGACACTGCACATCGCGCACAGCTGGAACAGCCTGCACATCTTCTGGATGCTCGGCGTCTGGGTGTTCTTCCAGGCCGCCGTGGCGTTCCCGGCGGGCAAGCTCAGGGAGAGCGGCAGACTGCCGGCCCGCTGGGCGATGATGCTGGGCGCGCTCGGCACGCTGCTGGGGTACCTCTCGCTCGCGTTCGCGCCGCATGTGATCGTCGCCTACGTCGGGTTCGGCATGTTCAGCGGCATGGGCGCCGGAATGGTGTACGCGACCTGCGTCAACATGGTCGGCAAGTGGTATCCGGAGCGCAAGGGCGGCAAGACCGGGTTCGTGAACGGCGGTTTCGCCTACGGTTCGGTGCCGTTCGTGTTCATCTTCAACCAGTACATGGACCTGACGAACTTCCGCTGGGTGCTCGTCTCGGTGGGGGTGTTCCTGGCCGCCACGGTCGCGGTGGCCGGTCACTTCTTCAGGGACCCGCCGAAGAACTGGTGGCCGGCCGAGGTGGACCCGCTGCGTCCGCCGGACGACCCCCGGGCCCGGCGCGCGATGGCCATGAACCCGCCGGCCGTGAAGCAGTACACGCCCAAGGAGGCCTGGCAGACCGGCCGGGTGGCACTGATGTGGTTCTGTCTGCTGTGCACCTCGGGCGTGAACATCTTCGGTATCGCCTTCCAGGTGGAGATCGGTGAGGAGGCCGGCTTCGCGGGCGGCATCGTCTCCATCGCCATGTCGCTGAAGGCGATCGTCAACGGCACCGGGCGCGGGGTGATCGGCTGGCTGTCGGACCGTTACGGGCGCAAGCGGTGCCTGATCTTCGTCTGCATCGTGCTGGGGCTGTCGCAGTACGGGATCCTGTGGGCGGCGAACATCGAGAACCTTCCGCTGTTCCTGCTCTTCTCCTCGATCTCCGGCTTCGGCGGCGGTGCGATCTTCCCGATGTTCGCGGCGATGACCGCCGACTACTTCGGTGAGAACAACAACGCCTCCAACTACGGTCTGGTCTACAGCTCGAAGCTGGTATCGGGTCTGCTCGGGTCCGGTGTGGGGGCCGTGGTCGTCGCCAACTGGGGACACGGCGGGGCGTTCACGCTGGCGGGGTCGATCTCGTTGTTCGCGGCGTTCATCGCGCTGTTCCTGTCGCAGCCGGGCCGCCCCGGGAGCAAGGGCGTCACGGCCAATCCGAGGCCGATCAGCCGGGACGCGGACTGACGGCGGACCGGCGGCGGCACGGCGGCGGACGGCGGCGGACGGGGCCCGGAATCCTCCCGGGCCCCGCACGCGTAGCCGTGCCGGGAACATCAGTCGCCGCAGCGGCCCTCGCGGAGCGAGTGCAGGTGCTCGCTGGACTTGCGGGCGAAGGCGAAGGACTCGGCGGGGTTGTCGTGCTCGGCCTGCCAGTGGTGGTACGTGCGGCCGCGACGGGAGTGCCTGGTGACCGCCGACAGGAACTTCTTGTAGTCGATGTCGCCGTCGCCGACGTCGGTCATGCGGTAGCCGTCGCGGACGGTGTCGTCCTTGATGCCGTCCTTGACGTGGAACAGCGGGTAGCGCTCGGGCTGGTCGAGGACGTACTTCAGCGGGTCGAAGGGGGCGGGGGTGCCGTCCGCCCTCTTGCCGAAGCGGAACTGGCCGGCGTACGCCCAGTAGATGTCCATCTCCAGGTAGACGAGGTCGGGGTCGGTCTCGGCGAGCAGGACGTCGTAGAGGCGGACACCCGGCTTGTCGGTGGCGAAGGAGAACTCCTCGGCGTGGTTGTGCTGGTAGAACTTCATGCCGCGCTCGCGGGCCGCCGCGCCGTAGGTGTTGAAGTCCTCGGCGGCGCGCTTCCAGCCGTCGACGGTGGAGCCGTAGCGGAACGGGCCGGACGCGGTGCCGATGTGCTTGAGACCGAGGGCCTGGGCGTCGTCCATGACCTTGGTGAGGCTGGTCGCGAAGGAGTACGCCTTGGGGTCGGACGAGTAGTAGTTGACGTGGCTGCCGATGGGGTTGAGGCCGTGGTCCCTGGCCAGTTGCCTGAGCTGGGCGAGGGTGATGGCGCCCGCGGACCCCTGGGTGTACCCGGCGAGTTCGATCTCGTCGTAGCCGTACTTCTCCAGTTCGGCGAAGACGGGGGCGAAGCCGAGGGTGGAGACCTTGTCGCGGAGGCTGTAGAGCTGGATGCCGAGGCGGCCGGGCGGCAGGACGGGGCGGCCCTTGCCGTGGCCCTTGCCATGGTCCTTGCCGCGGTCCTTGCTGTCGGCGGCGGCCGGGCCGATGCCGAGGAGGGCTGCCGCGGTGGCGCCCGCCGCGACGCCGAGGACGTTGCGGCGGCTGAGTCGGTGGGCGAGCTCGGGGTCGTGCGGAGTGCGGCTCATGGGTCTCACGGTGGAACTCCCTTTGTCAGTGCAGTCCGGCAAGCTGAAGGAGCAGGGCTTTCACATCGGTGGCCGCGACGCGGCCCTCGACGGCGCGGGGGGTGGAGCACAGGATGAGCGGACCGTCTTCGTCGCGCTCGGGCAGGCGGCCGTGGCTGCCGCTGACGGGTGAGGGGTCGAGGGGTACGACCGCCATGCGGTAGCGCATGCCGAGCTTCTTGCGGGCGAGGGCCTTGGCCGCCTTGACGCGTACGTACGGGTCCTGGGGGTCCATGAAGAGCTCGACGGGGTCGTAGCCGGGTTTGCGGTGGATCTCGACGAGCTGGGCGAAGTCGGGTGCCTTCGCGTCGTCGAGCCAGTAGTAGTACGTGAACCAGGCGTCGGGTTCGGCCACGGCGATCAGTTCGCCGGAGCGCGGGTGGTCGAGGCCGTGCGCCTTCTTCCCCTCGTCGTCGAGGAGTTCACCGATCCCGTCGACGCCCTTGAGGACTTCGCGTACGGCTGTCATGTCCTCGGGCCTGCGTACGTAGACGTGCGCGAGCTGGTGGTCGGCGACGGCGAAGGCGCGGGAGGTCATGGGGTCGAGGTACTCCATGCCGTCCTGGGTGTGGACCTCGACGAGGCCGGCGCGGCGCAGGGACCGGTTGATGTCGACGGGGCGGCTGACGCGGGTGATGCCGTACTCGGAGAGGGCGACGACCGTGCGGCCCTCGGCCTTCGCGTCGGCGAGCAGGGGCGCCAGGGCCGTGTCCAGGTCGGTGGCCGCCCGGTGGGAGCGGGGGTCGTCGGGGCCGTACCGCTGGAGGTCGTAGTCGAGGTGGGGGAGGTAGCAGAGGGCCAGGTCGGTGGGGCGGGTGCGGAGGATGTGGCGGGTGGCGTCGATGATCCACCGGGAGGAGACGATGTCGGCGCCCGGACCCCAGAAGTGGAAGAGGGGGAACGTGCCGAACTCGTCGGTCAGTTCGTCGTGGAGTGCGGGGGGCCTGGTGTAGCAGTCGGGTTCCTTGCGGCCGTCGGCGTAGTAGACGGGGCGCGGGGTGACGGTGATGTCGGTGTCGGCTCCCATCGCGTACCACCAGCAGATGTTGGCGACGGTGTAGCCGGGGTGGACGCGGCGGGCGGCGTCCCAGATCTTGTCGCCTTCGACCAGTCCGTTGTGCTGGCGCCAGAGGAGGACCTCGCCGATGTCGCGGAAGTACCAGCCGTTGCCGACGATGCCGTGCTCGGCGGGGAGGGTGCCGGTGAGGAAGGTGGACTGGGCGGCGCAGGTGACGGCGGGCAGGACGGTGCCGAGGGCCGCCCCGGAGCCGGACTGCCCGAGGGCCTTGAGGTGCGGCATGTGGTCGAGGAGCCGGGGGGTGAGGCCGACGACGTCCAGGACGAGGAGCGGGGTGGGCTTCCTGACGGGAGCGGGGCTCATGGCAGCTCCTTGAGGCCGAGACGGTCAGCAGGTAGCGGGCGAGGGTCAGTTCGGCGGCGATGCCGTCGGCCAGCTGGGTGCGGGTGCGGGGGCGCAGCTCGGGCGGGAGCGCCTGCCAGGTGTACGTCTCCACCTCCAGGTGGCGGGTGAGCGGCTCCGGGCCGCCGACGAGGCGGGCGAGCGCGTCCTGGAGCACGGGG
>RHMC01000243.1 GCA_003719395.1 Streptomyces altiplanensis
CCCGCCGGCCGCATCCGCCGCAGGGCGGTCCGGCATGCCCCCGGTGCCCACCCCCCGACGCCCCGACAAGCCCGCACCAGGAGTTCCCCATGGCCACCGCGCCCCCTCTGCGGCCCCCCGCACAGCCCGCCCGTATCCCGGCCCCGGAACGGCCGGCAGCAGCCGTCCCCCGCACGCGCGCGAGCGCGAGAGCCGGCTCCCGCCTGCGGCTCGGCCCCGGCGACCGGGACGTACTGCTCCTCTACGTCCTCACCCGGGCCGGCATCTGGGCCACCGCCTACTGCACCCGGTGGCTGTTCGCCGACGACCGCGAGGCGCGGGACGTACGGCCCGCGCTGTCGTCGTGGAACCAGTGGGACGCGTGGCACTACCTGCACATAGCCCAGGACGGTTACTTCCCCGGCGGGGCCGGCCCCGGGACGGACGGCTGGGACAACAGGGAGGCCTTCTTCCCCGGCTTCCCCCTGGTGCTCCGCGCCGTCCACGTGGTGGTCCCGGACTGGACCGCGGCGGCCCTGCTGATCTCCTTCGTCTCGGGGGCCGTCGCCGTCCTGGCCCTGGCCCGCATCGCCGGACTCCACCTGCCCGACAGCGCCCTGGGCCGGCGTGCCGTGCTCTTCTTCCTCCTGTCTCCCTGCGCGGTGTTCCTGGCCGCCGGTTACACCGAGGCACTCTTCCTCGCCCTCGCCCTGCCCGCCTGGCTCGCCGCCCGGCGCCGCAACTGGCCGCTCGCGAGCATCCTGGCCTGCCTGGCCACCGGCGTACGGGTCAGCGGGCTCTTCCTCGCGGCGGCGATCGCGGTCCACTTCGTCGCCACCACGGATCTCCGCAAGCAGTGGCGTTCGCTTCCGTGGGTCGCCCTGCCCGCTCTGCCCGCCGCCCTCTACGTCTGGTTCCTGCACGCGCACACCGGCGACTGGATGGCCTGGCACCATGCCCAGGAACGCGGCTGGTACCGGAACTTCCACGCCCCCTGGGAGGCGTGGCAGCACACGTGGACGGCCGCCTTCTCGCACACCCAGTCCACCGGTTACGCCGTCGTGTTCCAGGCCGAACTCCTCGCCATGGCCGTCGGCCTGCTCCTCCTGGGACTGCTGCTGAGACGGCGGCGGTGGCCGGAGGCCGTGTACATCGGGCTGACCCTGTGGGCCCTGGGCACCTCGTACTGGTACACGTCGATCCCCCGCGCCACCCTCCTGTGGTGGCCCATGTGGGTACTGCTCGCCGCGTGGAGCCTGCGCCGCCCCTGGGTGCGGAGCGCCTACCTGTGCGTCGTCGCGTGGCGGCGACGGTCCTCACCGTCACCTTCCTGTCGGGACGCTGGGCGGGCTGACGGCGGTGAGTGCCGGTACGGGAGCGGCATCCGCGGCCGCCCGGGACGCGCGCCGCGCGGCGCACCGCCCAGGCGGTCGCCGCGAGGGCGAGCGCGCCGGTCCCGGCGCCGACCCATGCGACGGAGGCGTAGCCGAAGCCCGCGTCGATGGCCGCGCCGCCCAGCATGGGGGTGAGCGTGATGCCCACGTTGAAGGCCGAGGTGGAGAAGGCGGGGACCAGCGTCGGTGCGTCGGGCGCGAGGGTGAACACCCGTGACTGGAGTACGGGGTTGGTGACGTAACCGGCCACGCCGAGGACGAAGACCAGCACGACGGTGACGGTGAGGTGGGGCGCGGCGAGCGCGACGCCCGCCGAGGCGAGGGTGAGGGCGCCGATGCCGAGGCAGAGGGTGCGGACGGGGGCGCGGTCGGCGACGCGGCCGCCGATCGTCATGCCGACGAGTCCGCCGGCTCCGTACAGCGAGAGCACGGCCGGAACCCAGCTCTCCGGCAGTCCTCCGACGTCGGTGAGCAGGGGCGCCAGGTAGCTGAAGGTGACGATGGCCGCCCCGAAGGCCAGCACGGTCACGGCGAAGGAGACCCACAGCTCGGGCCGCGCAAGTCCCTTCAGTTCGCGTCGCACGGAAGGGACTTCACGCCCTTTCGCGTGACGCCCGGCAGCACGGCCAGGGTCGCCACCAGGCTCACGGCGGTGAAGGCCGCCACTCCCCAGAAGGCCGCACGCCAGCCCGCGTGCTGGCTCATCAGCGTTCCGGCGGGTACGCCCACGATCGTGGCCAGGGTCAGTCCGGTGGCGACGACGGAGAGGGCCCTGCCCTTGGCCGTCGCGGGGACCAGGCTCACGGCGGCCGAGGCGGCCACGCTCCAGAACCCCGCGTAGGCGACCGCCGTCACGACGCGGCTCGCGAACACCACGGCGTACTCCGGGACGAGGGCGGCCACCACGTGCCCGGCGATGAAGACCGCCTGGAACGCGACGAGCGCGCTGCGGCGCGGGACGCGCAGGGTGAGCACGCTCATCAGGGGCGCGCCGACGACCATGCCGACGGCGAAGGCGGAGATGAGCAGTCCCGCGTCGGGGATGGAGACGCCGAGATCGTCGGCCATGGAGGGCAGCAGGCCGGAGAGCATGAACTCCGAGGTCCCCTGGGCGAAGATGCCCAGGCCCAGTATGCAGACGGCGATTGGCACGAGCAGGTGCTCCTCTGTCGGTCGAATTTTGAACCACACAGTCCAAAATGAACCCATGGAAAAGGGACAAAGACGGTTCCGCCGGTTTCAGAGGGCCGAGACGGCGGCGTCCGCGACGCTCTCCAGGACGGACCGCTGCGGGGTCACGCGCGCCGAGATCCTGAGGCCGGCGATGGTGGCGATGACGAAGTGGGCGAGCGCGGCGGAGTCCTTGTCGCGGGCGATGTCGCCGTCCCGCTGCCCCGCCTCGATGGCGGTACGGATCACCGCGAGGCGCACCTGGTAGTCACGGGCCAGGTCGCCCGCGACTTCCCGGTCGCGGGCGGCCACTTCGACGGCGGTATGGACGACGAGGCAGCCACCGCCCTCGGGGCCGCGCTCGAACTCCTCGTCGATGACGCGCTGGAACTGCGTGCGGATCTTCTGCCGGACCGGGAGACCGCTCTCCATCAGCTCGCTCAGCCCGGCGTTCTTGACCTCCATGTAACGGGCGAGCGCCCGGCCGAAGAGATCACGCTTGCTCTTGAAGGTGTTGTAAATGCTGCTGCGCCCCAGGCCGGTGACCTCGCACAGGTCCTGGGTGGACGTTCCCTCGTAGCCGGCGGTCCAGAACGCCCGCATCGCGGCGTCGACCGCCCGCACCTCGTCGAATTCTCTCGGCCGGGCCATGCCGAGGACGCTAGCAGGTTTTGGAACGTACGGTCCATTACTTTCCCGGCCAGGACGGACTGCGGCCCGCACGCGCGACGACCCGGTCCAGGAGCGGCGCGTCCCCGGGCACCTCGATGGGGGTCCCGAAGATCCCGTCGTCGCCCGGGGCGTCGCCCGTCGGCTCCAGCAGCTCGTACGACGACCGCAGGGCCGCGGCGTCGGGCGCGTACGCCTGGCCGGTGGCGCGGGCCAGGTCCCAGCCGTGCACGACGACCTCGTTCAGGGCGACTCTCCCGGCGATGTCACCGGGCAGCGTGACCCCGCCCGCCCGCGTCGTGCCCTGCCAGGCGCCGGGGCCGCGCCAGGCGGCGGCGAGCTCGTCGAGCTGTCGCGGAAGGCGGGTGCGCCAGTCGTCGTCGAGTACGGGCAGGGCGGCGCCGGGGTCGGTGTCGGTCGACGGGCCCAGTTCCTTCTTCGCCGCGTCGCGGAAGGCTGCGGTGAGGCCGACGAGGTGCGCCAGGAGGTGGTGCACCTCGTATTTCTCGCAGGGGGTGGGGGCCGAGAGCTGCTCGTCCGTGATCCCGTCGAGCAGCCGGGCCACCTGCCGGACGGCCGGTTCGAAGTCGAGCAGGGGGGTGCTGGCGGTCATGGCACTGCCTCCGGTGAGCCGGGGATGTCTGCGCAGTGATGACCGCCGGCCGCCCCGGAACTCATCGGTGCGCCGGACGGGCCCGCCGGAGAGGACGGTCGGAGGGGATCACGCCGTGCGGGACGCCTCGAACGCGGCGCGGGTCAGGAACGCCAGCCGGGCACGCTTCTCCGGCAGGAAGACATCCGGCAGATCGATCTCCGGCATGACGACCTCCGGCCCGATCACGAACCCCGCCCGCTCCAGCCGCGCCACCGCCTTCCCGTTGAGCGCGTCCGGTTCCGCCACGACCCGCCGGCGGTCCGGGTCCGCGAACACGAAGCCGAGCATCACGGTGAGAAGGTTCGCGGTGAACCCGCGCTCCGGGGCCGCGTCGTCGGTGGGCCCGATCAGCAGGTGCACCCCGAAGTCTCCCGGCCGGACGTCGTAGCACTCGCTGACCCGGTCCGCCCCGGGGTCGTACGTCTGGAAGAGCGCGGCGGGTTCGCCGTCCCGCAGGACCAGGTAACCGTGGTGGGTGGTGAGGGAGTCCAGGTGCTCGTAGATCTCCTGGACCTGCTCGCGCGTCGCGTCGCCCATGCCCCAGAACCGGGCCCGCTCCATGGGTGACCCAGCCGTGCAGCAGTTCCGGCGTCGCGCGCCGGGTCCACGGGGACGAGGCGGACCGTCCCGAAACCGTCGATCTTCTGCTCGTACACGGGCTCAGCGGTCACAGTCATGCGGACTCCTTGGTCAGACGGTTCCAGTCCGTGACCACGGGGACGAGTCCGCCCCGCAGCCACACCGGCAGTTGGTCGTGGTGGTGGGCGTCACCCGGTACGCCGGACGCGCCGAGCGGCACCACCCAGAGGCTGTCCTCGCGTCGCGCGAGGTCCCAGACGTAGCGGGCGGCCGGCCCGCGCGCGCAGCGGTCGGTGACGCCGGGGACGCTGGAGGTGGAGAGCACGCAGTCGTGGTCCCCGGCCACCCCCGGCCACCCCCCGGGCGGGGCGGAGGGCAGCGCCTGCCACGGCGCGAGGCGGAGCACCTCGCCCCAGGCGGCCGGCGGGGCCGGTTCCGTGGCGGCGGCGACCGCCTCGACCGCCGCCGCCACGACGGCGGTCCTGTCGATGCCGGGCAACAGGTCCGTGGTCAGCAGGGTCTCCAGCGCGAAGCCGACGCGCGGTGTGAGCGCGAGCCAGGGCAGGAAGACCGAGGGGTACGCCGGGTCCGCCACCGGTTCGGTCAGTGCGGCCAGCTCCCGGTGGGCAGCGAGCCGCCGCACCACTTCCGTCCGTACGGCGGCGTACACCGTCGCGTCGGTGCTGTCGGCCTCCATCCGCCGGTCCCAGCCCAGGAGCCGCTCCCGCAGCCGCGCGCGCGCGCGAGCCCTTCGATCCCGGCGGCCAGGTCCAGCAGGGGCCGGGCGGACGCGAGGTAGGTGTCGGTATGGACGGCCGCCATGTCCCCGGCGGTCCACGCCTTCGACCCGTCCCGCAGCCGGCCGATGCGGTCGGCCCGGTACGGCGGTGCGAACTCCACGCCCAGCGGCCCGGCCAGGCCGCGCTGGTTGGCCATCACGGCGACGCCGTCGACCTCCGCGCGGGGCAGCGGCCGGTGCTCACCGCTCCAGGTGTACGCCGCCTCCCAGGCGGGCACGACACGCAGCCCGTTGTCCCGGTGACGCAGCGGCACCCGGCCCGCGACCCGGTGCAGCAGCCCGCCCCCGGTGTCGGCGGCCTGCACGACGTTGACGGGCTCGACCCAGCGCTCGAACGCCCGGTCCACGTCGGCGACGGTACGCGCCCTGCGCAGCGCGGGCAGCGCGGCGAAGCCGAGGTCCTCGTACACCCGCGTCGGGCAGCGGAGGCTGACCGTCACGGCTTCGCCGGGGCCGCCGATGATGACGGGTCCGCGCTCGGTCTCGACGACCTCGGTCTCGACCGGATCGCCGCCCGCCACCTCGATGGTCTCGGTGTGGGCGGTGGCGGGCCGCCAGCCGTCCGGGCCGAGCGCCTCCACGCCCGCGCCGCCGGGTCCGCGCCGCAGCTCTTCCCGGTAGAGGTCCTGGTAGTCGGCCATGGCATTGGTGATCGCCCAGGCCACGGTGGAGGTGTGGCCGAAGTGGGCCATGCCGGGGATGCCGGGGACGGCAAGACCCACCACGTCGAACTCCGGGCAGGCCAGACGGATCTGCTGGTAGACCCCCGGATCCTCGATGAACCGGTGCGGGTCGCCCGCGATGAGCGGCGACCCGGTGGCGGTGCGCTCCCCGGTGACGAGCCAGCCGTTGCTGCCGGAGGTGCCGGGCCCGTCCGTGGCGAACAGGGTGATCGCCTCGTCGCCGAGCCTGCGGGCGACCTCGTCGCGCCACAGCTTGGCCGGGAAGCCGGCGAAGAGGATGTGCGTGGACAGCCAGATCCCCAGCGGCGTCCACGGCTCCCACTCCCCCGGGACCAGTCCGGTGGCGGCGAATTCCGGTGCGCGGAGCGCCCCCCGGGCGAGGCCGTCGTTGACCCCGTCGACGTAACGCGTGATCCAGGCGGCCGTGTCCGCGTCGAGGGCGCGGAAGCAGCGCCTGGCGGTGTCATCCAGCCGGGATCTCCGGGCGAAGACGTCCCAGTCGACGGCGTCGGGGCCGAGGAAGGACGCAGTGGTGCCCTGCGACCTGTGCCGCTCGACCTCGATCTGCCAGGCGCGGTCGGTGGCGGCGTTGCGGCCCTGCGCGAAAGCGAGTTCGTGTGCGCTGTCGGCGCGGAGATGGGGGATTCCCCAGGCGTCCCGGAAGACCTCGGTGCTCACTCTGTTCCCATCCAGATCCCGCTAGGCTTTTAGGTAAGGCTGACCTAACCTAATGGACTCCTGTCCGGGAAACAATCCGGGCCCCTCCTCGAACGCCGGAGGGGCCCGATCCGAGCCCGCCCGGCGACGGGCGGTCGCGGACACGCCCGTAGGACGTTCGGGGGCCCGGGGCCTGCACCGGTCCGGGAAGCCCCGATGTTCCAGACCGACACTTCTGGAGTGGTCGGGACACGGTCGCAGCATCGCAGGTCAAGACGCCGGGGAATGTGCTGGTCCCTACAACACGCATGGAGACCGACAATCCCCTGCAGGGAGCATCCCCAAGACGCTGCGGGGTGTGCGGTGCATCCGGCTTTCCGTACGGACGGACGAGACGACCAGTCCCGAGCGGCAGCGGGAAGCCGACGACATGGCAGCCGCAGCGCCCGGCATCGGCTTCGGCGAGGGTGACGGGCTCCGCGAAGCCGTGGACCTGGACGTGCCGGCGTCCAGGATCGGCCCGTTCGACCGTCCCCAGCCCGGCGGGTGGCCGTCTCGCCCGGAGGACTTTGACGCGCTGGTGCGGTGGCGCTTCGACCGTGCCGTCCGGCCCCTGGGCGACACGCACGAGCTCGCCCGCCAGGTCACCACCGATCCGGTGCCCCTGCGGATGATTCGCGGCAGGCGCCGCCCCTCATCGCCATGGATCTCTCGGACGCGTACCGGTTTCTGCCACCCGCACGGTCTCGCGGGCAGAGGGAGCATCCGGGTGAGGGCCCGCCGTGTCGGCGTCAGGCCAGCAGTTCCCGTAGCCACGTTCTACGACACCCCGCTCGACACAATGCTGCGCAACCTCGGCCGCGACACGGTCATCGTCACCGGCACCCTCACCAACTACTGCTGCGGCACCACGGCCCGGCAGGCATACGAACGCGGCTACAAGGTCGTCTTCGGATCCGACACCACGGCCACCGACGACGAGTCCCGCCAGGAACCAGAACTCGCCGTCCTGCGCAAAGGCTTCGCACTCGTGCTGACCGCCGGGGAGATCACGCACCGGCTGATCGCAACCACCCCAGCACCGGAGGCCGGGGACAGCGCGAACGTTGCCTGATGCGCCACTGGTTCCACAGGAACCATCACCGGGACGCGCGCCACGCGGTGAGCCCGCCCCCTGTGGCCGTGGCGAGGGCTGCCACCGCCAAACCCTCGTCCGGCTGCCCCTGCAACCGTCACGGGCGAAAGCTTTGCGCCACTGACAAAGCGGCGATGGACAGTGTCCCGACGACGGCAACAAAGAGCGTTGCAACAAGCACCAGCTGGACTCGCTCCGTGAGATTGCCAAACCGCAAGTAAGCCTCACCGTAACCAAGTTCGAAGTCACTGGCGGGGGCGAAGGCAGCGCCGCTGCCACTCGTGTTCCTAGTCATGGACGCAGGACACCGCGTCTCGGGCAATCCGTCAAATCGCCAGATATCAAGGCACTCGAATGACTGAAAAGGCAGGGAATGCCCGAGCCCCCCGGCTGCCCCCGCGCGCTCGCTGGAGGTGATCCCCCCGCGCCC
>RHMC01000244.1 GCA_003719395.1 Streptomyces altiplanensis
GTGGGCGGGGGTCCAGGGGTAGCGGTTGGCGTTGGCGTAGTAGCGCAGCGAGGTGCCGATGGTGTTGGTGGCCCAGAAGATCGTGGCGTGGGTGAGGAGGTCGTCCTTGGTGAAGACGGTCTCGATGTCGCCGTGGTTGTCGCTCCAGTTGACCCACCGCTCCAGGAGCCAGGCGAGCAGGCCGACGGGGGAGTCGCTCAGGCCGTGGGCGAGCGTGCTGGGGGCGATGACGTGGGCGGCCAGGTGGACGGCGAAGCGGCGGTCGAGGGCGACGACACGGGCGTGGACGTCGTCGGGCAGACCATCGGGGATGGGCCGGCCGCCGCTGAAGTCCCAGGCGCGGTCGCCGTTGAAGAAGGTGAGCTTCTGGCCGGAGCCGATGTGGATGCCGTGGAGTTCGTCCGCGTACTTGTGGCCGAGCTGACCGGTGACCAGGGCGCCGATGTCGCAGCCGCCGGCGGCGTACCGCGTGTGACCGAGGGTGTCGGTCATGAGGGTGTGCCAGAGATCGGCGACCTTCCAGAAGTTCATGTCCGGGTGGTCGGGCAGCGGGGAGGAGAAGCCGAAACCGGGCAGGGAGGGGACGATGACGTCGAAGGCGTCGGCGGGGTCGCCCCCGAAGGCGGCGGGGTCGGCGAGGGGGTCGACGACCTTGGACCAGTGCCAGAAGGTCCAGGGCCAGCCGTGGGTGAGGATGAGCGGGACCGGGGCGGGGCCGGCTCCGGGCCTGCGCATGAAGTGGACCGGTACGCCGTTCACGCGCACCTGGTAGTGCTGGTAGGCGTTGATGGCGGCTTCGGCCTTGCGCCAGTCGTACTGGTGGAGCCAGTAATCGGCCAGTTCCTGGAGGTACGGGCGGCCGACGCCGTAGGACCAGTCGCTGTTTCCGGCGTCGTCGGGCCGGCGGGTGAGCTCCAGGCGCCTCCTGAGGTCGTCCAGTACGGCGTCGGGCACATGGACGGGCACGGGGTCCAGCGGGAAGCGCGGTGTGTCTGTCACGGTGGATTCCTTCCAGTACGGGAGGGGCGGCACCGCCGGACGTCAGGGCCGGTCGTCCATGAGCGCGGCCATGCGGGCCAGCGCGGGAAGGGCGGCGGAGATGGCGTGCCGTTCCTCGGGGGTGAGGCGACCTGCCAGCTGGGAGAAGCGGCGGACCCGTTCCTGGCGGCGGCCGTGGATGACCTCCGCGCCGGCGTCCGTCACCCGGACCAGAACGGCGCGGCGGTCGTCCGGATCGGGACGGCGTTCCACCAGTCCCTCGCGCTCCAGGCGGGTGACGAGCTGGGTGACGGCCGGCTGGGTGATCTGCTCGGTCGCTGTCAGTGCGGTCAGCCGCATGGGGCCTTCGCGGGTCAGGGTGTGCAGGACGGACAGCGTGGTGAAGCTGTGCTTGTCGCGGGCCGGGAGCCGGATGTTGCTGCGGGTGAACTCCTCTACGACCGAGTTGAGTTCGGCGGCGTCGAAGTCCGGGCTGCGGTGTCCTGCCATGAGCCCGAATGTATCAAGGACTTATTTAAACCGCTTATGCAATTCATGACCGGGCGGGCGGTTCCTGGCCCAGACCCCCGGCTGCGGGTCTTCTGCGGGGGGATCCGGATCAGCTCCTCGCTGAAGTGCGGCCGGCTCGTGCGGCCCGGCTCGTGCGGCCCGGCCGGCAGCTCGGCCTCGCCCGGATCCCCGCCCCGCGCACCGTCCACGCCTTCAGGCCCGCCATGTCGTCGGCCATCAGTGCGGCCTCCGGGTTCGCCCGGAGGCCGCGCCGTAGGTGTGCGCGCCCGGCACCGCTGCATGCGGTCATGGCGCCGGCCTCGCGCGCCTGCCTTGTCCCGCACATCGGCACATCGGCACATCGGCTCAGGACTCCGGACGGACGGGCTCCAGGACGGGCTCCGGGACGAACCTCGGGCCGGCCTTCAGCCGGACACTCTTCAGCCCCAGAGCACCGCGCCCACCCAGGCACCGACCACCAGCAGGGACGCGAACAGCTCCACGAGCACCGGGTATCCGACGGCGCGCATGACCGTACGGGTCGAAGCCCAGCCGCCGCCGTGACTGCCGAGCCGCGCCCGCTCCACCCCGTAGATCCCTCCGACGAACCCCACGATCCCGCCCACCACCGGCAGCAGGAAGAATCCGGCGATCCCGGCGATCCCGCCCACCACGAGCGTCCGCGGCGGAGCGCCCGACTCGTGGTGGCGGCGGGCGGGGAGCAGCGGTTTGAGCGCCTGGTTGAGCAGGAGCAGCGCGGTCGCGCCGATCAGTACGCCCCAGGCGAGCGTGGTCTTCTCGTCCAGCGCCCACCACAGCACGGCCGCCCAGACGATCGCCTGCCCCGGCACGCCCGGCGTCAGGACACCGAGCAGGCCGAGCAGCATGACGAGGCCGACCAGAAGGAGCTGCCACACGCCCATCTGTCCAGAGTGCGGGACCCGGGCCGTCTTCGCAGGCCGGAGAGCCCGCCCGGGAGGACGTCCCGCCAACCGGTCAGTGCCTGGCCACCCAGCCCCGTTCGTACGCATGCCAGCCGAGCTGCAGCCTGGTCGTCACGCCCGCCAGTTCCATCAGCCCCTTCACCCGGCGCTGCACCGTCCGCAGGCCCAGCTCCAGCTGTTTGGCGACGCTCGCGTCCGTCATCCCGGCGAGCAGCAGCGACAGCACCTGGAGGTCCGTGGCATCGGGGCCCGGCAGCCCCTGCTCCGACACCACCCCGTCCGCCCCGAGCCGCAGCGGCAGGGCCTCCCGCCACACCGCCTCGAAGAGCCCGGTCAGGGACTCCAGCAGCCCGCTCGCGTGCACGACCAGAGCCGCGGGTTCCGCACCGCGTCCGTCAGCGGCGCCATCGCGATGGTGCGGTCCGCGACGACCAGCTTGGTCGGCACCTCCTCCACCACCCGGACCTGCTCCTCGCGCCCCAGCGCCGCCGACACCTCGGCGATCCCGGTGGGCAGCGCGAGCACCGCGCGCTCGATCACCACCCGGTACGTCACGCCGCGGGTCGCCGCCCGCTCCTCCGCCTCGTTGTCCGTACCGGTGATCGCGATCGGATTCCCGGTCACCAGCGCGCACACCTCCTCGGCCGCGCCGAGCTGGAGCTGTACGAAGCGGTGCGCCACGGCGCTCGCCCCGGTCACCACCTCGACCAGATCGTGCACCGCGGGCTCGGTCGCCTCCGCCCGGTACTCCTCCGCGAGCAGCGCCGCCGTCAGCTCCGCCTGCTCCAGCTCGTGCCGCTGCTGGGTGAGCAGCGCGCCCAGCGCGACCCCGGGCGGCGCCGCCACCCAGCGCCCCGTACGGGCCGACGACTGGGCGGCGAGCCCCTGGCGCTCCAGGCGGCGCAGCGCGCGCTCCGTGTCCGCCTCGGGAAGCGTCAGCCGGTGCGCGAGGTCGGGGACCTCCCGCAGCGCCGAGCGCGACGAGCGCGCGGTACGTCGACTCCTGTGCCTCGTCCAGACCAATGGCTCCCAGCACTCCTCCGCACCCCTCCCCGGACGCTTCGATTCCGCACCGCCTCCCCGATCTTGCCCAATGGCTCGTGGCGGGAAGCGGCCACGGCGTAAACCCGCCGCACGCATCATCCCTCCACCTCCCGCCACTCTGCCAATGTGGCGCCACCGCAGCACCAACAGCCTCCGGCAACAGCACTTTTGTGCCGGATTCATCAGGGGAGAGCGATGCGCCCGATATCGCGTACGGCACTGGGGGCGGCGACCGCCGCCGTCCTCGCCGTCGCCGTGGCCGCGCCGTCCGTGGCCGGCCACAGGACGACGCGGCGGGGAAGAGACCGCTGACCGGCAGCGCGGCCGCGGGAAAGGCCGCGGGGGAGAAGGGCGAGGGGCCGGTCACGGTCACCCTCGTCACCGGCGACAAGGTGCTGGTGAGCAGGGACGGATCGGGGGCGCCGCCGCTGTCGCCGCTGCCCCGCGAGGACGGCACCGTACCGATCGTCCAGACCAGGCAGTCCGGCGGGGACCTGTACGTCTACCCGCAGGGCGCGGCCGAGGCACTCGCCGCCGGCAAGGCCGACCAGGAGCTCTTCAACGTCACCGGGCTCATCCGGCAGGGCTACGACGACACCCGCTCCACGTCGCTGCCGCTGATCGCGGTGTACGGCTCCGACGTCGCCCGCAGCGCCCCCGTCACCCCGCGCGGCGCCGAGCGCGGCCTCGTGCTGGAGCCGGTCGACGGCCTCGCCCTCAAGGCCGACAAGAAGAAGACCGCGGACTTCTGGCAGGACATCACCAGCCCCCGCTCGCGCGCCGCCTTTGGCCTCAAGAAGCTCTGGCTCGACCGCAAGGTCGAGGCGAACCTGGAGCGCTCCACCCGTCAGGTCGGCGCCGACCTCGCCTGGGCCGCCGGCTACGACGGCAAGGGCACCAAGGTCGCCGTCCTCGACACCGGCGCGGACGCCGGACACCCCGACCTCAAGGGCCGGATCGCCGCCGCCGAGAACTTCACCGACTCGCCGGACACCGGCGACCGCCAGGGCCACGGCACCCACACCATCTCCACGGTGGGCGGCAGCGGCGCGGCGAGCGGCGGCAAGAAGAAGGGCGTCGCGCCCGGCGCGGACCTCCTCAACGGGAAAGTCCTGGGCGACGGTGGTTCCGGCGCCGCCTCCTGGATCATCGCCGGCATGCAGTGGGCCGTCGACCAGAAGGCCGACGTCGTCTCGATGAGCCTCGGCAGCCCCGTCCCCACCGACTGCACCGACCCGATGAGCGTCGCAGCCGAGCAACTCGCCCAGGAAAGCGGCACGTTGTTCGTCGTCGCGGCGGGCAACACCGGCCCGTCCCTGAACACCGTCTCCTCGCCCGGCTGCGCACCCGGCGTCCTCACCGTCGGCGCCGTCGACCGCGACGACTCCACCGCGTCCTTCTCCAGCCGGGGCCCGGCCGTCACCACGCACACCCTCAAGCCCGAGATCGCCGCACCCGGCGTCGGCATCTCGGCCGCCGCGGCCGGCGGCCGCGGCCTGTACGCGTACCGGTCCATGTCCGGTACGTCGATGGCCACCCCGCACGTCGCGGGGCGCCGCCGCCCTCGTCAAGCAGCGCCACCCGGACTGGACCGCGCAGCAGATCAAGGCCGCGCTCGTCTCCTCCGCCGAGTCCGCCGTCCCCGGTGACGTGCGCGAGACCGGCGGCGGCCGCCTCGACGTGAAGGCCGCCGTCACCACGACGGTCACCGGAGCCCCCGCCGTCCAGGCCGGCACCTTCGACTGGCCGCAGGACGGCAGCGACCGTACGACCGTCGACGTGCCGTACACCAACACCGGCGACAAGCCCGTGAAGCTGGACCTCACCGTCGCGGACGTCACCGGCACGACGGCACGCGCGTACGCTCCGCCGTCGCCGGGCTCGGCGCGCGCAGCGTCACCGTCCCGGCCGGCGCCACCGCCCGGGTGCCGCTCACCGTCGACCCGGCCGCACGCCTGGAGCACAGCCAGTACGGCGACGTCACGGGACGGATCGTGGCCACCGGGCACAGCGGCGTCCGCGTCTCCACCCCCTTCTCCCTGTACGTCGAACCGCGGACGCTCACCCTGCGCGTCAAGCTCGTCGACCGCACCGGCAAGCCGGCCGCCGGATCGTCCTCGCTGGACGTCATCGGCACCGACGACGCCACCGGCGAGCGCCGCTTCAACGAAGGCGCGGCCGATCAGGTCTACCGGCTGCGCCCCGGCTCGTACTTCCTCTCCTCCTTCGTGGTCTCTCCCGACACCGCCGACGCGACCGGAAACCTCGCCGGATCGGTCAGCTATCTGGGGCGCCCCCAGGTCGAGTTGGTGAAGGACACCACGATCGTGCTGGACGCGCGCAGGGCGAACCGGCTCTCCGTGAAGACCGACCGCCCGTCCGAGACGCGCGGCGCCACCCTGACCTTCGGCCGGACCTGGGACGACACCTGGCTGCACACCGGGTCCATCACCGGCTCCCGGATCATCGACGACTACTTCGCCGACGTCCGGGGACGGGCGGACGAGGGCGAGTTCGAGTTCGGCAGCCAATGGCGGGCGTACGCCCCGCAGATCGAGAAGTTCTCGGTCGTCGGTGGCGCCCGCCTCCACCCGGTGACCTCCAACGTCGGCTCCGTCAACTTCGACGGCACGGGCCAGGCCCGGCTGGCCGACGCGGGCACCGGTACGCCCGAGGAGCTTCGGAAGGCGGACGTCGAGGGCAGGATCGCCCTGGTGAAGCTCGCGGACGACGAGAGCGTCCGTCCTCGGCCGGGCACGGGACGCCAAGGACGCGGGCGCCGTGGGCATCGTCGCCCACCGCGCCGCCGCCGGCCGCTGGCTGCCCTCCACCGGCTACGGCGCGGGACCGCTGCCGGCCGTCGCCGTCGAGGCGGACGAGGCGGGGGGGACTGCTCGACGCGCTGGCCGCCGGACCGGTCACGCTGCGCTGGAAGGCCACCGCCGGCAGCCCGTACGTCTACAACCTGGCCTTCCCCGAGGACGGCCCGATCACCTCGGACCGCACCTACCGTGTACGGGACGGCAAGCTGGGGAGGACCACGTCGACGTACCGGGCCATGGGCGTCAAGAGCGACTACGTCGACACCCTCGTCGCAGGCCGCCCCCACGGCGGGCGCTTCCCGGTCGGCGGCTTCGACCTGGTGGGGGTCCCGGGGACCCGTACCGAGCTCTACTCGACGGCCGGCACGGGCTGGGAGCGCTACCTCTCCTCCAGCTTCCCCTGGGGCGAGTACCTGGACGACGAGAAGCGCGAGTACAGGGCGGGCCAGCGGCGCGAGGAGACATGGTACGGCGGCGTGCTCGCCCCGGCCGCGCCGCGCGACGCGTCGGGCGGGCCGGGCCTCGCGGCCGAGCGGCAGGCGAACCGGATCGGCGCCGCCCCCGCGTTCTGGGGCGACGGCGAGCACGGCGGCGCGGCCGGGTCCTTCGGTGACATCGGCTCCATGGAGCTCAGGCGCGACGGCGAGAGCCTCGGCCGGAACCCATACCCGTTCGGGGTGTTCGACGTCCCGGCGGAGGAGGGAGCGTACGAACTGATCCTCAGCACCACGAAGATCGGGCAGCCCGCAGCGGTCTGGAAGCGCTCGACCAGGGTGGAGACCACCTGGAAGTTCCGGTCCGGGCTCGACGAGAGCGCGTACTCGCAGGGCATTCCGCTGCTCTTCCCCGGCTACGGCCTCCCCGAGGACGGCATGAAGACGCTGCCGGCCGCGGACGGCCAGAAGATCGGTCTCAGCGTCTCCGGGCACGCGGGCTACACGCCCGGCGCCCTCACCGCCGCGAAGCTGTCGTACTCGTACGACGACGGTGAGACCTGGACCGACGCCAAGGTGGCCGAGCAGTCGGGCAGTTGGACGGCGACCGTGAACCATGCGGGCGCGGCGGGCAAGCCGGTCACGCTGAAGACCGAACTGACGGACGCGAAGGGGAATTCCGTCAGCCAGGTCGTGGCGCGCGCCTACGACGTGCGTTAGACGCGCGTCTGCCGAAAGCCGTCCGCCGGGCGCCCTTCCCGTGGGGGGGAGGGGGCGCCCGGCGGACTTCTTTTCCCGATGCCCCGTTTTCGTACGGCCCGAGCGGTGGACAATAAGGGACATGAGCCAGCAGGGGGAGAGGCGCACCACCGACGAGGACCAGTGGTGGAGCCGGCTGTACGGCGACGAGACCGCCCCGGACACGGGCCCCGCGCCCACGGGCGACACCCTGGACGACCGTTTCGACTCCGCGGCGGGCACGGTGGCGCCCCCGTCCGCGCCACCGCCGCAGTCGCTGCCGGCCCCGCGCCCTCCGGAGCTGCCGCCTTCGTGGAGGCCGGGGCGTCTCCCGCGGCGGACGACCGCCCCCCGCTCCCGCCGGCCCCGCCGGCGCGGGACCCGGCTCCGGGTCCGCCGGAGGCACGGGAGCCCGAACCGGCCCCGGCGGCAGAACAGCCGCTTTTGCCGGCACCGCCCCCGGGGCCGCCCCCACCTCCGCACCCTCCGCAGCCTCCACCGGCGGAGCCGCTGCTTCCGCCGGCGGCGGGACCGGCCCCGGGCCCGCCCGAGGCACGACAGCCGGAATCGCGGCCGGAGCCGGCGCAGTCACCCGCTCCACCGGCAGCCGTACCGGAACCACCGGGACCACCGGCAGCCGTACCGGAACCACCGGCACCACCGGCGCCGCCGC
>RHMC01000245.1 GCA_003719395.1 Streptomyces altiplanensis
CGGCGGCCGCGGAGAGCACAGCGTGCGGTGCCGGACGCCGTTCCCGCAGGGCCCGGCATCCGGCACCGCTCACCGCAGGTGCGACGTGTCGTTCAGCATGCGCAGCGACGCGTTGCCGTCCGCGTAGTACGCCACCGCCGACAGCGACGCCGCCGAGAGTTCCATGCGGAACAGGGACTCGGGCGGAGCGCCCAGAGCCAGGCGTACGAGCGTCTTGACCGGGGTCACGTGGGTGACGACCAGGACCGTGCGGCCCGCGTAACGGGCGATCAGCTTGTCGCGCGTCGTCGAGACCCGTCGCGCCACCGTCGCGAAGCTCTCGCCGCCGCCCGTCGGCGCCGCCTTCGGGGAGGCCAGCCAGGCATCCAGGTCCGCGGGGTAGCGCTCGCGCACTCGCCGAACGTCAGGCCCTCCCACGCCCCGAAGTCCGTCTCGCGCAGGCCCTCCTCGACGCGTACGGCCAGGCCGAGCCGCGCCGCCACCGTGTCCGCCGTCTCGCGGCAGCGCCTGAGCGGGGAGCTGACGATCTCCTGGACGGTGCCGCGCGCGGCCAGGGAGGCGGCGACCGCCTCGGCCTGGCGACGGCCGACCGCCGACAGCCCGGGGTCGGAACCGCCGCTCCCGGAGAACCGCTTCTCGGGGGTGAGCGCGGTCTCGCCGTGGCGCAGCAGGACGAAGGTCGCGGGCGTACCCAGGTCGGCGGAGGCACCCCAGCCCACGGCGGGGGCGGTGACGGGCTCGGCCTCCGAGGCGTCCGGCAGGGTCAGCGGCTCGGCCACCGCCCGTCCCAGTGCCGCCCGGGCCTTGGCCGCACCGGCCACCGCGTCGCCCACCACCCGGGGAGGACCGGAGACCAGGTCGGCCGTGGAAGCCGACGGCTCCCACTTCTTGCCCTTCTTGCCCGCGTCCATCGCCTCGTTGGCGAGCCGGTCGGCGTGCTTGTTCTTCTCCCGGGGGATCCACTCGTAGGTGACCCGGACCCGCGGGAAGACGGTCGCCGCCTCGGCCGCGAGCGGCTTCATGTCCGGGTGCTTGATCTTCCAGCGGCCGGACATCTGCTCGACGACGAGCTTGGAGTCCATGCGGACGTGGACGGAGGCGTCCGGTGCGAGCGCGTGCGCGGCGCGGAGCCCGGCGATCAGGCCCTTGTACTCCGCGACGTTGTTCGTGGCGACGCCGATGTACTCGGCGGCCTCGGCGAGCGTCTCCCCCGTCCGGGGGTCGAGGACGACCGCGCCGTAGCCGGCGGGGCCCGGGTTGCCCCGGGAGCCAGCTCGTCGGCCTCGATGACGAGGCTGCGTCCCATGGCTACAGGCCGGGACTCGGACGTACGGGACAAGGATGCGGCGGCAGTTCTCGCACCGCAGCGACCGCGTCGGGGGCCGCGGCCCGCACCTCGTTGACCTCGGTGATGTTGAGCTCCAGCTGGCAGCCCTCGCAGCGGCGCTGGTAGAGGCGGGCCGCGCCGACGCCGCCGGACTGGACGCGGAGCTTCTCGTACAGCTTGAGGAGGTCGGCGGGGATGGTGGCCGAGGCGACCTCGCGCTGCTTGGTCACCGTGGCGACCTCGGCGTCGATCTGCTCGAACGCGGCGTCGCGGCGCGCGGTCGCGTCGTCGGCCTTGGCCTGGACGGAGGCGACGCGGCCGGACAGCTCGGCGACACGTTCCTGCAGGGACTCGCGGCGCTCCATGACTTCGAGGACGACGTCCTCCAGGTCGCCCTGGCGCTTGGCGAGCGAGACGAGCTCGCGCTGGAGGTTCTCCAGGTCCTTGGGGGACGAGACGGCGCCGGAGTCGAGGCGCTGCTGGTCGCGCACGGCGCGCTGGCGGACCTGGTCGACGTCCTGCTCGGCCTTGGTCTGCTCGCGGGTGGTGTCGCTCTCCTCGGTCTGCGCGGCGACCAGCAGGTCGCGGAGCTGCGCGAGGTCCTTGGTGAGCGATTCGAGCTCGGCGTGCTCGGGGAGGGAGTTGCGCCGGTGGGCAAGCTGGGACAGGCGCAGGTCGAGGGCCTGGACGTCGAGAAGACGGATCTGGTCGGCGGGCGCGGCGTTCAGTTGGGGGCTCCAGAAGGATCAAAGGGGGCGCGCGAGGCGCTCGTCGGAAGGGCGGTCGTGGGGGCGTGGTGGGAGGTCCAGGGATCGGTGACGGTCTTCGAGACGTGGACGCGCAGGTCCCACCCGTGGCGGTCGGAGATCTCGTCGAGCTGTGCGGCGGCCTGCTCGCACCAGGGCCATTCGGTGGCCCAGTGCGCGGCGTCGATCAGCGCGAGGGGGGTCTGTTCGCGGGCCTCGGACGCCGGGTGGTGACGCAGGTCCGCCGTGACGAAGGCGTCGACGCCGGCGGCCCGTACGTCGGCGAAGAGGCTGTCGCCCGAGCCGCCGCTGACGGCGACGGTGCTGATGAGCGCGTCCGGGTCGCCGGCGACGCGGATGCCCTGCGCGGTGGCGGGCAGCCGGGCGGCGACGCGGGCGGCGAAGTGGCCCAGGGTGGCCGGCGGGTCGAGTTCGCAGACGCGGCCGAGACCCCGGCGGCCCGTGGGGTCGGTGGGGTCGGGGACGAGGGGACCGGCGACCCGCAGGTCCAGCGCTCCCGCGAGGGCGTCGGAGACGCCGGGGTCGGCGCTGTCGGCGTTGGTGTGGGCGACGTGCAGTGCGATGTCGTTCTTGATCAGGGTGTGCACGGCACGGCCCTTGAAGGTGGACGCCGCGACCGTCGTCGTACCGCGCAGATAGAGCGGGTGGTGGGTGACGAGGAGGTCCGCGCCGAGCTCCACGGCTTCGTCGACGGTCTCCTGGACCGGGTCGACGGCGAACAGGACCCGGCTCACCCCGGCGTCGGGATCGCCGCAGACCGTACCGACCGCGTCCCAGCTCTCGGCCCGCTCCGGGGGCCAGAGGGCGTCGAGCGCGGCGATGACTTCAGACAGACGGGGCACGCAGACAGGTTACCTGCGCCACGTGCCCCGCCCGCCATGGCGTAGGCGGCCCGCCCGGCCGGCCCTGCTTGATCGAATACGTGCGCAGGTCGTCGGGGACCCGGCCGGCGGCGGTCACACCGGGCCCGAGGTGCCGGGTCCCGTCCGGAACGTCCTTGGCCCGCCCGTTCTTCACGGCGCCGGGTTTCTTCCGGAGGGCGCTGTCCTCGGCCTTGTCCCGGCCGGTGGCCTTGGGGTCGCGCCGTGGACGCCGGTGTGAGGATCCGGTCGGCGTCCGCCTCGTCGATCCTCTCGGGGCTGATCTCGGCGGCGAGGTCGTCGGTCCGCCGGTTCGCCGGGCGCGGCAGGCCCGCGTCTTCGCGGACGGTGCCGATGAAGGAGCCTTCGCGTACAGGCGGATCCTGCCGGGGAGGTGGCGGACCATCGAGACGGTGGGCTTCTCGGCGCCGGTGCCGAACCGCTCCGCCTTCTTCTCGGCAGCCTCGGTCGGGCATGCCTCACTCACAGCCCCGGTGCATCCTCCAGCACACCCGCCCCCGCCCCCTCAGCCGAACCGGGCGATGGCCACCCTTATGTGTGAAGTGCACGGTCTCGTGCTGTTCGGCAGGGAGGGGAAAACTAGCTTCGGTCGCCGGAGGTGACTGACGATGACGGCCCCTGCCATCGAGACCGCCGCTGACGGCGACGCGCTGGGCGCGGCGGTGTTCACGATCGCCGCTGACGGTTCCTACGGCGCGCGGCTGGCGGGCGAGGGGGACGCGCGGTTCCCCGAGCGGTGGACGCTCGACGGACCCGAGCCCTACGCCGTGCCGCTCCCCGCCGACCAGCCCGAGGAGCCGGACACCGGGCTGCTGCCGCTGACGGACGGGCGGGTCCTGATCCACCGGCGCCACGGCGGCGCCTCGCACTTCTTCGGCGGTGGCGGCGGCCGGCACTCCTTCTCGCTGCTGTATCCGACGGGACCGCGGACCGGGGAGCTGCCCGTCGCGCGGTCGAGTGCGATCGGCTCACGCTGCTGCCGCCGGCCCCGGACGGCAGTCGCGCGTACGCCCTGGCCGTGGGCGGAGAGTCCACCACCGTATGGCTGGTGGCGGGCGGCGCCTTCGGGCCCGAGCGCGTCGCCGAGGTCGCGGGGCGCTGCTCGGGGGGCGTATGGCTCGACCGTACGGGGCGGATGCTCGCCCTGGACCGGGAGGCCGACGGGGTGACGAAGGCGGTGGCCGTCGACCTGGAGCGGGGCGGGGAGGTGACGCCGCTGCTCCAGATCGCGGAGGACAGCAACGACCGGCTGCTGCTCGCCGACGCGGACAGCGGGCTGCTGCTGATCAGGTCGGACGCGGGGCACGACCGGCTGGGCTGGGGCGTGCTGGGGAGCATGCTTCCGGTGCGCTTCCCCGAGTGCCTGGGGCCCGCCGACTGCGCGGTGACGCCTTTCGCGATGCAGCCGGGGCAGGAGCTGATGCCGGAGAACTGCGCGGTGGCGCTGCGGATCGACGGGGCGGCGGGGAGCTGGGTCGGGGTGTGGCGTCCTTCCGGGCGCAGGCTGCATCACCTCGCGGCGCCGGCGGGGTGGCTGGCGGGGGCCGGGCTCTGGACGCGCGAGGGGGTGCTGCGACTGCCGTACGCGACGGGTGCGGTGCCGTGCGGGGTGGCCTCCGTCGAAGCCCCGGAAGACGTGGTGATCACCGAAACCGCACAAGCGGAACGCGCAGGTGGGGAACCATCCGCGGCCGGGGAGACTCCTGTGGTGTGCAAGCCCGTACCGCTCCAGCAGGCGCCCCTCACCGGGCGCGGGGCCCGTGGTTAGACTCGGGCCGGGGCTACGCAGCCGTTTCGGCTGGAAGCCGACGGTGACGGCGGGGCGGGCCTTGCACCACCTGAAAGTGATCGCAGCGATTCCAGGGGACCTCCCACCATGTCTGAAGCCCGAACCGACACGATCCAGACGCGGCCGCAGCCTTCGGCCGCCGAACGGGACGCCGCCGGCCGCTCCGGAAAGCACCGAGGGGGCGCGGCCACGACGGAGGATTCCAGCGCTCCGGCCCACGGCCGCCACCGCCGCCCGTAGGCGCGGCGCCAGACGCGCCTTCTGGGAGTCGATGCGGGCCTACGCCGGCCGCGGCAACACCGTGCTCTTCTCCACCCACTACCTGGAGGAGGCCGACGACAACGCCGACCGCATCGTCGTCGTCGACCGGGCCGGCTCGTCGCCGACGACAGCGGCGACCGCCTCAAGCGCGCGGCCGGCGGCAGCCTCGTCTCCTTCGACGTCGACGTGACGGGCGGGGCCGGTGACGGGCTCGTGCTGCTGCCCGGCGTCGTCTCGGCCGAGATACGCGGCGGCCGGGCGTACCTGCGTACCGACGACTCCGACGCCACCGTGACCGCCCTCGCCGGACTCGGCGCGCTCCGCGGCCTCGAAGTGGCCCCGGCCTCCCTCGACGACGCCTTCCTCAACCTCACCGGGGAGTCCGTGCGATGACCGCGTACATCAAGCTCGAAATACGCCGCACCCTGCGCGACCCCGGCTTCGTCGTCTTCGGCATCGGGATGCCGGTGCTGATGTACCTGCTCTTCACCAACGTCGGCAGGGCCGCAGAGGCCGACGGCGCCACCTGGCGGGTCTTCGCCATGGTCGGCATGGCCGCGTACGGGGCCCTCGGCGCCGCCATCTCCATCGGCACGGGCGTCGCCTCCGACAAGGCGCTCGGCTGGCTGCGGCAGCTGCGGGTCACCCCGCTGGACCCGAAGCGGGTGGTGCTGGGCCGGGCGATCAGCGGTTCGGTGACCGTGCTGCCGGCGGTCCTGGCGGTGCTGGCGGCGGGCGCCGTGGTCAACGGCGTACGGCTCGACGCGTGGCAGTGGGCGGCGCTGACCCTGCTCCTGTGGCTCGGCGCGCTGCCCTTCACCCTGCTCGGCCTGGGCAACGGCTACCGGCTGACGCCCCAGACCGCCGGCCTCGTCAACATGGCCTGCCTGATGGGGTTCTCCCTCCTCGGCGGGCTGTGGTTCCCCACCGAGCTCTTCCCCGGCCGCTGCGCGCGCTCGCCGAGTACGCCCGGCCCACCGCTTCGCGGACCTCGGCTGGTCCACGCGGAGGGCAGCGCGCCGGACCCGGTGACGGTCGCGGTCCTCTGCTGCTGGCTGCTGGTCTTCGGGGCGTACGCCGTGGTCTCCTACCGTCGGTCGGCCAGGACGGCATGAGCGGCCTGGCGGTACGGGAGGAGACGGTGGCCGTGGGCCGCGCGAACTGCAACGAGCTACAAGCGCCCGGTCCGCCGAGCGGCTACGCGATGCTGCCGTGGCTGCTGTTCGGGCTCGGCGGCCTGTCCAACCTGATCCAGGGCAAGACGCCGAATCCGTGGTTCGGCGGGATCGGGCTGCTCGCCTTCAACTCCCTCTACATCTATGTGGTGTTCAACGCCTTCGACGAGCGCAGGCGCAAGCACCCGTCGGTGCCGGCGGCCCTGGCCGGCATGGCGGCCCTCACCTACGTGCTGGCGTACGCCTACGGCGGCCCCTGGCGGCTGCTCTTCCCGCTGCTCGCCCTCGCCTGCGGGACGATCCTGCGCGACAAGGTGCTCATGGTGGTGCTGGGCGCCATCTCCGGCTCCGCCGGGTACATCGCGAGCGGGGACGGCGGCCGGGTCTGGGACTCCGCCGCCGTCGGCTACGGCACCTTCATCACCGGTCTGGTGACCGCCACCATCCTTTCGCTGTCCACGACGGTCCGCGAACTGCGCGCCACCCGCGAACAACTGGCCCGCTCCGCCGTCGAGAAGGAACGCCTGCGCTTCTCCCGCGACCTGCACGACCTCCTCGGGCACACCCTCTCCGTCATCGTCGTGAAGTCGGAGGCCGCCCGCCGCCTCGCTCCGCGCGACCTGGACGCCGCGCTCGTCCAGGTCTGCGACATCGAGTCCGTCGGCCGCCAGGCCCTGACCGAGATCCGCGAGGCCGTCACCGGCTACCGCGAGGGCAGCCTGGCCACCGAGCTGGACGGCGCCCGGTCGGTACTCGGCGCCGCCGGCATAGAGCCGGTCGTACGCCGGACGGGCCCGCCCCTGTCCCCGCAGGACGGAGACGCTGCTCGGATGGGTGGTGCGGGAGGCCGTCACCAACGCCGTGCGGCACAGTGGAGCGGACCGCTGCGAGATCGTGGTGGACAGCTCGCCCGAACGCGTCCATTTGAAGATCACCGACAACGGCCGCGGCGTAGGCTCCGGGCAGCCCGCCACCGGCGCCGGCGGCACGGGCCTGAAGGGGCTCACCGAACGCCTCGCGGCGGCCGGCGGCACGCTCGACGCCGGCCCTTCCACCCGCGGCGGCTTCCTGGTGAGCGCCGAACTGCCCGTGGGCACCGACCTCGAACCGGAACCAGAACTGGAGCCCACCCCATGATCAGAGTCCTCCTCGCCGAGGACCAGGGCATGATGCGCGGCGCCCTCGCCCTGCTGCTCGGCCTGGAACCGGACATCGAGGTCGTCGCCCAGGTGTCCGCGGGCGACGAGATCGTGGACGCCGCCCTCACGTCCCGCCCCGACGTGGCGCTCCTCGACATCGAGCTCCCGGGCCTCAGCGGGCTCGACGCCGCCGCGCTGCTGCGCGACCAGGCCCCCGACTGCCGGGTGCTGATCCTCACCACCTTCGGCAGGCCCGGCTACCTGCGCCGCGCGATGGAGTCCGGCGCGGCGGGCTTCCTGGTCAAGGACGGCCCGGTGGAGGAGCTGGCGGTGACGATCCGGCGGGTGCTGACCGGCGAGACCGTCATCGACCCGGTGCTCGCGGCGGCCGCCCTCAGCTCCGGGCCCAGCCCGCTCACCGCGCGCGAGTGCGACGTACTGAACGCGGCGGTGGACGGGGCGACCGTCGCGGACATCGCCGGGAAGCTGCACCTGTCCGAGTCGACCGTACGGAACTACCTGTCGTCGGCGATCGGCAAGACCGGCACCCGCAACCGCATGGAGGCGGTACGGGCGGCGAGGCAGCAGGGCTGGCTCTGACCCCTTTCTCCCGCGCTGCGCCTGTTCTCCCGCCCTACGCCTGCTTCCTGCGGTGGCGCGGCAGCCAGACCAGCAGCAGCACCGCCCCCGCGAGCAGTGCCCCCGCCCCCACCCTGAACGCCAGCGCGTATCCCGC
>RHMC01000246.1 GCA_003719395.1 Streptomyces altiplanensis
GTCACGTCGAGCTTCCACACCGGGTATGCGGCCGGGTCGAGCTGGAGAGCTGCGGCCGGGTCCCGGCGTCGGGCTCCGCGAGGGCCTCGGCCCCGCTGACGCCACCGGTGGGACACGAGGCCACCCGGCGGCTCGTCCAGCACTGAGCCCGGGAAGGCGGGGCGTTCCTCAGGCCGGGGTGATTCCCTGGCTGATACCGCCGTCGACATGCAGCTCCGTGCCGGTCGTGAACGTGGCGTCGAAGGCGAGGAAGAGAACCGCGCGTGCGAACTCCTCGACCGAACCATGGCGTTTCATGGGAGTGATCTGGTCGCCCTCCCGCAAGAAGGCATCCCTCTGCTCCGCGGTGAAGTCCGCGACCGCCATGGTGGGGGTTTTGATGTAACCGCCGCTCACCGCGTTGACCCGTACGTTTCTCGGGAGCAGCTCGGCGGCGAACACCTGGGTGAAGGAGCGGACCGCCGCCTTGGCTCCGGAGTACGCCGCCATGCCCGGGTAGCCCATCACGTTGGCCACCGACGTGCTGTAGACGATCGAGCCGCCCTCCCTGATCAGGGGCGCCAGCCGTTGCGTGCTGAAGAACGCGCCCTTGGTGTTGACGTCGAAGGTGCGGTCGTAGGTGGTCTCCGACACCTCTTCGAGCCGCTCCAGGTAGGAAGTCCCGGCATTGACGTGCAGGAAGTCGATGGTGCCGAGCTTCTCCTCCACCTGAGTGCCGAGCTCCGCGATGTCGGCCATGCTCGTGATGTCGGAGCGGACCGTGTGGGCGGCCGGGCCGAGACCGGTTCTGACGGCTTCCAGGTTCTTCTCGTCATGGCCGGTCAACAGCACCTCTGCCCCGCCGGTGAGCAGTGCCTCGACCACGCACCGGCCCATTCCGTGCGTGCCGCCGATCACGACGGCCTTCTTTCCCCTGTACGCGGTGCTCATGCCGTCTTCCTCAGCGACTCGACCGCCCGGGAGAGGCTGGCAGTCCCGTGGCCCTGCGCGATCTGGTGCTCGAAAAGGGACTGGAGGGGAGCGAGCAGGTCCACGCCGATGCCCTGGGCCTTGGTCGCGGTCAGGATGTTGGCCAGTCCGACGGCATTGATGTCCAGGTTGGACGTCTCGGTGGTGTAGTCCCCGGAGTCGATCTCCCGGGCGAAACCGGGCAGGGCGGCGGCGGCCGCATTCAGCCAGGGCACCAGCAGGGCTGTGATCTCAGCGGCTTTGATCTGCGCCGAGTCGCCCAGGGCCACCGACTGGAAGAACCCCGCGAACATCCCGTACATGCCGCTGAGCAGCGCGACGTCGTAGACCGACGCGAGGCCGGCGTCCGCGCCGACGAACGTGCCGGTGCCAAGGAGGTCCAGCTGCTCGCGGTACGTCTCGAACACGGAGGCCGAGCCGCTGTAGAGGACGAACGCTTCGGGCGTCCCGATGGTCTGCGGCACCGCGTAGACCGCACCGTCCAGGTACTCCGCGCCGCGGCCGGCCGCCCAGGCGGCAACTCGCGGGCCGGCTCGGGGGTTCCGGAGGTGAGGTTGACCAGGACACGGCCGGTGAGGGTGTCCGCGGCCGGAACGAGGACCTCTCGTACGGTCTCGTAGTCCAGCAGGCAGACGACGACGAGACCGCCCGCCGCCAGGGCTTCGGCGGCCGTCGCCGCCCGGACCGCACCCTTGGCGACCAGACTGTCCGCCTTGGCCTGCGAACGGTTCCACACGGTCGTGGGGTGGCCCTGCTGCAGGAAGGCGGCGGCCAGCGCCTGGCCCAGGTTGCCCAGACCGATGACCGTGACGGGCTGCTTGGAACCGGTGTTCATTTCGCTCCTCCGTTGCGTTGGCGGCTTGTGGTCACACCTTGCCGGGGGAGCCTGCCGATCGGCTGTCGGCCGGCTGTCGGCCGATGGCGGTCGCTTCGACAGGGCGGTACGGAGGCCGGGCTAGGGTGAGGCCATGCGATTCGGGGTCCTTGGTCCGCTTGCGTTGTGGAAGGACGACGGCGAGCCGGTAGCCGTCCCCGGGGCGAAAGTCCGTGCACTGCTGGCCCAGCTGCTGGTGCACCCGGGGCGCCCGGTGTCCGTTGAGCGGCTGGTGGACGACCTGTGGGGCTCCGCACTGCCGGACGATCCCGGCAACACCCTTCAGGGAAAGGCTTCTCAGCTGCGCCGGGTCCTGGAGAGGGCCGGGCCCGGCGGCCGTGAGCTCGTGGTCTCCGGGGCATCGGGGTACCTGCTGCGGATCGGCGCCGAGGCCGTCGACGCGGGTCGGTTCACCGCTCTCCTGGACCGGGCGCGGGCCGCCGACGCAATCCACGCGAAGGCGGCGCTGCTGTCCGAGGCCCTGGAGCTGTGGAGGGGCGAGGCGTTCGAGGACTTCGCCGCTGAGCCCTTCGCCCGTGCGGCGATCAACCGGCTCGACGAGGAGCGGCTCGCCGCGCTGGAGGAACACGCCGAGGCAAGACTGCAGCTGGACGACGGGAACAGGAACGGGAACGGGCAAGGAAACGGGCATGCCGCGCTCGCCGGTGAACTCGGCGGTCTGGTGGCCCGGTACCCGCTCCGGGAACGGCTTCGCGCCGTACAGCTGCGCGCCCTGTACCGGGCAGGGCGTCAGACCGAGGCGCTCGACAGTTACGAGGATCTGCGGCGCCGGCTCTCCGGCGAACTCGGCCTGGAGCCGGGCAGCGAACTGGTGAACCTGCACCAGGCGATCCTGCGGCAGGACCCCGCGCTGGACGCACCCCGCCCTGCCGGTACGAACCTGCCCGCCCCTGTCGCGGGGATCGTCGGCCGGGAGAATGCCGTTCTCGGCGTATGCCACCTGCTCGGTTCCTCCCGTCTGGTGACGCTCACGGGGCCGGGCGGGGTGGGGAAGACGCGGTTGGCCGTGGAAACCGCCGGGCAGGCCGCCGCCGCCCGTCCCGACGGCGTGTGGTTCGTCGAGCTGGCCGGGCTCGACCCGTCACCGGGCCACGGTGCGGACGCGGACGTGGACGTGGACGTGGACGCGGACGTGGACGTGGACGCGGTGCGCGCGGTGGCCGGAGCCGTGATGAGGGCCCTCCACATCACGGAAGCGGGCGAGGCCGGAGAGCAGGTCTCCCCGGTGGGCCGGCTGACCGGTGCCCTGCGGGGCAGACGTCTCCTGCTCGTCCTGGACAACTGCGAGCATCTGGTGCATCCGGTTGCCGAACTGGCCGGGACATTGCTGCGGGACGTACCGGGACTGACCATCCTGGCGACCAGTCGGGAACCTCTCGGGGTCGGCAGCGAGCGGGTGTGGCCGGTGCCGCCGCTGGAACCGCCCAACGCCGTGGACCTGTTCATGGAGCGGGCCGGCACCGCGCCCGGTTTCACCCTCGACCCGGACAACGCCGAGGCCGTCGCCGTCCTCTGCGGACGCCTGGACGGCATTCCGCTGGCATTGGAGCTGGCGGCCTCCCGGGTACGGACCATCGGCGTGCACGGCCTGGTGGCCCGCCTGGCCGACGACAGGTTCCGGTTGCTGGCGGGCGGAACCCGGACCGCGCCGGCCCGGCAGCGGACCCTGCGGGCGGTCATCGACTGGAGTTGGGAGCTGCTGACGGCCGCGGAGCGCATCGTGCTGCGCCGGCTGTGCGTCCACGCCGGGGGCTGCACCCTGGAGGCGGCCGAAGCGGTCTGTGCCGGAGACGGCGTGAAGGCCACCGAGGTACTCGATCTGCTGGCACGTCTGGTGGACCGGTCGCTGGTGGTGCTGGACGACCGTGCGGAAGGCCCGCGGTACCGGCTGCTGGAGTCCGTGAAGGAATACTGCCTGGAGCAACTGCGGGCAGCGGGCGAGGCCGAGGCCGTACGAGAACGGCACAGCCTGTACTACACCGAACTGGCCGCCCGGGCCCAGCCCTTGCTGCGAGGGCCCGGGCAACAGCGCCAGCTGCGGCGGCTGGACCAGGAGAGCGCCAACCTGAGCCGGGCGTTCGCCTGCGCCGTACAGCGGGGAGCGGCGGACCAGGTGCTGCGGACGGTCAACGCGCTGGCCTGGTACTGGGTACTGCGCGGCCGCCTCACTCAGGCCCGGCGGGCCCTGGACACAGCCCTCGTCGCGGCCCCCGCACAGCTCACGCCCGAACGTGCCCTGGCCATGGCCTGGCAGACGGGCATCGCGCTGCTGGAAGGCACCGCAGCCGACGGAGCGGAGCGGATCCGGGCGGTTCTTGCGGCGTACGACGAGGTCGATGACGCTCCGGGGCAGGCCACGGCACTGTGGTTCCTGGGGGCCGCGCAGATGGGTTCCGGTGATGTGGGCAGCGGGGAGGCACTGGTGGACCGGGCCCTGCAGGGCTTCCGCGCGCTGGGTGACAGCTGGGGAACGGCGGCGGTCCTGAGCGTACGGGCAAGGCACGCGATGGCCCGTGGGGACCTGGACGCGGTCGGGCGCGACGGGGAGCTGAGCGCCCGTCTCTTCCAGGAGGCCGGCGACCAGTGGGGTCAGCTGCAGACCGTCTTCCCGCTGGCCGCACTGAGTGAGATCACCGGTGACTACGCACGGGCCGCGCGGCTGCAACGTGACGGGCTGGCCATCGCCGAGCGGCTCGGACTGTGGACGGAGGCCGCCAAGCGGCTGTCCGGCCTCGGGCGGCTCGCTCTGCTGACGGACGACTGCGCGCAGGCCCGCACGTATCACCGGCGGGCGCTCAAGCTGGCTCGCGAGCAGAATTTCAGGTCCGGGCAGGTCGACGCCGAGATCGGGCTCGGGCTCGGAGCCCGCAGGGAAGGGGACTACGACCTGGCCGAGACCCACATGCGCGGTTTGCTCTCGTGGTTCCGAGAGGTGGGTTACGGGCCCGGTACCTCGCTGGCACTGGCCGAACTGGGTTTCGTCGCGGAGCTGCGCGGCGACGCTGCCGCTCGGGCTCTGCACGCGGAGGGCTTCGCCACAGCGCGTGAACTCGGCGACCCGCGCGCCGTGGCCCTGGCCCTGGAGGGACTGGCCGGCGCGAGAGCCGTGGCTGGGGAGTACAGGCAGTCGGCGGCTCTGCTGGGCGCGGCAGCGGCGGCCCGAAGGTCCGTCGGCGCTCCGCTGCCACCCGCCGAACGAGGGGACGTGGACCGTGTCGGGGCCGCGTCACGCGAGGCCCTGGGACAGGAAGCCTTCGCTGCCGAGTTCGACCGTGGCACCTTGCTGGACTTCGACCAGGCGCAGGCCCTGGGCACCGGCTGACCGGGGTCTTCCGTGCCGACGCCGACGCCGACGCCGACGCCGAGCAGGCGTCGGCGCCGTACCCGAGCGCCCGGTGCCCAGGGCTGCGGGCGCCGCGGGCCCCGCCCCTGGTGTGCGGGAGGCCTGGGCGGGAAGCGGTCCCTTGGGACGTCGGGCAGGAGCAGTGGGTGACCGGGTGCCTGGCGTTCCCGTCCGGGACCGGTCACCACCACCGCGCGGGGGCGGCGGTGCGGAGTGGGGTACGCGGGAGTGCGCCGCACCGCCAAGAAAGCCGGCTCGCGCACGTGTTTCAACGCTGGAGTGGTTGTGCGGACCTGGCTTCCCGCCCGACGGAAGCTCTTCATGGCGGTTCTGGACCCGCTTGCCACCCCGCGCGGGCGCGGCCTGGCCCGGAGGCTGCCCTTCGGCTCCGGGCAACGGGGCCGCCCGACGGGTGATCGGGCGGGCCCCGTTTTGGTCGCCCGGCCCCGGCTCACTCACGCACAGGCCGCGGCCCGGCCGAGGGGCGGGGTCAGCACCTCGCGGAGGAGGGCAGGTTGGCGTACTTGTTGCCCGAGAAGTAGATCGCGCTGGAATAGCCCCACTGGCCATTGCCGTTCTTCGCGTAGATCCACACGTTGTTGGTGGTGCCCTCGGCGGTCACCGACTCGCCGATCCTCCAGCAGCTCACCGTGTAGTAGGTGTTCGCATAGAGCCGGCCTAACAGCGTGTAGCTCCCGGACGGACCGGTCCGGTGGTTCACCGTCTTCCAGACCTCGCGGCTGTACAGAGCGCTCACCTGGACCTGACCGGCCGCCGGGACCCCCTCTGTCTGCTGTGTGGAAGCAGCGGCCGGCGCCGCACCGGCCGTGCCCAGGATTCCCGCGAAAGCGATCGCCCCCGCTCCGACAGTGACTGCCGTACGCCTCTTGAGAGTTCGCATGCTGTTCCTCCTGCGTCATGGTTCCTGGTGGCGCGGACACGCCCACAGCCCTGCGCTGTTGAGCAACCATGACCGGTCTCGGCCGACCCCGGCCATGATGTTTCGGCTCACCACAAAAGCTGAGCTCATAAGGGGGAACAAGATGCTCCGGATCCACTTCAAAGATGCCGACCTGGGCGCGGTCCGGGTCGCCGCCGCGCCGAATCCGCTCTGGGAGATCGCCACCAGCCTGCACCGTCTCCAGACCCGAGACGGCCGTTGGGCCTACGCGGGCTGGCACAGGACCGTCCTGGTCCGGCTGCGGGAGAAGGGACTCGGCCGAGCCCTCCGCACGATTCTCCTGCCGCTTTTCCCCCGCGCCGCCTACTTCCCGGACTTCCTGACCCCGGGGCGGGGTGTCGACGGTCTCGCCGCGGGGCTCGACGCGATCCTGGAGACCTCCCCACAGCGGGTGTCGGAGGAGCTGGCCAGGCTCGCCCGTACCGTCGGGGCACCTCCGTGGGCAGCGCGGCTCACCGAACTGGAGGACCGCAGGGAGCTCGTACGCGTGCTGCGCGCGTACTACGACGTCGGTATCGCGCCGTACGCCGAGGACATCCGCTCCCGTTTCGACGCCGAACGGGCCTCGCGCTGCCGCGGGTTCCTGGGCGACGGCGTCGACGGCCTCCTCGGCGGTGCGGGCCCCATGATGCGCTGGCAACGGCCCGTGCTGCAGGTCGAGTATCCGCCCGTGAACCGGGACCTGCGGCTGGACGGGCGCGGAGTGACGCTCGTCCCCACGTACTTCTGCTGGCGCACTCCGAACAGCCTCGCCGATCCGGAACTCCCGCCCGTCCTGTGTTACCCGGTGCTCCGGCGCGCCGGTACCCCGCCCCCGGACCACCGGCTCACCGACGAACCGTCCGTACCCCTGACGACGCTCCTCGGGCGGACCCGGGCAGCAGCCCTGTACGCGGCTGCCACCGGGGCGACGACGGGGGAGATCGCCCGAGCGGCAGGGGTCTCCGCGGCGTCCGCCAGCCGGCATGCCACCGCACTGCGTGACGCCGGGCTCATCACCAGCAGCCGGCACGCCACGACGGTGCTGCACACCCTCACCCCCGTGGGCGCCTCGGTGCTCCGCGCGTCCTCGAACGGGGACGGCCCGTGACCACCGGGGCCGCACGTCATGGACCGATGCCTCGCGACCTGGACGCATGCATGACGCGACCGCAGCACGCAGCGAAGGCATCGCGGGCCTCGTCTCCGACCGCAACCGCAACCGCAAACACCGGCCCTGGCCGGTAATCGCCACGTGCACCGGGGCGGTGCCAGAACATCAGCCGGTCTTGTGCGCCTGGGCGCCGGCGGACCGGTCCGCCGCGCCCAGCGTGCGGGAGCAACCGAGGGCTGTTCCTGTGGTGCTGGTGGCTTTCGTGAGGCCCTGTTGGAGCCGGCCGGCCCGGGTGGCACCGGCCAGGTTCTGCGGGGTGCGGTAGAGCCGGCAGGCGACCGACGCAGTGGCGCCGGGCTCGGCGAACGGGTCGAGGCCCCCGACGAGAATCGTCGGGGGCCGTTGTGCCGGACCGCTCAGCCTTCGCCAGGCTGTCGGTCACCCGGACGACGAAGCCGGTGGGTGCCGACCCGGGCCTTGTCCAGGGCCTGTTCCAGGGGCTCGTTGGGCAATCCGCCGCCACCAGGACTTCGGTCTCCATGCCTCCAGGACCGCGCACCACCGCACCCCGAAGACCAGGCCCCCGGACAGCACCGAGCAGGATCGGCCGGGTGCGGGTGCGGGTGCGGGTGCGGGTGCGGGTGCGCTCGACTGTATTCACCTGGAGGCCACCCTTGTGGTGCACCCGTCGCGCGCTGCCCTTTCCTTTCCCGCCCGGCGCCGGGTGCACCCACGTGGGGGCCGGGCCAGACGGGTCAGCCGGGCCGAGGTG
>RHMC01000247.1 GCA_003719395.1 Streptomyces altiplanensis
GCCGAACGGGCCCGCCACCACCCCCCCGGAAGGCGGCGGGCGGGCGTGGGAATCGCTCAGTCAGCAGCGGAAGCCCTCGCGGGGGTCCGCCTCCCGGGCGTCCGTGCGGCTGCGTTCGAACGCGCGCCGGGACATGACCGGCGCCCCGGGGTCGCAGGACCTCGCGTGCGCCACGTACCGGTCGTACGTCTCCTCGCCGGTCAGTTCGCGGACGTACCAGCGGATCCGGCCCGCCGCGCGGCGCACGCCCGTCAGGGTCATTCGGGGGTCCCCGCGCCGCCGCCGCGGTCTCCTTGCGGGTGCCGCCCTCCGGACCGACGCCGGCCGCGGCCAGTTCGGCCTTCTCCTCCTTGGTCGCGATGATCGAGGCGGGGGCGACGAGCCTGGACTCGACGTACGGCGCCTCGTGGAGCTTGACGCTCTCGGGGGCGCGGACGGCCTTGAGGCAGACCCGGCCGGCATCCGCGAGCACCACGATGATGAGGACCGCGAAGAGGGCGCACAGCACGCCGTCGACCGTCGAGTTGGTGACGACGGTGTGCATCTGGTCCATGTTCTTGGCGGGCGGCAGCACCTGGCCCGAGTCGATGCCCGCCTGGTACTTGTCGCGCTGGGCGAAGAAGCCGACCTTCACGTCGTCCGAGAAGATCTTCTGCCAGCTGGCGGTGAGCGTGACCGCCACGTCCCAGGCGAGCGGCACCGCGGTGACCCACGCCCACTTCAGGCGGCCGGACTTGACGAGCAGCACGGTGCAGACGGCGAGGGCGACGGCGGCCAGCAGCTGGTTCGCGATGCCGAACAGCGGGAAGAGCTGGTTGATGCCGCCCAGCGGGTCGTGCACGCCGACCCACAGGAAGTAGCCCCAGCCGCCGACCACGACCGCGCTGGCGAACCAGACGCCCGGCTTCCAGCTGACCTCGCGGAACGGCTTGTAGACGTTGCCCAGCATGTCCTGGAGCATGAAGCGCCCGACGCGGGTGCCCGCGTCCACCGTCGTGAGGATGAACAGCGCCTCGAACATGATCGCGAAGTGGTACCAGAACGCCTTCATCGCGGTGCCGCCGACCACCGCGGAGAAGATCTCCGACATGCCGAGCGCGAAGGTCGGCGCGCCGCCGGTGCGCGAGAGCAGGCTCTGCTCCTCGACGTCCTTCGCCGCCTGGGCCAGCGCCTCCGGAGAGATGGAGAAGCCCAGGTTGGTCACCGCTTCCGAGGCGGCCCGGACGCTGTCTCCCACCACACCCACGGGCGAGTTGATGGCGAAGTACAGACCGGGGTCGATGATGCACGCCGTGATCATCGCCATCACCGCGACGAACGACTCGGTCAGCATCGCGCCGTAACCGATCATCCGGATCTGCGTCTCCTTCTGGACCATCTTCGGGGTGGTGCCCGAGGAGACCAGGGAGTGGAAGCCGGAGAGCGCGCCGCAGGCGATGGTGATGAAGACGAACGGGAACATCGAGCCGGCGAAGACCGGTCCCGTGCCGCTGGTCGCGAAGTCGGTGACCGCGGGCATCTTCATCGTCGGCAGCGCGATGAAGACGCCGAGGGCGAGCAGCCCGATCGTCCCGACCTTCATGAAGGTGGAGAGGTAGTCGCGCGGGGCCAGCAGCAGCCACACCGGCAGGACCGAGGCGAGGAAGCCGTACACGATCATCCAGATGACGAGCGTGCCCGGCTCCAGCGTGAACGTGTCCGCCCACGAGGACTCCGCGACCCAGCCGCCCGAGACGATCGCGAGCAGCAGCAGCGCGACGCCGATGACGGAGACCTCGCTGACCGGCCGGGGCGCAGGACGCGCAGGTAGACGCCCATGAAGAGGGCGATCGGGATGGTCATGCCGATGGAGAACACGCCCCACGGCGAGTGCGCGAGCGCGTTCACGATGACCAGGGCGAGCACCGCGAGCAGGATGATCATGATGGCGAAGACCGCGACCAGGGCGGCCGCACCGCCGAACGGCCCGATCTCGTCGCGCGCCATCTGGCCGAGCGAACGGCCGTCGCGGCGGGTGGAGAAGAAGAGGGTCACCATGTCCTGGACGGCGCCGGCGAGGATGACGCCGACGATGATCCATATCGTGCCGGGCAGGTAGCCCATCTGCGCGGCGAGCACGGGACCGACCAGCGGGCCCGCGCCCGCGATGGCCGCGAAGTGGTGCCCGAACAGCACGCGGCGGTCGGTGGGGTGGAAGTCGACACCGTTGTCGAGCCGCTCGGCGGGAGTGGCCCGGTTCTTGTCGACCTTCAGGACGCGGTGGGCGATGAAGCGCGAGTAGAAGCGGTACGCGATGGCGTACGAGCCGAGGGCCGCCGCCAGCATCCAGGCGGCGGAGACCTCCTCACCGCGCGAGAGGGCGAGCACGGCCCAGGCGATGGCGCCGACGAGGGCCACGGCGCCCCATACGGCGATGGACTTCGGGGAGAGTGCCCGTTGCCTCTCGGCTGGCGATGTCGACTCCGGCATGACGATCCGTCCCCTCGCGCGATCTCTACTCGTAACGTGCGCGAAATCTAGGTGCTGTGACCGCCGTCCGTAACCCCCTGTCCGCATATCGGTACGGACACGGCCCGACCATCGCAGGTCAGAGCCGTACCAGAACGTCGCCCGGACGCCCGTCGCCGGCCGCCGTGTCAGTCCGTCGGCCGCTTCAGATTGGCCACGAACTTGTAGCGGTCGCCGCGGTAGACCGAGCGCACCCACTCCACCGGCTCGCCGTTCCCGTCGATCGAGTGCCGGGACAGCATCAGCATCGGCAGGCCCACGTCCGTACCGAGCAGCCCGGCCTCGCGCGGGGTGGCCAGCGAGGTCTCGATCGTCTCCTCGGCCTCGGCGAGGTGGACGCCGTACACCTCCGCCAGCGCCGTGTAGAGCGACGTGTACTTCACGAGCGAGCGGCGCAGGGCCGGGAAGCGCTTCGCCGACAGGTGCGTCGTCTCGATCGCCATCGGCTCACCGCTCGCGAGCCGCAGCCGCTCGATCCGCAGGACCCGCCCGCCCGTGCTGATGTCGAGCAGCCCGGCGAGGGTGTCGTCGGCGGTGACGTAGCCGATGTCGAGGAGCTGGGAGGTGGGCTCCAGGCCCTGCGCCCGCATGTCCTCGGTGTACGAGGTGAGTTGCAGCGCCTGTGAGACCTTCGGCTTGGCCACGAACGTGCCCTTGCCCTGGATCCGCTCCAGACGGCCTTCGACGACCAGCTCCTGGAGCGCCTGGCGCACCGTCGTGCGCGACGTGTCGAACTCGGCGGCCAGGGTCCGCTCCGGCGGTACCGGGGTCCCGGGCGGCAGGGTTTCGGTCATGTCCAGCAAATGCCGCTTGAGCCGGTAGTACTTGGGCACGCGCGCGGTACGTGCCGGCGCTGTGCCCTCGGTCTCCGTGCCGCCCCCGTCCGTGGCCATGCCCCGCCTTCCCGACTTCTGTGCTGCTGCCGTCACCGGCTCCTCCGACTGTCGCGGCTCACATGGTGGCACGGCCTCGTCACGGGGCGACGCCCTTCCTCAGGTGTCGGTCCGATAACGGACGCGAGAGCCCTTCTTATACACCCTTGACACCCCTAAAGGTCTAGGCCAAGCTCCCGGTACTGGTCTAAACCATTAAAGACCAGAACCCGGCCCCGGGCAGTACATCGGCGTAAGTCTCCGCGGTGGGCAGGGGGTTGCAGGCATCCCTGAGGAGTGATGGCGTGAAGCGCAAGCTCGTCGCGGCGATAGGCGTCGCGGGCATGATGGTCGGCATCGCCGCGTGCGGTTCGGACGACGGCGGCTCCGGCGGCAAGTCGTCCGGAGACGGCAAGTCGGTCACGGTCTGGGTGATGGACGGTTCGGCTCCCGACGACTGGATGGCCGGTGTCAACAAGGAGTTCGAGGCCAAGCACCCGGGCGTCAAGGTCAAGGTCGAGAAGCAGCAGTGGAACGGCATCCAGGAGAAGCTGACCACGGCCCTCTCCGAGGACACCCCGCCGGACGTCGTGGAGCTCGGCAACACCCAGACCGCCGGTTACGCGGTCACCGGCGGCCTCGCCGACCTCACCGACGACAAGGCCGATCTCGGCTACGACGGCTGGAACAAGGGGATGGTCCCCGCGGCCGAGCTGGACGGCAAGCTCTACGCCGCCCCGTGGTACGCCGCCAGCCGCGCGGTCGTCTATGACAAGAAGATCTTCAAGAAGGCGGGCGTCAAGCCGCCGAAGACGCGCGACGAGTGGGTCGCCGGCCTGGAGAAGATCAAGAAGTCCGACAGCAAGATCCAGCCGCTCTACCTGCCGGGCCAGAGCTGGTACGTCTACGCCGGTTTCGTGTGGGACGAGGGCGGCGACCTGGCGGCCCGGGACGGCGAGCAGTGGAAGGGCGCACTGTCCTCCCCCGAGGCGGCCTCCGCCATGAACTTCTACAAGAAGCTCCAGTCGTTCTCCACGGCTCCGAAGGACAAGGACGAGGCGACGCCGCAGCAGTCGACCGACATCGTCCCCAAGGGCGGTGTCGCGTCCTGGATCGGTCTCGGCTGGGAGGCCGGCGGCGCGATCGCCGCCATCGAGAAGGCGGGCGACAAGGCCGACTTCGGCTACTTCCCGATCCCGGGCAAGACCGCCGACAAGCCGGGCAGCGTCTTCCTCGGCGGCTCGAACCTGGCCGTCGCCGAGCGCTCGCAGAACAAGGACCTGGCCAAGGAGTGGCTGGCCCTCGCCGCCGGCAAGGACCAGATGGCGAAGTACGCGAAGGCCACCGCCGGCGCGCTGCTGCCGAACAACGACGCGGCCCAGTTCGAGCCGGAGGCCGGTTCGTTCGCCGAGGCCATGGCGAAATCCGCGTCCGTCGGCGAGGTCACGCCCGTCACGCCGGGCTGGGCGAACGTCGAGACCGAGCAACCCGATCAAGGACTACATGACGAAGGTCCTGAAGGGCGAGGACGCCAAGAAGGCCGGTGAAGCGGCCGACAAGGTCATCACCGAGCGTCTCGGCCAGGAGTAGCCGTACCCCGTGGTGCGCCGGCGACCACCCGTCGCCGGCCGCACCACCCGGGCATGCAGTGACGGCGGCCCCGCGTGGGCCGCAGACCCGTTGGGCGCGGGTGCCCAGAACCGCGAGGAAGAAGACCATGACCGTGCACTCCCAGGGAGTGGCGGCCTCCGCACTGGAGGACGCCCCCGGAAAGGCGGCCGGGAAGTCACAGACTCCACCGCCCGCCTCCGGATCCAGGAAAGTCCCTCAGCCTCCTCGTGGCAGAGGCAGACGAGCGCTGCCCGCCGGGCTGATCCCGTACCTGCTGCTGGCACCGGCGGTCGTCTCCGGCGCCGTGCTGCTGCTCTACCCCCTCGTCCGCAACCTGATCCTGTCCTTCCAGGAGGTCGGACGCAGGGAGCTGATCACCCGGGAGACCGTGTGGGCGGGCTTCGCCAACTACACGGATCTGCTCACGGATTCCGAGTTCTGGGCCGTGGCCGTCCGGTCCCTCCTGTTCACCGCGGCCAACGTCGTACTGATCATGGGCATCGGCTCGCTCATCGGCATCCTGCTCAACCGCCTCGGCAAGAAGATGAGGCTGGTGCTGTCGGTGGCCCTGGTCACCGCCTGGGCCATGCCGATCGTCGCCTCCGTCACCGTCTTCAAGTGGCTCTTCGACGAGCAGTTCGGCATCGCCAACTGGATCATGCGCACCCTGGGCGTCTCCGGCTACGAGCAGCACAACTGGTTCGAGACCGGAATGGCGACCCTCACCATCGTCACCGTGCTCGTGGTCTGGGGCTCGATCCCGTTCGTCGCGCTCAACATGTACGCGGGCCTGACGACCATCGGCAACGAGCTGTACGAGGCGGCGCGGATGGACGGCGCGACCGGCTGGCAGACCTTCTGGGCGGTCGTCTTCCCCAGCCTGAAGCCGTTCTTCCTGATCACCACCTTCCTGGAGATCATCTGGGTCTTCAAGGCGTTCACGCAGGTGTACGCGATGAACGCCGGCGGCCCCGACCGGGAGTCCGAGACCCTGCCGGTCTTCGCCTACATCGAGGGCCAGGGCCAGTTCCACTACGGCGTCGCCGCGGCGGTCTCCGTGCTGACCATCGTGATGCTGGTCGCCATCATGTCCTTCTACTTCCGCCTGATCCTGAAGCAGGAGGAGGAGCAGTGAGCAACGTGTCCTCTGATCTCCGTGCGCCGCGCCGCAACAGACGGCCCGTCCGTCCGTCCGCGATCGGCAAGAACCTCCTCGCGCTCGCTCTGGCGGCGGTCTTCCTCTTCCCGGTCTACTGGATGTTCTCGTCCTCGCTGAAGCCCCAGAGCGAGATCCTCTCCAAGGACCCGGTCTTCCTCTTCACGCCGACCCTCGGCAACTACACGAAGGCGACGGGCGTCGACCTGTTCTGGACGTACGTCCTCAACAGCGTCACCGTCACCGTCGGCGCGGTCTTCCTGGCCCTCGTCGTCGCCCTGGCCGCCAGCTTCGCCATCGCGAGGATGAAGTTCCGGGGCCGCAAGGGCCTGGTGCTGGCCGTGATGATGGCTCAGATGGCGCCCTGGGAAGTCATGGTCATCGTGATGTACCTGATCGCCCGGGACGGCGACATGCTGAACAGCATCCCGCTCCTCACCGCGATCTACTTCGTCATGGTCCTGCCCTTCACCATCTGGACCCTGCGCGGTTTCATCGCCGCCGTCCCGGTGGAACTGGAGGAGGCCGCGCTGATCGACGGCTGCAACCGCGGCCAGGCCTTCATCAAGGTGGTCTTCCCCCTGCTGGCGCCGGGCCTGATGTCCACCTCGCTCTTCGGCTTCATCACGGCCTGGAACGAATTCGCCATGGTCCTGATCCTCAACAAGGACAAGGAAGCCCAGACGCTGACGCTCTGGCTGACGCAGTTCCAGACGGCGTTCGGCAGCGACTGGGGCGCGACGATGGCGGCCTCCTCCCTGTTCGCCCTCCCCGTCCTCGTCGTCTTCCTCTTCCTCCAACGCCGGGCCGTCGGCGGCATGACCGCCGGTGCAGTGAAGGGATAACGCGCGACCATGACCACTCTCGCTCCTCGCACCGACACCCTCACCCGCGACGCTCTCGCCGTCCTCCAGCCCGGCTTCCAGGGCACCGCCGCCCCCGACTGGCTGCTGCGCCGGGTCGGCGAGGGCCTGACCTCCGTCGGTCTCTTCGGGCGCAACATCGCGTCCCCGGCACAACTGGCCGCGCTCACCGCGCAACTGCGCGCCGAACGCGACGACGTGCTCGTCGCGATCGACGAGAGGAGGGCGGCGACGTCACCCGCCTGGAGGTCCGCCACGGCTCCTCGTTCCCCGGCAACCTCGCCCTCGGCGCCGTCGACGACACCGCCCTCACCCGGGACGTCGCCCGTGAACTCGGCCGCCGGCTGGCCGAGTGCGGCGTCAACCTCAACTGGGCGCCGTCCGCCGACGTCAACTCCAACCCGGGCAATCCGGTCATCGGCGTACGCTCCTTCGGCGCCGACCCGCAGCTCGTGGCGCGGCACACCGCGGCGTACGTCGAGGGCCTCCAGGCCGCCGGTGTCGCCGCCTGCACCAAGCACTTCCCGGGCCACGGCGACACCGCCGTCGACTCGCACCACGCGATGCCCCGCATCGACGTGGACTTGGACACACTGCACGCCCGTGAGCTGGTGCCTTTCCGGGCGGCGATCGCCGCGGGTTCCAAATCTGTCATGAGCGCGCATATCCTGCTCCCTGCGCTCGACCCGGCCCGTCCGGCCACTCTGAGCCCGCAGATCCTCACGGGTCTGCTGCGCGAGGAGCTCGGCTACGACGGGCTGATCATCACCGACGGCATGGAGATGCAGGCCATCTCCGCGACGTACGGCATCGAGCGCGGCAGCGTCATGGCGATCGCCGCCGGCGCGACGCGATCTGCGTCGGCGGTGGGCTGGCGGACGACGGGACCGTGTGAGGCTGCGCGACGCGCTGGTCGCGGCCGTGCGGGACGGCGTACTGCCGGAGGAGCGGCTGGCCGACGCGGCGGCGCGCGTGCGCGAGCTCGCGGGCTGGACGCGGCAGAGCAGGGG
>RHMC01000248.1 GCA_003719395.1 Streptomyces altiplanensis
ACTCCACGCCTTCCACGCCGGAGAGCCGCAGCGCCAGAGCGCCGCCCCGCTGCCGCGCCGTACCACCGGCGGCTCGCCCGGTGACGCGGCCGCGAACGGAGGCAGCCGCGCCGCCGGCACGCGCCCGTCCGGCCCCACGGGCCCCTTGGGCGACGGTCGGTCCGGCGGGTCCGACAGGTCGCGGCCGTCGGACCGGTGGTCCGGCCGTCGGTCCGGCGGGTCCGACCACCGGCCCGATGACCGGCAGCTCGCCCTTCCTGGGCTCCGGCCCGCGCCCCGGTTCCGGCGTGCACCTGCCCGGCGTCGCAGGTCCCCCGGCCCAGCCCTCCATGACCGACGACACGGCGGTACTGACCCCGCAGAATCCGGCCCCGGGCCCCTCCGCGAGCGAGAACGTCTCCGGTGACACGCTGACCAGTGGCATGCCCGTGGTCCCGGCGGCGGAGCGGCACTCGCCGTTCGCCCCGCCGCAGGCCGGCGCCCGCTTCGTCCCGGACCCGGTCTCCCCCCGCACGGACGCCCCGGAGGTCCCCGGCCCCCGGCCCCGGCCGCCCCCCGCCCGGACCACACCGCCGCCCGCCTCCTCCTCCGCCCCTGCCGCTCCCGCGAAGAAGGGCCGCTCCAAGCTGGTCCTGCTGGCCGTGGGCGTCGTGGGGCTGGCCGGCATGGCGTACGGCGCGGGACTCCTCATGAACCACTCCGACGTACCGAAGGGCACCACTGTCCTCGGCGTCGACATCGGCGGCGGCACGAAGGAGGAGGCGGTCGGCAAGCTCGACACCGCCCTCGGCAAGCGCGCCGCCACGCCGCTCGTCCTCACCGTCGACGGCAAGCAGGCGAAGCTGAAGCCGTCCAAGGCCGGTCTCGCCCTGGACAGCCAGGAGACCGTGCGCGGCGCCGCGGGCAGCGACTACAACCCCGTCTCCGTGATCGGCTCCCTCTTCGGCGGCGAGCGCGTCGCCGAGCCGGTGATCCCGGTCGACGAGGAGAAGCTGAGCGTCGCGCTGGCCGACCTGGCGGGCACCTCGGGCACGGCCAGCGAGGGCACGATCAAGTTCGTGCCCGGCAAGGCGGTCGCCGTACCGGGCAAGGCGGGCAAGCAACTCGACGTGGTCCGCTCGATGACCCGGGTCAAGGACGCCTACCGCGCCCAGGTGGAGACCGGCAGGCCGAACACGGTGGAGCTGCCCGTCGTCACCAGGTCCCCGAAGATCGGCCGGGCCGAGCTGGACCGGGCCATGCGGGAGTTCGCCCAGCCGGCGATGTCCGGCCTGATCACGATCAAGGCGGGCGGCAAGCAGATCCAGTTCGGCCCGGCGAGGTCCCTGCCGAAGATCCTCTCCATGAAGCCGATCGACGGCCGGCTGGTGGAGGTCTACGACAAGCAGGCGATCGAGCAGCTTCTGGAGGGCGTCTTCGACGGCGTTCAGATCACCAAGGGCGACGGCAAGAAGCACCCGGTCACCGCGGACGACGTGGCCTACGCCATGCGCACGGCACTCGTGGGCAAGACCCCGGCGCAGCGTGTCCAGGAGATCAGCCTGAACCCGAGCTAGCGGTGGTCAGGAGGCACCGAGGCCGCCGCAGACGTTGAGTGCCTGGGCGGTGATGGACGCGGCCGTGTCGGTGGTCAGATAGCCGACCAGGCCCGCGACCTCCGCGGGGGTGGAGTAGCGGCCGAGCGGGATCTTCGACTGGAACGTCTTCAGGGCCACTTCTTCGCCGATGCCGTACGCCGCCGCGTACTCCTGCCGGATCCGCCGGCCCGTGGGTGTCTCGACGTGCCCCGGACAGACGGCGTTGACCGTGATGCCGGTGGGCGCCAGTTCGTTGCCGAGCGCCTTGGTGAAGCCGATGACGCCGTGCTTGGAGGCCGAGTGGGGGGCGTCGAGGACGTCGCCCCGCCGCCGGCGGTGGAGGCGATGTTGATGATCCGGCCGCGCTTCTTGTCGCGCATGCCTCCGGCGGTGAGCACCTCGCGGGTCATCAGGAAGACGCTGTTGAGATTGGTGTCGATCACGTCGAGCCACAGCTCGTCCGTGAGCTCCGCGGTGCTGCCGCCGCCGGGGCGGCCCGCGTTGTTCACCAGGACGTCGACCGGGCCGAAGCGGTCGACGGCGTGCCGTACCACGCGCCGGATGTCGTCGCGGTCGCGGACGTCGCCCGCCGTCCCGTCCACGTCCAGAGCCTCCGCCTGGAGCTCCCTGACCGTGGCCGCGACGGTGCGGGCGGTGCGCGCGCACAGGAAGACCTGGTGGCCGCTGGCGGCGAGCGCGCGGGTGACCGCCAGGCCGATGCCACTGGTGGCGCCGGTGACGACGGCCACTTTCGGAGTCAGGCTCATCGGCTCTTCTCCAGGGCGGGACGAGTCCCGGTCCCGTGCGGACGAGCCGGTCCTCGTCGCCGCGGGAGACCTCCAGCGGGTCCCAGTCCGCGCGGCGCTCGGGCAGCGCCGCCGGGTCGCCCAGGGTGGCGCCGTTGTGCACTTCGTGCATCAGGCGGCGGCCCAGGATCCGGCCGGCGCAGGCGATGCCGCTGACCGCCGAACCGGTGATGCCGTTTCCGTAGCGGGTGTTGGCGCCGGCGACGTACAGGCCTTCGACGAAGGTCGCCGTGTCGGGCCGGGCCCCGGCGGCGCCCCAGTGCGCCATCCCGAACGGGGTGCCGCCGGTGGAGTGCGTGTACCGCTCGTGGGTGAGCGGCGTCGCGGTCTCCAGATGGGTGATGTGGCTCCGGAACGGTCCGAGCGCCTCCTCGGCCGCGTCCAGCACGGCCTCGGTGAGCCGGGCCTTCTCCGCCTGGTACACCGGATTGCGGCGGTACTTCTCGCCGTCGGCCGGGCCCGCCGTGACACCCCAGCGCTCGAAGCCGGGGGGACACAGCGTCATCAGCTGGAAGTTGGAGTGGCCCGGCGGGCAGATCCGCGGGGTGACGGGGTCCTTGCCGGAGGCGAACGAGGCGAAGAGGAAGTCGGCCGTGCCCGTGCCCCCGGAAGCGGTGTCCGCGCCGGCGCGCAGGCCGGCGTAGAAGCCCTCGATGTCGTCGCTCCGGTACCACCACAGATTGGCGTGCTGCTCGATGTCGATGTCGAGCGCGACGTACACGGATGCCCAGGGCAGCGCCATCCGGGCGTCCCGCGTCTTGGCGGCGAGCCTGCGCGGCAGCCGCTCCTCGCCGACCAGTCCGAGCATCGTCCGCCGGTAGTCGGCGTTGGACACCACGACCGGCGCCAGCGCCCGCCAGCCGTCGGCGAGTTCGACGCCCCGGGCCCGCCCGTCGCCGACCGTGATCCGGCTGACCCTGCTGTACGTGCGCAGGGCGCCGCCGTGCGCACGGATGACCTCCAGCAGTCCGGCGGCCAGGGTCTGGCCGCCGCCCTCCGGGTAGTACGCGCCGCGCACGTCGTGGTCAGGTGATCGTGGCGTGCAGGGCGACGGTCGCCTCGTCGGGCGCCATGCCGTAGTTGGGGGACTGGGCGGCGAGCAGCGTCCGGGCGCGGGTGGACAGCCCGCAGTGGGCGAAGAGCTCGGCGAGCGTACGCCGTCCCCAGGCCACCGACTGCGGTGCGTGCCGCGGCAGCTCGGACACCGGCACGTCACCGGGGGCGACGATCGCGTTCCGCCGCTCCGCGCCCAGAGCGGACACGACGTCCAGGAAGGTGTCGATGCCGGGCGCGTCCGCGGGGCACGCCTCGTGCAGCCGCTTGCGGTACGTCTCCCAGTCGGCAGGCATGTCCAGGGTGGCCCCCGGAATCACGATGCGGTCGAAACCGTCCGGGTCCATCTCCCGGTAGCGCAGCCGGTCGCGCAGACCGAGACCGTTCAGGATGGCGGGGAGCAGGCCGTCGGAGTCGCAGTCGCCGAGATAGTGCACGCCGACGTCGAACTCGTACGCGCGGCGCCTGCGGAAGACATGGCTGTTGCCGCCCGCGACACCGCCCTGCTCGGTGACGAGCACCCGCTTGCCGGCGACCGCGAGGTAGGCGGCGCAGACGAGCCCGCCGATCCCCGAGCCGACGACGATCGCGTCCCAGTGTTCCTCCGTGCTCACGCGGCGCTCCGTACCGAGGAGGAGCGCAGCGAAGGCGTCGCAGAGGGGTCCGCGGAGGACGGCGCCGGCGCGGGCACGGCGACCAGCTGGCCGGGTTCGGAGATCGTCAGCCGGGAGACCTGGGGGGTGATCTTGCGGGCGAGGCCGGTGAGCGTACGGCCGGGGCCGATCTCCACGAACATGTCGCAGTACAGCTCGTCGGCCATCGTGCGCACCGACTCCGCCCAGCGCACCGGCCCGGTGATCTGTGCCGAGCCGCTGCGGCCAGCATCGGTGCCCCGGTGCGGGCGGGCGTCCACGTTGGCCACGACCGGCGCGTGGCCGGGCCGGAACTCGGCGGCCTGGGCCGCCCGGACGAACGCGTGGGCCGCGGGCCGCATCAGGGGCGTGTGGAAGGCGCCGCCCACCGGGATCGACACGATCCGGAGCGCGCCCAGGGCCTGGGCCGCCTCCGCGCACCGGGCGACCGCTCCGCTCTCACCGGAGACGACGCTCTGCTGCGGCGAGTTGAGGTTGGCCACCCACACCCGGCCGCCGTTGTCGCGGACCCCCGCCGCCGCCTGCTCCACGAGCTCCGGGGACAGGCCGAGCACCACGGCCATGGTGCCGGGCTCCGTGGCACACGCCGTGCGCATCGCCTCGCCGCGCGCGGTGACCAGTCGTACGCCGTCGTCGAAACCGATGATTCCGGCGGCCACCAGCGCCGCGTACTCGCCGAGGCTGTGACCGGCGCACACGACGGGCCGCTTGGCGGCGGGCAGCGCATGACGCACCTCGTGGAGGATCACCATCTCCAGGACGAAAGTGGCCAGCTGGGCGTTGTCCGTACGACGGAGGGTGTCCTCGTCCGCGCGCAGCAGCAGCTCCACGACATCGCGCCCGGACACCTCGGCCGCCCGCTCCGCCAGGAACCAGCCGGGCCGGCCGGCCCAGGGGCGTCCCATCCCGGGCTGCTGTGCTCCCTGGCCGGGGAATATCAATGCCAATCGTGGACCGCTCATCGTGGCTTCTCCCGTCTCCAGCCGAATCTCCTCCGATTCGAGCAAGGCAATGGTGGCAGCAGGATTTGAAAGGTGTATGAAGGGCAGATAAAAGCGTCGGGAGCGGTTCATGAATGGGCCGGGTATCACTTTTGGGGAATGCCATGTCTCTTTGGTGCGGCCCCTCTTGCTGCCCGGACTCCGAGCCGCTTACGTTCCTCTCGTCTTGCCCCGCGACAGCGGAAACGGCCCGCGACGGCGGAAAAACGAGAGGTAGACGCATGACTCAGCAGACTGTGGCAACGGCGGCCGACTTCCAGGAGCAGGTGAGCCGGATCGTCATTGAAGAGCTGGAGCTGGAGGAGGGCGAACTCACCGGGAGCGGCCACTTCATCGACGACTACGACAGCGATTCGCTGTCGCTCATCACCGTCGTTTCCAGGATCGAGAAGGAATTGGGAGTTGTCATTCCCAAGACGGAACTCGGCGACCTGGTGAACCTGAGCCTTCTCGTCGAGGCCGTTGTCCAGCACGCCGCGGAGAGCAACCATGGCTGAACTTCCTTCGGCGCCACGGCGCCGGGTGGTCATCACCGGGCTCGGCGCGGTGTCGCCGGTCGGCATCGGCGCGGACGTCTTCGCGTCCGCCGTCCGGGCCGGCGCCGACGGCACCGCGCCGATCCGGAGCTTCGACGCGAGCGGCTTCCCGCGCCGACGGGCGGGCGAGGTCAACGACTTCGAGCCCACCGACCACCTCAAGCGCCTTGACCCGGCGGCATGGGGCCGCAGCGGCCTGCTGGCGGCCGCGGCCGCCCGGCTCGCCGTCGCGGACGCCGGGATCGGCGGAGGAGCAGCTGGAGCAGGGCCGGGCCGGAGCGATCATGGGCACCACCAGCGGTGAGTCCGCCGTCGTCCAGGCGCTCGGCGAGCAGTGGGTCGCCAACGGCCTGGAGTCCATCGACGGTGAGCTGGCCGGGCAGACCCCGGCCTCACGCATCGCCAACGCGGTGAGCGCCGAACTGCGGCTGCACGGCGAGACCCAGACCATTCCGACCGCCTGCTCGGCCAGCAACTACGCGCTGGGTTACGCCTACGACCTGGTGCGCAGCGGCGAGGCGGACGTGATGCTGGCGGGCGCGCGGACGCCGTCAACCGGCTCACCCACGCCGGCTTCTACGCGCTCGGCGCCATGGCCGAGGACCTGCCGCGCCCCTTCGCCGCCGACCGCACCGGCATCCTCACCGGCGAGGGCGGTGCCGTACTGCTCCTGGAGACACTGGAGCACGCACGGGAGCGCGGGGCCCGTATCTACGCGGAGATCCTCGGATACGCCGCCAACTGCGACGCCGCGCACATGGTGCACCCCGACGCGGCCAGCATCGCCGCGTGCATCCGTGCCGCGCACCGCAACGCCGGTGTCGAGCCGGAGCAGATCGACTACATCTGCGCCCACGGCACGGGCACCCCGACCAACGACACGACCGAAGTGGCCGCCGCCCGCGAGGTCTTCGGCGGCCGTATACCGCCGATCAGCTCCATCAAGTCGATGCTCGGCCACACCATGGGCGCGGCCAGCGGCTTCGGCGCGATCGCCTGCTGCAAGGCGCTGGAGCAGGACTTCCTGCCGCCCACCGCCAACGTCACCGAGGCGGACCCCGCGCTGGGCGACGGCGTGGACTGCGTACCGGGCACCGGCCGCGAGGCCCGCCTGGACATCGTGCAGAACCACGGGTTCGCTTTCGGCGGCAACAACGCGATCACCATCCTCGGAGGGTTTCGTGACCACGGCGACCGCCACAGCGGCCGCGGCCGCGACACGGACGGCCACCCGGCCGCTCTACGTCACCAGCGCCGGCGTCGTGTCCTCGGCCGGCCACGGCCTCGCCGCGCTCGCCGGGCTGCTGCGCGACGGCGCCGGGCCGGCCGAGGAGCCGGCCGGCGAGGACGGGGCCGCGTACCCGCCCCGTCCGGTCCGGGCCGTCGGACGGCTTCGACGTGAAGGCGCACCTGGGCCGCAAGGGCACCAAGTACCTGGACCGGCTCACCTCCTTCGGCCTGGTGGCCTGCAAGGAGGCCATCGAGGGCATGGACGCCGCCGAGGTCGCGGGGGACCGTACCGGCGTCGTACTGGCGACCAACACCGGTTCCGTGTCCAGCCACAGCACCCTGCTGCACGACACGCTGACCCTGGACAAGCCGTACCTGGTCAACCCGGGCCAGTTCCCGAACACGGTGATGAACTGCGCCGCCGGACAGGTCGCCATCCGCAACGGGCTGCGCGGCCTCAACGCCACGGTGGCAGGCGGCCAGAGCGCCTCGCTGCTGGCCTTCCGGCACGCGCGTCTCGCTCTCACGCTCGACCGCGCCGACCGGCTGCTGGTGGGCGGAGCCGAGGAGCTCGGCGCCCCCGCGGCCTGGGCCTGGCACCGGACCGGAGTGCTGAAGGAGCGGGCGGCACTCGGCGAGGGCTGTGCGGTGTTCACGGTGCAGCGGGAGGCACCGGCGGACAACGCGGACGTACTGGCCGAACTGCTCGCCTGCGAGGTGCGCTTCTCGGCCGACGCGCGGGACTACGCCGACGGCCTGTCCGCGGCCGTCACCCGCGCCCTGGACCGCAGTGGGGTCCGCCCGGAGGAGGTGGCCGTCGTCTCCCTCGGCGCCGTCCACCACCGTGGTCTGGAGCGGATCGAGGAGCGCGGTGTGCGGACCGCGCTGGGCGGTGGCGAGCTGCCGCGCACCGTACGGGTCGCCGATGTGCTCGGTGAGACGTACAGCGCCAGTGGTGCGATGCAGCTCGCCGCCCTGCTCGGACTGTGGCAGGCCGAACCGCCGGCCGAGCGGGAGTACGCGCTGGTCACCTCGGTCGGCCGGGACGGAAACGCGGCCGCGATGGTGGTGCGCAGCCCGCTTCGTTGACCACCCCGGACCACCCCGGATCACCCCGTCCGGCCCCGGACCACCTCGGTCCACCCCCGG
>RHMC01000249.1 GCA_003719395.1 Streptomyces altiplanensis
GATCGGGGATCGGGGATCGGGTCAGAGTTCGACACGCAGCTCCCGCAGCCCCCGGATGACGTACCCCGGCTTCCACTCCGGCTCCGCCGCGAGCCGCATCGTGGGAGCGCGGCGCAGCAGCTCCCCGAACGAGGCGGCCAGTTCGAGCCGGGCCAGCGGCGCTCCCAGGCAGTAGTGGATGCCCGCGCCGAACGAGACGTGCGGATTGCCGGCGCGGGAGAGGTCCAGGTCTTCGGGGCGGTCGAAGACCGCCGGGTCCCGGTTCGCCGAGCCGAAGAGCAGCGCCACCTCCGAGCCGCGCCGGATCACCGTCCCGTCGATCTCGATGTCGTCGAGCACCCACCGTTCGAAGAGCTGCAGCGGTGTGTCGTACCGCATCAGCTCCTCCACGGCGGTGGGGAGCAGCCCGTGGTCCGCGCGCAGCGCGGCCAGCCGCTCCGGGTGGCGCAGCAGTGTCCACCAGCCGTTGGCCGTCGTGTTCACCGTCGCCTCGTGCCCCGCGTTCAGCAGCAGCACGCACGTCGAGATCATCTCCTGCTCGCCGAGCCGGCCGCCGCCCTCGTCGTCGTGCGCGCCGATCAGCGCCGAGACGAGGTCGTGGCCCGGGTCCTTGCGGCGTACGGCGATCAACTCCCGCAAGTACGCCGAGAACTCGGCCGACGCCCGGACCGCCCGCCGGGCCGTCTCCTCCGGCGGGTTCAGCTCGTACATCCCGCAGATGTCCGCCGACCAGGGCCGCAGGAGGGAGCGGTCCTGCTCCGGGATGCCGAGCATCTCCGCGATGACGGCGACCGGCAGCGGTTCGGCGACGGCGGACAGCAGGTCCCCGCCGCCCTCCGCGACGAACGCCCCGGCCAGCGCCGCCGCCAGCCGCCGCACGGTGGGCGCCAGCCGCTCCACCGTGCGCGGAGTGAACGCCTTGGAGACCAGCCGCCGGATCCGGGTGTGGTCCGGGCCTTCGAGGTCCAGCAGCCCGTGGTCGTTGAGGACGTGGAACGGCTCGTGCCAGGGCGGTGGCGGCGTACGGCCGAACTCCTCGTGCGTGAAGCGGTGGAGGTACGTACGGCCGAGGCGGCGGTCGCGCAGGAGGGCGGAGACGTCGGCGTGGTGCGGGACCAGCCACTGCCGCGTCGGCTCGTACCAGTGCGCGCGGCCACGGGCGCGCAGCTCGGCGTAGGCGGGGTAGGGGTCGGCGACGAAGGAGGGCGACCGGGGGTCGAACGTCTCTGCCATGGACCGACGCTAGCCGCCCGCTATCCCGGTGTCACCAGCCGCGCCTCGTACGCGAACACCGCCGCCTGGGTGCGGTCCCGCAGTCCCAGCTTCACCAGGACACGGCTCACGTGCGTCTTGATCGTGGACTCGGCCACCACCAGGTGCGACGCGATCTCCGCGTTCGACAGGCCCTGGGCGATCAGGACCAGGACCTCCGTCTCGCGTTCCGTCAGGTCGCCGAACTGGGCGAGCGCGGGCGGGCGCGGGGCCTCCGCCAGCTTCGAGAACTCCGAGATCAGACGCTTGGTGACCGCCGGGGCCAGCAGCGCCTCCCCGGCCGCCACCACCCGCACCCCTTCGGCCAGCTGGCGCGCCGAGGCGTCCTTGAGGAGAAAGCCGGACGCGCCGGCCCGCAGCGCCTGGTAGACGTACTCGTCCAGGTCGAACGTCGTCAGGACCAGCACCTTCGCGTCCGCGTCGGCGGCGACGATCTCGCGCGTCGCCTCGATGCCGTTCAGCTCCGGCATGCGGATGTCCATCAGGACGACGTCCGGCCGCAACGCCGCGACCTGCGCGATCGCCTCGCGGCCGTTCACCGCCTCACCGACGACCTCGATCCCCGGCATCGCGTTCAGGAGGACCGTGAAGCCCTCGCGGACCATGATCTGGTCGTCGACGATCAGTACGCGGACGGTCATGACGCCGGCTCCGGCGTGACCTCGGCCGGGGCCGGTGCCACCGGGACGAAGACCGCGACCTCGTAGCCGCCGTCCCCCGTCTCCTGCGCCGTCATCTCCCCGTTCAGCATCGACACCCGCTCCCGCATCCCCGTGATCCCGTGCCCGGCCCCGGGCGACGGCTTGGCCGACCCCTGCGGCGGCGTGTTCACGATCCGCAGCCCCAGGCCCCCCAGCACGTACGACACCTCCACCTTCGCCGTCGCGCCCGGTGCGTGGCGCAGGGCGTTGCTCAGCGCCTCCTGGATGATCCGGTACGCCGAGAGCTCGACGCCCTGCGGCAGTTCGCGCACCGCGCCCGTGACCGTCTTGTCCACCGTCAGGCCCGCGTCCCGGACGTTGGTGAGCAGCCTGTCGAGGTCGGCCAGTGTCGGCTGCGGGGCGTCCGGCGCCTCGTAGTCCTCCGCCCGTACGACGCCCAGCACGCGCCGCAGCTCGGTCAGCGCCGCCACCGCGTTCTCGCGGATCGTCACGAAGGCCTGCTCCAGCTCGGGCGGCGGGTTCTCGACCCGGTACGGGGCCGCCTCCGCCTGGATCGCGACCACCGACATGTGGTGCGCGACGACGTCGTGCAGCTCGCGGGCGATCGTCGTCCGCTCCTCCAGCAGCGTGCGCCGGTCGCGCTCCACGGCGGTGACGGTCTTCTGGACGGTGACCTCCTCCTTCGCCTCCCTGCGGACGTGCAGCACGGTGACGACGAGCAGCGCGAGTGCGGAGAAGAACAGCATCTGCGGGCTGTCCGTGCTGTAGCCGCGCCCCAGGACGACCTCGGCGAAGACCGAGTACGCCGCTGTGCCCGCCCACATCCAGGCGGCGGTGCGCGGCCGGGTCCTGGCCGCGACCACCACCATCACACCGAGGTGCGCGACGAAGGTGGACGGCGTCCACGGCCAGCCGCCCGCGTAGTGGCCGACGACGCCGACGAAGGGCGTGGACAGCAGCGAGACCCACCAGGCGCCGGCCGGTCTGACCAGCGTCATCACCAGTGCGGCGGCCGGTGTGAGGCCGGCCAGGGCGGCGCCGAGGCTGCCCCCTCCGCTGGTCGCGACGACGGCGGAGAGCAGCAGCACGAACAGCGCCAGCCCCACCACCACGGCGTGCGGCGTCCAGGCCGCGTACGTGCGTACCCGCTTCGGCAGCCGCCGGGTGAGCGGTCCGTCCGTACGCATCGGCAACAGCGGCCGGTAGGCGAAGGCGTCGTGGAAGAGGTCCTGGCGGAGGCCGCTCAGCGCGCCCTGGGCCAGGCGGAACTCGGGACTGCGGGTCTTCTCGGTCACGTACGAAACGGTAGGCGCCCGGACGGCCGCGGGCGTCCGCCCCCGTGGGGATCCTCCCGCGTCCGTCCCAGGTACTACGCGCCCCCCGTCAGTCCCGCGCCCGGAAGGACTCCGCGTGGTCCGCCGCCCACTGCGTGAAGTGCGCGCCGGACGCCCCGTGACCCGCTCGACCGTACCGTCGACGTGCGGCCCTCCGGCGGGGTGTTCCCGTACACGTCCAGCAGGAAGGCGACGGTCTCCGGGTCCGTCCCCGCCTTCCGCCACCGCTCGGCCGCCTGCTCCGCGCTCAGCTCGGTCAGGCCGATCTCCCGGCCGCGCGCCGTCGCCAGGGTCCGCACCTTGTCGCGGACGGTCAGCGCCTCGGGGCCGGTGATCAGGTACGTGCGCCCCGCGTGCCCGTCCTCGGTGAGCGCCACCGCCGCGACCGCGCCGATGTCGGCCTCGTGGACCATCGCGCTGACCCGGCCGACGAAGGGCTCCGCCACCTCGTCCTCCGTGCGGATCCCCTCCGCCCACTCCAGCGCGTTGGCCATGAACTCGACCGGCATGACCACGGTCCAGTCCATGTCCCCGGCCTCCACCGCGTCCTGGAGCGGGGTCGGGCCGCCCCCGCTGAGGACCGTGACGCGCCGTACGCCCGCCTTCGCCGCCAGCGCGACGATCTCGGGGCCCGTGGTCAGCGGCGCGAAGTACGCTCCCCCGAACGTGATCAGGTGCAGGCCCGTGACGCCTTCCAGCGCCGGGACCAGCGTCTCGGGGTCGGTCAGGTCTCCGCGTACGGTCTCGGCCCCGGCCGGGAGATCCGCCTTCGCCGGGTCACGCGTCAGCGCCCGCACCCGCTCGCCCCTGCGGAGCAGTTCGGCGACCACCTGGCGGCCCACGGTCCCCGTCGCTCCGGTCACTAGAAACGTCATCACAGGCTCCTCGGCTCGGCTTGTTCCACCACCGTAGGAACCCTTGCGGACAGCTTCTGTCCGCAAGGACGACAGGACCGGTACTCAGTACGCGAGTTGTTCGATCTCCTCCGCGACCACCGCGCACGCGTCCGCCGCCGGGTCGATCAGCGGGAAGTGCCCGACGTCCTCCAGCAGGGTCAGCCAGACCGGCTCGCCCGCCTTCGCCGCCGCGTCGGTGTAGGCCTCGGCGACCGCCTGCGGTACGACGACGTCCGTGCGGCCCTGCACCAGGACCGTGGCGATACCGGTCGGCAGCAGCGCGGCCGGATCGGCGTACGGCCTGCGCTCGTCGAAGTCCTCCTTGCCGCCCACGAACTCGACGGCCGCCCCCGCGCACACGTCCAGCTCGTGCGCGGCCTTGAAGTCCGCGATCGGCGCGAGCGCGACGAGCGCCGCACAGCGCGGGCGCCGCCGGCAGGTGCCACGGCGCGTCGGGGGGCAGTACGTGCCGGGCGGCCGCCCACAGCGCGAGGTGGCCGCCGGCCGAGTGACCCGTGAGGACGGTGCGCCGGATGTCGGCGCCGGGCAGGGCCTCCCGTACGAGACCGGGCAGCAGGTCCATCGCGCGCGCCACGTCGTCGAACGTCTCCGGCCAGCGCCCCGCCACCGGACCTTCCCCGCCGTGCCGGCGCGGCAGCTCCCTGCCCCGCCGGTACTCGACGTTGGCGACGGCGAAGCCCCGGCGGGCCAGGAAGTCCGCGAACGGCGTGATGTGCCGCCGGTCGTACCGGGCCCGCCAGGCGCCGCCGTGCAGGACGACGACCAGCGGGGCCCGGTCCCGGCCGTCGCGCGGCGCGTAGAAGTCGACCACCTGATCGGGGTGTTCGCCGTACGCGGCGGTCGCGTCGGGCACGACCGCCGGGTGGGAGAAGGCCGATTCCGCCTCGACGGCGTCCCGTTCGGCTGAGGGGTCCGGCATACGGGGGACCAACCCTTCGGTGCGTACAGCCCATTGATCCAGGTGTCGGGACGCTACCAGCCCTCAGGCCTGCGCTTCTCCCAGGTCCTCACCCGCGAGGCGACGCAGGACCTGACCCAGCACCCGTGCCGCCCGCTCCGCGTCCGCGAAGCCGACGTACAGCGGTGTGAAGCCGAAGCGCAGCACGTCGGGGCGGCGGAAGTCGCCCACCACGCCGCGCGCGATCAGCTCCCGCATGACCTCGCCCGCGTCCACACCGTCCTCGCACCGCAGCGAGACCTGGCTGCCGCGCTCGTGGTGCGGGGCCGGGGTCACCGACGTGACCCGGCCCGCGGGCGCGTAGCTGTCCACGCACTCCAGGAAGAAGTCCGTCAGAGCGAGTGACTTCTCGCGCACGTCCTCGACGGCGACGCCCTCCCACACGTCGAGCGCGGCCTCCAGCGCCAGCATCGACAGGATGTCGGGGGTACCGACCCGGCCCCGCGCCGCACCGTCCGCCGGGGCGTAACCGGGCGTCATGCCGAAGGGGTCGACGTGCGAGTGCCAGCCCGGCAGCGGGGAGTCGAAGGCAGCCTGGTGGCGCTGCGCGACGTACAGGTAGGCGGGCGCACCGGGACCGCCGTTGAGGTACTTGTACGTGCAGCCGACCGCGAAGTCGACGCCGTGCGCGTCGAGTCCGACCGGCAGCGCGCCCGCGCTGTGGCACAGGTCCCAGACCGTCAGGGCCCCGGCCGCGTGGGCGGCGGCGGTGAGTCCCGGCAGGTCCTGGAGGCGGCCCGTGCGGTAGTCGACGTGGTTGACGAGGGCCACGGCGGTACGCGGGCCGAGGGCGGCCGCGAGGTCCTCGGGGGCGACGGGAACGACCCGGCGACCCGTCATCCGGGCCGCGGACTCGGCGATGTAGCCGTCCGTGGGGAAGGTCGAGGCGTCGACGAGGATCTCGTCCCTGGACTCCGGCGCCAGCCGGACCGCGCCCACAACCGCCTTGAAGACGTTGACGCTTGTGGAATCGCCGGCCACGACCCGGCCCGCGGCCGCGCCGACGAGCGGGGCTATCCGGTCGCCGATCCGCTCGGGCGCGGTCCACCAGCCGCTCTCGTCCCAGGAGCGGATGCGCATCTCGCCCCACTGCCGGGTGATGACGTCGGCCATCCGCTCCGGCACGTGGCGCGGCAGCGCGCCCAGCGAGTTGCCGTCCAGGTAGATGCCCTCGTCGTCGAGCGCGAACAGCTCGCGGTGCTTGGCGAGACCGTCGGCGGAGTCGAGCGCGGCCGCCCGCTCCTGAAGGTCCGCGGAGTTCGGGGAACCGGTGGGATCAGACATGGCTACGGGCCGTCCAGAGCTCGGGGAAGACGTTCTTCGTGGCGCGCTTCTCCAGCCAGGCCACACCGGCGGAGCCACCGGTGCCGACCTTGGAGCCCATGGCGCGCCGGGTCGCGACGAGGTGGTCGTTGCGCCATCGCCACACCAGCTCGCCGACATCGGTCAGCAGCTCGCCCAGGCGCACCAGTTCGGCGTTCTGGTCGCCCTGGTAGATCTCGGTCCAGACCGCTTCGACCTCGGGCGAGGGCTCGTACTTCTGCGACAGGTCGCGGTTGAGCACGGAGTCGGGCACCGGCAGACCGCGCCGTGCGAGCAGCCGCAGCGTCTCGTCGTACAGGCTCGGCTCGTGCAGCGCCTTCTCCAGCTCGGCGTGCACGCGCGGCGCACCGCGGTGCGGGACGAGCATCGAGGCGGACTTGTCGCCGAGCAGGAACTCCATCCGCCGGTACATCGCGGACTGGAATCCGGAGCCCTCGCCGAGCGCGCTGCGGTACGAGTTGAACTGCGCGGGGGTGAGGTGGGCGAGCGGCCGCCAGGAGGCATTGAGGGCCTCCAGTTCGCGCAGGGAGCGCTTGAGCGCGTCCGTGGCGACCCGCAGGTCGTCCTGTCCGAGCGCCTTCGCCGCGGTTTCCCACTCGTGGACGATGACGGTGAACCACAACTCCATGACCTGGGTCGTCACCAGGAAGACCATCTCCCCGGGGTCGTCGGAGAGGGGGTGCTGGAGGTGGGTGAGGACGTCCGCCTGGACGTAGTCCTCGTAGGGAGTGGTGCCCGCGAAATCGAGGTTCGGGGTGTCCGAACCTGCCGCCTGGGCATCGGGGTTTTGCGACATCGCTGTCTCCTCGACACGAACTTCCAGGTAGCGGTCCGCCCCTTCCTTGTGGCTACGGAGCCCCGGTCCCTTCCCGGCATCATAGGACGTAGCCGCGGAACACGGGAGGCCCGCGCCTGGCGGCACGGGCCTCCGCGGCTGTCACCCCTGGTCAGCCGAGGGTGTCGGCCGCCGCCGGGGACGAGTCCCGCAGGAAGGCCGAGCAGCGCTCGTACTCCTCCTGCTCACCGATCGACTGCGCGGCGCGGGCGAGCGCGTGCAGCGCGCGCAGGAAGCCGCGGTTCGGCTCGTGGTCCCACGGCACGGGGCCGTGGCCCTTCCAGCCGGCGCGGCGCAGCGCGTCGAGGCCGCGGTGGTAGCCGGTGCGGGCGTAGGCGTACGACTCGACGACCCGGCCGTTCTCGACGCCTCGTCGGCGAGCTGGGCCCAGGCGAGCGAGGACGCGGGGTACTTCGCGGCGACGTCGGACGGCGCCGTGCCGTTCGCGAGCAGCTCGCGCAGCTCCGGGTCGTCGGGCAGGTGGGTCGGGGGCGGTCCCCCGAGCAGGTCTTTGTGAATGGCCATGGGCCCCAGTCTGCCTGGCGCGCGGCGCGGCCGCCGCCGCCGGGGCACGGGCCGCCGCGCGGAACGCCCTGCGGGCGTGTTCCCGGCCGGCACGACGCCGTCGGGCCCGGCGGTGTTCCCGGCCGGCACGACGCCGTCGGGCCCGGCGG
>RHMC01000024.1 GCA_003719395.1 Streptomyces altiplanensis
ACGGGCGGGTGGGAACAGCTCCGCCGCCCCTGCCCCGCCCCCCGTCACCGTCCCATCGCACTCCACGAGGAACTCATGCCCCGCACCCGCACCTTCGCGCCGTAGGACCTGGGCGCCTCCAGCGGACGCGTCATGGTCGCCCGGGTCGGGCCCGGGACCCTGGACCTCCAGGAGGTGCACCGCTTCGCGAACCGGCCCGTGAGGACCGGCGGGACGCTGCACTGGGACGTCCTCGCCCTCTACCGGGGCGTGCTCGACGGCCTGCGGGCGCCGGGACGCGGCCGGCGGGCGGCTGGCGGGGGTCGGGATCGACAGCTGGGCGGTGGACTACGGGCTGCTCGACGCCGACGGCGCCCTGCTCGGCAACCCCGTGCACTACCGGGACACCCGGACCGACGGCGCGCCGGAGAAGGTCGCCGCCGCGCTGCCGCCCGAGGAGCTGTACGCCGCCACGGGGCTCCAGCACCTGCCGTTCAACACCGTCTTCCAGCTCGTCGCGGCCCAGGGAACGCCACAACTCGCCGCCGCGAAGCAGCTGTTGCTGATACCCGACCTGATTTCGTACTGGCTGACGGGCGAGGCGGGCACCGAGATCACCAACGCCTCCACCACCCAGCTCGTCGATCCGCGCACCCGCACCTGGTCGCCCGTCGTCGCCGCGCGCCTGGGCATCGACCTCGGGCTGTTCCCGCCGTTGCGCGACCCCGGCGACCCGGCCGGACTGCTGCGGCCCGAGGTGCTGGCCGAGACGGGACTGACCGGCCCCGTCCCGGTGACCGCCGTGGGCTCGCACGACACGGCGTCGGCGGTGGTGGGCGTCCCCGCGGACGAGGGAGCGGACGGGGGCGGCTTCGCGTACATCGCCACCGGGACCTGGTCCCTCGCCGGGCTCGAACTCGACCGGCCGGTGCTCACCGAGGCGTCCCGGGCCGCGAACTTCACCAACGAGCTGGGGGTGGACGGCACCGTCCGCTACCTCCGCAACATCATGGGGCTGTGGCTGTTGCAGGAGTGCCTGCGCACCTGGGAGGCGCAGGGGGATCCGCAGGACCTCGCCGCCCTCCTCGACGGGGCGGCGCGGGCGGCTCCGCTGCGCTCGGTCGTGGACGCGGGCGACCCCATCTTCCTCGCGCCGAACGACATGCCCCGCCGTATCGCACAGGCCTGCGCCCGCACCGGGCAGCCGGAGCCCCGTACACCCGTCGAGACCACCCGCTGCGTGCTCGACTCGCTCGCCCTGGCCCACCGCGCGGCCGTCGAGGAGGCCCAGGCGCTGTCCGGCCGGACGGCGGGCACGGTGCACGTCGTCGGCGGCGGCGCGCACAACACGCTGCTGTGCCGGCTGACGGCGGACGCGGCCGGCCTGCCGGTCGTCGCGGGCCCCGCCGAGGCGGCGGCGTTCGGCAACGTACTGGTCCAGGCGCGCGCGGCCGGGGCGGTCGGCGGCGGACTCGCCGGGCTGCGGGCCCTGCTGCGCGCCACCCAGCCCTTGCGGTACTACCGTCCGGCGGGTGATCGTTCCGCATGGGACGAGGCCGCGGACCGGATCGGCACAGGCTGCCGGGGGAGGAGGATGTGACGTGCGCGTAGCTCTCTTCGTCACCTGCGTGAACGACACGCTCTATCCGCGCACCGGGCAGGCCGTCGTGCGGCTGCTGGAGCGGCTGGGGGTGGAGGTGGACTTCCCGCAGGCCCAGACCTGCTGCGGGCAGCCGCAGTTCAACACCGGCTACCGCCACGAGACCGAGCCGCTGGTACGGCGGTACGACGCGGCCTTCGCCGACTACGAGTACGTCGTCACGCCCTCCGGTTCCTGCGCCGCGATGGTCCGCGACAACTACCCGCGGATCGGCGCCAAGGCGGTCGCCGAAGGGCGCGGCCGGGCGCTGGCGGACGCGCGGCGCGGGCCGTGCCGAAGACGTACGAACTGACGGAGTTCCTGGTCGACGTCCTCGGTGTGACCGACGTCGGTGCCTGGTTCCCGCACCCCGTCACCTACCACCCCACCTGCCACGGGCTGCGCGTGCTGGGCCTGCACGACCGGCCGCGCAGGCTGCTGGAGCGGGTCCGGGGGCTGGAGCTGCGCGAACTGCCGGGCGCGGAGGAGTGCTGCGGTTTCGGCGGCACGTTCGCCGTGAAGAACGCCGCCGTGTCGGCGGCGATGGGCGCGGACAAGGTGCGCAACATCGAGTCCACGGGCGCCGGGACGGTGTGCACCGTCGACAACTCCTGCCTGATGCACATCGGCGGGACGCTCACCAAGCAGGGGTCCGCGGTGCGGCCCGTGCACATCGCGGAGATCCTCGCCGCGACCGAGGAGGAGCCGTACACATGAGCGGTACGAGCGGTACGTACCTGGGGATGCCGGCGTTCCCGGCCGCCGCGCGGGAGGCCGTGGGCAACGAGACGCTGCGCAGGAACCTCCGGCACGCCACGCACACCATCCGCGACAAGCGCGCCAAGGCCGTCGCCGAGCTGGACGACTGGGAGCAGCTGCGCGCCGCCGGCAAGGACGTGAAGGACCGGACGCTGCGCCATCTCGACCACTACCTCGTCCAGCTGGAGGAGTCGGTCACGGCGGCGGGCGGCACCGTGCACTGGGCCGCGGACGCCGAGGAGGCCAACCGGATCGTGACCGGGCTGGTGAAGGCGGCCGTCGGCGACGGCACGCGGGAGCACGAGGTCGTCAAGGTCAAGTCGATGGCCACGCAGGAGATCGGACTCAACGAGGCGCTGGAGGCCGAAGGCATCCGCGCCTACGAGACCGACCTCGCGGAGCTGATCGTGCAGCTCGGCGACGACCGGCCGTCGCACATCCTGGTGCCCGCCATCCACCGCAACCGGGGCGAGATCCGCGACATCTTCGAGCGCGAGATGGGGAGTTGGGGGCGGGCGCCCCCGAGGGGCTGACCGACACCCCGGCCGAACTGGCCGAGGCGGCCCGGCTGCACCTGCGGGAGAAGTTCCTGCGCGCCAAGGTCGGCATCTCGGGCGCCAACTTCATGGTGGCGGAGACCGGCACCCTCGTCGTGGTCGAGTCCGAGGGCAACGGGCGGATGTGCCTGACCCTCCCCGAGACACTGATCTCCGTCGTCGGCATCGAGAAGACCGTTCCGACCTGGCGGGACCTGGAGGTGTACTTGCAGCTCCTGCCCCGCTCCTCGACGGCGGAGCGGATGAACCCGTACACGACCATGTGGACCGGTACGACGGACGGCGACGGGCCGCGCGAATTCCACCTGGTGCTCCTGGACAACGGCCGCACCGACACGCTGGCCGACGAGGTGGGGCGCCAGGCGCTGCGCTGCATCCGCTGCTCGGCGTGCCTGAACGTGTGCCCGGTCTACGAGCGGGCCGGCGGGCACGCGTACGGCTCGGTCTACCCGGGGCCGATCGGCGCGATCCTCAGCCCGCAGCTGCGCGGTACGGGGAGCGAGGTCGACGCCTCGCTGCCGTACGCGTCGTCGCTGCTCGGGGCCTGCTACGAGGTGTGTCCCGTCGCCATCGACATCCCGGAGGTGCTGGTGCACCTGCGGGAGCGGGTGGTGGAGGGCGGGACGGTGACCAGGAACGGGGCGCGGGTCACGATCCGGCCCGCGAAGGGGCACGCGGCGGCGCGCTCGGCGATGCGCGCGGCGCGCTGGGCGCTGGACCACCCGGGCGCGCTGCGGGCCGGACAGCGGCTGGCGTCCCGTACCCGCCGCATCCATCCGAAGCGGCTGCCGGGGCCGGGGCGCGCGTGGAGCGACACGCGGGCACTGCCCGAGCTGCCCGCGGAACCGTTCAGGGACTGGTGGCAGCGCACCCGCGGAGGAGCCCGGTGCAACAGCGGCAGCGGCAGCAGGGAGCGGGTGCTGGCGCGGGTGCGCCGGGCCCTGGCGGACGTACCGGCCGGCGAGCGGCCCGAGGACGTACGGGTGGAACGCGGCTACCTGCGGGTGCACGGCGACCGGAGTACCGAGGAGACGGTCGAACTGCTCGCGGAGAACCTGGCGGACTACCGGGCGGTCGTGCACCGGACGGACCCGGCCGGGCTGGAGGACCTGCTGATGCGGCTCCTGGCCGAGCGCGGTTCGCAGTCGGTGCTCGTACCGCCGGGGCTCCCGCCGCACTGGCTGGCCGCCGCGGACCCGGTCCGGGTGCACGACCGGGAGGCGAGCACCACGCATCAGCTCGACGCCGTGGACAGCGTGGTCACGGGCTGCGCGGTCGCGATCGCCGAGACCGGCACGATCGTCCTGGACGGCGGCCCCGACCAGGGCAGGCGCCGGATCACTCTGGTGCCCGATCACCACATCTGTGTCGTACGGGTCCCGGACCAGGTGGTCGGCTCGGTGCCCCAGGCCCTGGAGCGGCTGGATCCCCGGCGGCCGCTGACCTGGATCTCGGGCCCCTCGGCGACAGCGACATCGAGCTGGACCGGGTCGAGGGCGTGCACGGCCCGCGCACCCTGGAGGTGGTTCTGGTCGAGGGGCCGCACGACTGACCGGATCCCTGGCTCTCCCCTCGCCCTCCCCGCGCCCTCTCCTCGCAGAGGACCGGACCTCCGGACCCGCATGTGGCTCTGGCCCGGTGGTGGCCCGGCGCGTAACGTGACGCGGCATGACCTGCGAGGGGACGGCTGATTCATGAAGATCCTCATCAGCGCCGACATGGAGGGCGCCACCGGTGTCACCTGGCCGGCCGACGTGCTGCCGGGCACACCGCAGTGGGAGCGCTGCCGCTCCCTGTTCACGTCCGACGTCAACGCGGCCGTTCTCGGCTTCTTCGACGGGGGCGCCGACCAGGTGCTGGTCAACGAGGCGCACTGGACCATGCGCAACCTCTTCCTGGAGCACCTCGACGAGCGCGCCGAGATGCTCACGGGCCGGCACAAGTCGCTCAGCATGGTCGAGGGCGTGCAGCACGGGGACGTGGACGGCATCGCCTTCGTCGGCTACCACACCGGCGCCGGCACCGAGGGCGTCCTCGCGCACACCTACCTCGCCAACTCCGTCACGGGCGTGTGGGTCAACGGCGAGCGGGCCAGTGAGGGCCTGCTCAACTCCCACGTCGTCGCGGAGTACGGCGTACCGGTGGTCCTCGTCACCGGCGACGACCTGACCTGCGAGGACGCCGAGGGCTACGCGCCCCGGGCCCGCAAGGTCGCGGTCAAGGACCACGTCTCGCGGTACGCCGCGGTGTGCCGCACCCCGGCCCGCACCGCCGCCGACATCAGGGCCGCCGCGAAGGAGGCGACGGCCCTCGCCGTACGCCACGAACCGGTGCGCGGCGGCCCGTTCACCGTGGAGCTGGAATTCGACGCGGAGCACCTTTCAGGCGTCGCGACCGTGGTACCAGGGGTGGAGGCGACCGGAGAACGGCGTGTCGCGTACACCAGCGGGACGATGTATGAGGGCATTCGTACGTTCAAGGCCGTGACGACGATCGTCTCGGCCGCAGTGGAGGAGCAGTATGGCTGACCACCAGCCGGCCGACGGGGGAACGGCCGACGCGCTCGCGCTCGACCAGGTCGTGACCTTCACGTCCGACCTCATCCGGATCGACACCACCAACCGCGGCGACGGCGACTGCGCGAGCGCCCGGCCGCCGAGTACGTCGCCGAGCGGCTGGCCGGCGCCGGGCTCGCCCCCCACCTGCTCGAACGGACCCCCGGACGGACCAACGTCGTGGCCAGGATCGCCGGCACGGACCCGTCCGCCGACGCCCTCCTCGTCCACGGCCACCTCGACGTCGTGCCCGCCGAGCCCGCCGACTGGAGCGTGCACCCCTTCTCCGGGGAGGTCCGCGACGGCGTGGTCTGGGGCCGTGGCGCCGTCGACATGAAGAACATGGACGCGATGGTCCTCGCCGTCGTACGGGCCTGGGCGCGCTCCGGCACCCGGCCCCGCCGCGACATCGTGCTCGCCTTCACCGCCGACGAGGAGGCCAGCGCGGCCGACGGCTCCGGTTTCCTCGCCGACGAGCACCCCGAGCTCTTCGAGGGCTGTACGGAAGGCATCAGCGAATCCGGCGCCTACACCTTCCACGCGGGCCCCGGCATGGAGATCTACCCGATCGCGGCGGGGGAGCGGGGCACCGGCTGGCTCAAGCTCACCGGCGTCGGCACGGCGGGCCACGGCTCCAAGGTCAACCGGGACAACGCCGTGAGCAGACTGGCGGCCGCCGTCGCCCGGATCGGCGCGTACGAGTGGCCGGTGCGGCTCACCCCGACCGTCCGGGCCGCCCTCACCGAGCTCGCGGCCCTGCACCACCTCGACGCACCGGACTTCGACGCGCCCGGCTTCGACGTGGACGCGCTGCTCAACAAGCTGGGACCGGCCGCCGAGCTGGTCGAGGCGACGGTGCGGGACAGCGCCAACCCGACCATGCTGGACGCCGGTTACAAGGTCAACGTCATCCCGGGACGGGCGACCGCCTACGTCGACGGACGGTTCCTGCCCGGCGGCGAGGAGGAGTTCCGCCGGACCATGGACCTGCTCACGGGAGACCTGGTGGACTGGGAGTTCCACCACCGGGAGACCGCCCTCCAGGCGCCCACCGACTCGCCGACGTACGCGAAACTGCGCGCCGCGGTGGAGCACTTCGCCCCCGGCGCGCACGTCGTGCCGTACTGCATGTCGGGCGGCACGGACGCCAAGCAGTTCTCCCGGCTCGGCATCACGGGGTACGGCTTCTCGCCGCTGAAGCTGCCCGCCGACTTCGACTACGGGGCGCTCTTCCACGGCGTGGACGAACGCGTTCCGGTCGAGGCCCTCCACTTCGGCGTGCGGGTGCTCGACCATTACCTGAAGACCGCATAGCAGATCCCACAGCTCGGGGAGTTGAAAGGCATGGTGCCCACAGGGCCGTACGGAAGCTGGCCGTCGCCGATCGGCGCCGGGCTCGCCGCCTCGCACGGCGGGCACCCGGAGTACGTCGGGATGGATCGGCGAGAGGTGTGGTGGACCGCGCCGCGCCCCGACCGAGGGCGGACGGCGCGCGCTGGTGCGCCGGCGGGCGGACGGCGCCGAGGAATCGGTTCTGCCGGCCCCCTGGAACGTACGCCGCAGATTCGTCGAGTACGGCGGCCTGCCCTGGGCCGGCGCTCAGCGCGCGGTGGGCGGCCCGCTCGTCGTCTTCGTCCACTTCCCCGACCAGCGGCTCTACGCGTACGAACCGGACGTGCCCGGCGCCGAGCCCCGGCCCCTCACTCCTGTCTCGGCCGTCGGCGGCGGGCTGCGCTGGGTCGACCCGCAGCTGCGTACGGACCGGGGCGCGGCGGGCGAAGTGTGGTGCGTACTGGAGGAGTTCACGGGCGAGGCCCCCACCGACGTACGGCGCGTCATCGACGCCGTACCGCTCGACGGCTCCGCCGCCGAGGACCGCGCCGCCGTACGGGAACTCTCCGACGGCGCGCACCGCTTCGTCACCGGCCCCCGCGTCTGCCCGGACGGACTGCGGGCGGCCTGGATCGCCTGGGACCACCCCCGGATGCCCTGGGACGGCACGGAAGTGATCCTCGCGGACGTCGCCGAGGACGGTACCTTCCGCGACCCGCGGAGCTTCCTCGGCGGACCCGAGGAGTCGGTCGCCCAGGTCGACTGGACCGCCGACGGACAGCTGCTCTACGCCAGTGACGCCGGCGGGTGGTGGAACCTGTACCGCGCGGACCCGCACGGGGCAACGGTGGTCCCGCTCTGCGCCCGCGCCGAGGAGTTCGCCGGGCCGCTCTGGAAGATCGGCCTGCGCTGGTTCCACCCGCTGGACAACGGCCTGATCGCCGTCATCCACGGCAGCGGCACCACAGCGCTGGGCATTCTCGACCCGGAGAGCTGCGAAGTCGTCGACTCGGCGGGCCCCTGGACCGAGTGGGCCCCCACGCTCGCCGTGCACGGGAGCCGGGTCGTCGGTGTCGCCGCCAGCCCGCGCAGCGCGTACGAGGTCATGGAGCTCGACACCTTCACCGGGCACACCCGGGTCATCGGCTCCGCGCACGACGACCCGGTGGACCCCGCCTTCTATCCCGAGCCGCAGATCCGCGTCTTCACCGGACCCGACGGCCACGAGATCCACGCCCACATCTACCCGCCGCACAACCCCGGCCGCATCGCCCCCGGCGACGAGCTGCCGCCGTACGTGGTGTGGGCGCACGGCGGGCCGACCGGGCGCGCCCCGCTCGTACTCGACCTGGAGATCGCCTACTTCACCTCGCGCGGCATCGGCGTCGCCGAGGTCGACTACGGCGGCTCCGCCGGGTACGGACGCGAGTACCGCGACCGGCTGCGCGAACAGTGGGGCGTCGTGGACGTCGAGGACTGCGCCGCCGTCGCCGTCGCCCTGGCCGAGGAGGGCACGGCCGATCCGCGCAGGCTCGCGATCCGAGGCGGCAGCGCGGGCGGCTGGACGGCGGCGGCCTCGCTGGCCGGCACCGACGTCTATGCCTGCGGCACCGTGATCTACCCGATCCTCGACCTGGAGGGCTGGGCGACGGGCGAGACCCACGACTTCGAGTCGCGGTACCTGGAGAGCCTCGTCGGACCGCTCGCCGCCTGCCCCGACCGCTACCGCGACCGTTCGCCCGTGCACCGGGCGGAACGGATCACCGCACCGTTCCTGCTGCTCCAGGGGCTCGACGACGTGATCTGCCCGCCCGCGCAGTGCGAGAGGTTCCTGGAGCGCATGGCGGGACGCGGAGTCCCGCACGCGTACCTCGCCTTCGAGGGGGAGGGGCACGGTTTCCGCAGGGCCGAGACCATGACCCGCGCTCTGGAGGCCGAACTCTCCCTCTACGCCCGGACCTTCGGCGTCGACCGCGACGACGTACCCCCCCTGGAGCTCACCACATGACCCCTGTTCCTCCGACGCCTCCGACGCCTCCGACGCCTCCGACGTCTCTGACGCCTCTGACGCCTCTGACCAGGCCCGCGCGGCTGAGGGCGGGGGCGCGGGTCGCCGTCGTGGCCCCCAGCGGGCCCGTTCCCGAGGAGCGGCTCGAAGAGGGCCTCGACATCCTGCGGAGCTGGGACCTCGAACCGGTGGCCGGCCCCCATGTGCTGGACGTGCACCGGCAGTTCGGATACCTGGCGGGACCGGACGAGGCGCGGGCCCGGGATCTGGAGGAGGCCTGGTGCGACCCGTCGGTGGACGCGGTGATCTGTGCGCGGGGCGGCTACGGATCCCAGCGCATGGTGGACCTGGTCGACTGGGCGGCGATGCGTGCGGCCGGACCCAAGGTCTTCGTCGGCTACAGCGACATCACCGCGCTGCACGAGGCCTTCGCCGTACGGCTGGGCCTGGCCACGCTGCACGGGCCGATGGCCGCGAGCGTTCCCTTCCTCAAGGACGCCCGACACAGGATTCGCTGCGGGCCACGCTCTTCGAGCCCGAGTCGGTCATGACGCTCGGCCTGGAGGCGGCGGGCGTCCTGGTCCCCGGCCGGGCGCGCGGCATCACGCTCGGCGGCTGCGTCAGCCTGCTCGCCGCCGGCCTGGGCACTCCGTACGCCAGACCCGGCGCCCGCGGCGGTCTGCTGCTCGTCGAGGACATCGGCGAGGAGGCGTACCGCCTCGATCGGATCCTCACCCAGCTGCTGCGCTCCGGCTGGCTGGACGGCGTGGCGGGCATCGCCCTCGGCTCGTGGGAGGAGTGCGGCCCGTACGAGGAGGAGGTGCGGAAGCTGCTGCACGACCGGCTGGGCTCCCTGGGGGTGCCGGTCGTCGAGGAGCTGGGCTTCGGGCACTGCGCGAGCGCCCTGACCATGCCGCTCGGCGTGCCCGCCGTGCTCGACACGGACACCCGCACCCTCACCCTCGACGTGCCCGCGCTGCGGTGAGGCGGCAGGCGTTCAGGTCCCCGGGTGGTCGCCCGTCGCCCCGTCGATGAGCTCACGCATGATGTCCATGTGGCCCGCGTGCCGCGCGGTGTCCTCCAGCATGTGGATGAGCACCCAGCGCATCGACACGGTGCTGCCCGACCACGACGTGCCCCGCGTGTCCAGGCCGAGCTCGCCGTCGCCCGGTCGGCGGCGGCCCGTGCGCGGCCGTAGAACTCCACGATGTCCGTGGTGGATTCGTCGTCCGTCACCGTCATGTCGTCCTGCGGCTCGAACCACATCGGCTCGCTCTCGCGCCCGAACGTGGTGCAGAACCACCCGTACTCGACGCTCGCCAGGTGCTTCACCAGGCCCAGCAGGCTGGTCCCGGACGGGGTCATGGGCCGGCGCAGCTGCTCGTCGTCGAGGCCGTCGAGCTTCCACAGCACGGCATCGCGGTGCCGGTCCAGGGCGGCCTGGAGACTTTCCTTCTCGCCACCGGTGAAAGGAACACGTTTCGTCATTCCCGGAACGTAACAGCCGGGTCCGACAACGCTCTTCCCAAAGCCGTGGCCAGGCCGGCCCGGCCGTTCTTCACAGGTTCTCCAGCATCCGCCCCGGCCGCGACCGTTGACAGCCGTACGACGCGTGTCCCAGCATGACGGGCGCCGATACTGACCGGTCGGTAAGGTGCCCTCAGCGTGGAGGTCCGCATGCCCCGTCGCCCTCGCCGTCGCCGACCCGTCCCCGCGTCCCGCAGACCGATCGTCTTCGCCGTCGGCGCGCGCTCGCCGCGGCCCTCGCCCTGGCCGCCCCCGGACAGGCCGGCGCGACGGCCGGATTCACCGTCACTCCCCTGAAGTTCACGGTGCAGGCGGGCGGCAGGAAGCGCACCGTCGACGGCGACCGGTACCGCCCCTCCGGAGCGGACAGGGCCCGTCCCGTGCCCGCCGTCCTCACCACCAACGGCTTCGGCGGCAGCAAGGCCGACGGCTCCACCGACGCCACCGCCAAAGCCTTCGCCACCCGCGGCTACGTCGCCCTCGCCTACTCCGGCCTCGGCTTCGGCAAGTCCGGCTGCCCCGTCTCGCTCAACGACCCGGAGATCGACGGCAGGGCCGCGTCGGGCCTGATCGACTTCCTGGGCGGCACCCGCGCGGCCGACGACGGGCAACCGCGCCGACTACGTCCTCAAAGACGGCGCGGGCGACCCGCGCGTCGGGATGATCGGCGGCTCGTACGGCGGCACCGTCCAGCTGGCCACGGCCGCGAACGACCGCCGCCTGGACGCCCTCGTGCCCCTGATCACCTGGAACGACCTCGCCTACTCCCTCGACCCCAACAACGCCACGGACGGCCGGGCCGTCCCCGGCGCGTACAAGTACCAGTGGACGTCCGGCTTCTTCCTCATGGGCGAGGCGCAGGGCCTGCTCAACCCGGGCCTCGACCTGTCCCGGGCCGGTGGCGGGGGCTGCCTGCACTTCGTCTCCGAGGCCTGCGGGACCACCCGTCTGCTGGCCTCGGGCCGCTACCCCGCCGGCCGCACCGCCGAGATGCTCGCCTACGCGCGCAGCGTCTCCCCGGTCTCGTACCTCCACAAGGTCAAGGCGCCGACACTGATCGTCCAGGGCCAGGCCGACACCCTCTTCAACCTCAACGAGGCGGAGGCGACGTACAAGGCCCTCAAGGCCCAGGGCACCGAGACCCGCATGATCTGGCAGTCCTGGGGCCACAGCGGCGGCCTCACCGACCCCGCAGCCGGTGAACTCGACCTCGCCCGGGGCAATCTGGAGACCAGTTACGTCGGCCGGCGCATCCTCGCCTGGTTCGACCGTTACCTGCACGGCAGGAAGGGCACCGACACCGGCCCCGCCTTCGCGTACTACCGCGACTGGCGGAGCGGCTACGGCACGGCCGCCGCGCGCCCGCCCTGTCGCGGAAGGTGTACCTCTCCGGCGACGGCAAGCTCGTCGACAACCGCTCCAAGGTCGTGCGCGCGCCCGCGAGTACCGCAACCGCCTCTTCCCCACCAGCCACTCCGAGAACTCCCTGGCCGGCCTGGCCGGTCTGCCCGACCGCCGGCCCGGCGACGCCCCGGGCACCTACCTCGGCTGGTCCACCGAGCCGCTCAAGGTCCCCGTGGACGTGGTCGGCGCGCCGAGGGCGACCCTGAAGGTCGTCTCCCCGAAGACCGAGCGCGTACACCACTCGGGTGACGCCGCCGACAAGCTCGTCCTCTTCGCCAAGCTGTACGACGTCGCCCCCGACGGCACCAGGACGCTCGTCCAGCGCCTCGTCGCACCGGTCCGCGTGCCGGACGTGACCCGCCCCTTCACCGTCTCGCTCCCCGGCATCGTGCACCGCTACGAGACCGGACACCGGCTGGAGTTCGTCGTCGCGGCGAGCGACGACGCGTACTACGGCAACCGGGGCATCAAGCCGGTGACGGTCACCAGCGCCCCCGAGGACACCGGTGTCCTGGAGCTTCCGGTGACCAGGGGCTCGCTCGGCTGACGGCGCTCCCCGCCGCACGCCCGGTCACGCGCGCCGGGGAGGGCGGAAGTAGCCTGGAGGGATGTCCGAGAGCTCCGAGCGCGCCCCCCGCCTCGCCGAGGGCCCGCGCGTGGGCCTGCGGCACTTCAGCCACGCCGACGCCGACGAGTTCTCCGCGCTGGCGCGCGAGAGCAGGAGCCTGCACCACCCGTGGCTCTTCCCGCCGGAGCGGCCCGCGGCGTACACCGCCTACGCGAGCCTGCTCATCGACAACCCGGCGCGGGCCGGCTTCCTGGTGTACGAGCGCCCGGACGGCCGCATCGCGGGCTTCATCAACATCAACAACATCGTCGGGGGCAACTTCCTGTGCGGCGCGCTGGGCTACGGCGCGTTCGCGCACGCGGCGGGCCGCGGCCTGATGAGCGAGGGCCTCGGCCTGGTCATGGACCAGGCCTTCGGCCCCATGGGCCTGCACCGGCTGGAGGCCAACATCCAGCCCGCGAACAAGGCGTCCACCGCGCTCGTCCGCAGGGCCGGGTTCCGGCTGGAGGGCTTCTCGCCGGACTTCATCCACATCGACGGCGCCTGGCGCGACCACGAACGGTGGGCGATCACCTCGGAAATGCGCCGCTGACTCTCGGCGGTCCTCCTCAGGACCCCCTGGTCACAGAGGCGTCCGCCGTGTTCGGATGGGCGTCGGGCGCCGGTGGACGGCGGCCCGTGTGAGGGAGTGAGACTGCCTTGGCCACGACCGTGCGACGTGCCGTACTGACCCTGCCCGCCGCCCCTCTGGGGCCGGAGAACCCGCTGCCGGTACTCCGCCCCCTCGACGAGACCCACGTCATCGACGAGCGTTCGCGCGCGCTGCTGCCGCGCGACATGGCCCGCCAGGTCGGTTACGAACCGCTGCGCACCCTCCTGCCCGTACGCGTCCTGGACGGATACGGACGCGAGCGCGCGCAGACGGACCTCGACGCGATCGTCATCGAGAACGACCGGCTGCGCGCGAACCGTGCTGCCGGGGCTCGGCGGGCGCGTGCACTCGCTGTTCCACAAGCCGTCGGGACGCGAACTGCTCTACCGCAACCCGGTCTTCCAGCCCGCCGACTTCGCGCTCAACGGCGCCTGGTTCTCCGGCGGACTGGAGTGGAACATCGGCGCCACCGGGCACACGGCGCTGTCCTGCGCCCCGCTGCACGCCGCGGTCGTCCCCGCCCCGGACGGCGGCGACATGGTCAGGCTCTGGGAGTGGGAGCGGCTGCGCGACCTGCCCTTCCAGGTGGACCTGTGGCTGCCGGCCGACTCCGACTTCCTGTACGTCGGCGTACGGATACGCAACCCGCACGAGCGGACCGTGCCCACCTACTGGTGGTCCAACATCGCGGTCCCGGAGGACGAGGGGACCCGGGTGCTCGCCCCGGCGGACGAAGCCTGGCACTTCGGGTACGAGCGCCGCCTGCGGCGCGTGCCGGTGCCGGAGTCCCACGGCGACGGCACCGACCGCACGTACCCGCTGCGCGGCGAGTTCCCGGCCGACTACTTCTACGAGGTGCCCGAAGGGGCCCGCAAGTGGATCGCCTCGCTCGGCGCCGACGGGCGGGGGCTCGTCCAGACCTCCACCGACCTGCTGCGCGGCCGCAAACTGTTCCTGTGGGGCGCGGGTCGCGGCGGACGGCGCTGGCAGCAGTGGCTGACCGAACCGGGGACTCCGGGATACGCCGAGATCCAGGCCGGCCTCGCCCGTACCCAGCTGGAGCACGTACCGCTGGAGGCCGGCGCCGAGTTCAGCTGGCTGGAGGCGTACGGTCCGCTGGCCGCCGACCCGGGGGCGGTGCACGGCGAGGACTGGGCGGCGGCCCGCGCGGAGGCCGGGGCCCGGCTGGAGGAGGCGCTGCGCGCGCGCGGGTGGAGGCGGCCTACGCGGCGTGGCGGCCGTACGCCGACCACGAGCCCGGCGAGTCGCTCGCCACCGGCTACCGGGTGGGGCGCGCTCGAAGTCGTGCGCGCCGCACTGGAGCTCCCCGGCACGCCCTTCGACGAGGCGACGCTCGGCGAACAGCAGCTGCCGTGGCTGGAGCTGGAGCGCAGCGGCACCTTCCCGGCGTCGCGCGAGGCGGCCCTGCCGGGCCCGTCGCTGGTCGCGCCGCACTGGCGGGACATGCTGGAGACGGCGCCGGCGGAGCCCCTCACCGAATACCACCTGGGGGTCGCCCAGTGGCACGCGGGCGATGTGGCACAGGCCGTGCGCAGCTGGGAGCGGGGGCTCAAACTGGCCTCTGCGCGCTGGCCGTTGCTGCGCTGTCTCGCTCGTCGCCGACCGGGAGCGGGCAACCCCGGGCGCGCCGCCGACCATTACGCCGAAGCGTTCGACGACCTCCTCCGCCAGGAGCGGGGCGACGGCGAGGGCCAGGAGCGGGGCGACGGCGAGGTGTGGACCGCGGCGACGGCCACCCTCGGCCGCGAGGCGATCGCCGCGCTCCTCGCGGCACAGCGGCCGCAGGCGGCCCGCGCCGTCTGGGAGGGACTGCCCCCCGCCGTACGCGGGAGCGGCCGCCTTCCGGCTCGTCGAGGCGCAGCTCCTCGTCGCGGAGGGGGACAGGGAGGGCGGCCGCGCTCTCTTCGACGCCGGCTTCGAGGTGCCCGACCTGCGTGAGGGCGCGGAGGTGCTGGGCGAGGTGTGGGCGGCGGTGGCCGGCGACGAGCCGCTGCCGGAGGCGTACGACTACCGGATGCGGCCGGCGGCAAAGTAGCCGGCGGTCAGACGGCCGCGCGCCGGTCGACGTACTCGAAGACCGAGCCGTCGGGGTGCGCGGCGATGAGGTTGCGGCCCACCGGGGTCGGGACGGGGCCCGCGATGATGCGGGCGCCGGCCCCGGCCAGGGCCGCGCCCGCCTCTCGACGTCCTTGACGCGATGGTGGCCGACACCTTGCGCAGCACTTCGAGTTCGGACTCGGGGCCGCTCATCAGGAGGAAGCAGCCGACCGCGGCGACGGAGACCCCGCCGCGCTCGAAGCGCAGGGCGCGGCTTTGGGTGAGGCGTTCGTAGAAGGCCACCGTGGCCTCCAGGTCGTCGACGCAGATGCGCAGCGTGGTTCCGAGGATCTCCATGGGGGCCAGGGTAGTTGGTGGTCCGGCCGCCCGGCCGGCGTATGCCCGTGGTGGGGAACGGCCCCGCAGGGCACCGGCCCGCACCCCAGTACGTCACGCGCGGCAGAGCACCTCCCCGTGCGGCACCATGAACCACGCGTCGTCCCGGCCGCCCCACTCGCGCCACGCCCCCGCGATCGCCGCCAGCTCGTCCGCGGTCGCGTGGCCGCCGTCCACCGCCAGTTCGGCGTACACGGATGCCGTCGTACGGTCCGCCCACAGCCCGCTCCACCAGGCGTGCTCGTCGGCGCGGCGAAGCACCAGGCCGCCGCCGAGGCCCGTACGTCGGTGAAGCCGGCGCGCCGCGCCCAGGACAGGAGCCTGCGGCCCGCGTCCGGTTCGCCGCCGTTCGCGCGGGCGACCCGGCCGTACAGCTGCTGCCGACTCGTCCATGAGCGGCACCCGGGGGAACCACGTCATCGCGGCGTAGTCGCTGTCGCGCGCCGCGACGACGCCGCCGGGGCGGCACACGCGGCGCATCTCCCGCAGGGCCCGCACCGGGTCGCCGACGTGCTGGAGCACCTGGTGGGCGTGGACGACGTCGAAGGAGTCGTCGGGGAAGTCGAGCGCGTGGACATCGGCCACCGCGAACTGCACGTTGTCCAGGCCGCGTTCCGCCGCCGCCTCGCGCGCCCGCCGCGAGCACGTCCTCGGCCGCGTCGACCGCCGTCACCCGGCCGGGGGCGACGAGCGCGGCCAGGTCGGCCGTGATGGTGCCGGGACCGCAGCCCACGTCCAGCACGTCCAGCCCCGGCCGCAGTTCGTCCAGGAGGTACGCCGCCGAGTTGGCGGCGGTCCGCCAGCTGTGCGAGCGCAGCACCGACTCGTGGTGCCCATGGGTGTAGACCGCGGTTTCCTCCGGCATGGCGTACTCCTTCTCTCGGCTTCTCGCGGAAGCGGTACGCCGTACGCTACGCCGCCACGCCGGAATGTGAGACGCGTATCTTGATACGTGAGACGCCGTGCTCCGTCGGTCTCATGTGCCCCGTACCTGCGGCAGCACCTTCGTGCGGTAGAAGTCGAAGAAGCCGCGCTGGTCGGGGCCGATCTGGTTCACGTACACCCGGTCGAAACCGGCGTCGGCGTAGGCCAGCAGCTCACGCACGTGCGCGTCGGCGTCGTCGCCGCACACCACGTTCGAGGCGACCATGTCCTCGGTGACGAGGGCCGACGCCTGCTCGAAGTGGCGTGGTGTGGGCAGGATCTGGCCCAGTTCGCCGGGCAGCTGGTCGTTCGGCCACAGCCGGTGGACCGTGCGCACCGCCGCGTCGCGGTCGGGCCCGTAACAGACCTTGGTGCCGCCGCTGACCGGCTTGGAGCCGCCGCCGCCCTTGCGGAAGCGGTTCACCGATTCCTCGTCGGGGGCCATGGTGATCAGCCCGTCGCCGATGCGCGAGGCCAGCGCCATGGCCTTGGGACCGAAGGCGGAGATGTCGATCGGGACGTGCTCGTCGGGCACGGTGTAGAGCCGGGCGTTCTCCACCGTGTAGTGCTTGCCCTCGTGGCTGACCTCGTTGCCGTCGAAAAGGCTGCGGATCAGCTGTACGGCCTCCTCCAGCATCTCCAGCCGTACCCGGGTGCTGGGCCAGGCGCCGCCCAGGATGTGCTCGTTGAGCGCCTCGCCGCTGCCCACACCGAGCCGGAACCGGCCCTCGCCGAGCTGGACGGCCGCCGTGGCCGCGGCCTGGGCGACCACGGCCGGGTGCATCCGCACGGTCGGACAGGTGACGGCGGTCTGCACCGGCAGGGAGACCGCCTCGGACAGGGCGCCGATCACCGACCAGACGAAGGGGCTCTGCCCCTGTTCCTCGTTCCACGGATGGTAGTGGTCGGAGATCCACAGGGCCCGGAAGCCGGCCTGCTCGGCCATGCGCGCCTGCTCGACGAGGTCCTTGGGGCCGAACTCCTCGCTCGACAGGAAATATCCGAACTCGGTCATGGGAAGTGCCTCCAGCGCGAACGGTTTCTGCGGGCGGGTAACCGGCGCGCACCCGGGGAAACCCGCACCGCCCGGTGTTTGGCCCCCGGGCTCGGGGGCACCGGGAAGGTCCATCGCCACCGCCCCGTGTACGAGGTGAAAGCGTGACCCGTCAACGTCCCCGTATCGTGATCGTCGGAGCCGGCTTCGCGGGCCATCAGGCCGCGAAGACCCTCTCCCGGGAGGTCCGGGACAAGGCCGAGATCGTCCTCCTCAACCCCACCGACTACTTCCTCTACCTCCCCCTCCTGCCGCAGGTCGCCGCCGGCATCCTCGAACCGCGCCGGGTGACGGTGTCGCTGCCGGGGACGCTTCCCCGCGTACGGCTGGTCCTCGGCGAGGCGGACCGCATCGACCTGGCGTCGCACCGCGTGCACTACACGGGCCCCGAGGGCGACACGGGCGAGCTGGAGTACGACCGGCTCGTGCTGGCCGTCGGCAGTGTCAACAAGCTGCTGCCGATCCCCGGCGTCTCCGAGTACGCCCACGGCTTCCGGGGCCTGCCCGAGGCTCTCTACCTGCGCGACCACGTGACCCGCCAGATCGAACTGGCCGCCGCCACCGGCGACCCCGACGAGTGCGCCGCGCGCTGCACCTTCGTCGTCGTCGGCGCGGCTACACCGGGACCGAGGTCGCGGCCCAGGGCAAGATGTTCACCGACGCCCTCGTCCGCAAGCAGAGCGCCTGGCGACACGCCGGGCACAAGCCGCGCTGGCTGCTCCTCGACATCGCGCCGCGCATCCTGCCCGAACTGGACCGGCGCCTGTCGCAGACGGCGGACAAGGTGCTGCGCGGGCGCGGGGTCGACGTACGGACGCGGACGTCCGTCAAGGAGGCCACCCCGGAAGGGGTCCGGCTGGACGACGGCGAGTTCGTCGGCACGAAGTCCCTGATCTGGTGCGTCGGCGTGCGCCCCGACCCGCTGGTCTCCGAGGTCGGCCTGCCGGTCGAACGCGGGCGCCTGCTCGTCGAACCCGAACTGAACGTGCCCGGGCACCCGGAGGTCTTCGCCTGCGGCGACGCCGCGGCCGTGCCGGACCTCACCCGGCCGGGGGAGTTCACGCCGATGACCGCGCAGCACGCCGCCCGGCAGGGAAAGGTGGCGGGCCGCAATGTCGCCGCGTCCCTGGGGTACGTACGGGGAGCGGCAGGCGTACCGGCACAACGACATGGGGTTCCTCGTGGACCTCGGCGGGGTCAAGGCCGCCGCCAACCCGTTCGGCATCCCCCTGTCCGGGCCGGTCGCGGGCGCGGTGACGCGCGGTTACCACCTCGCCGCCATGCCGGGGAACCGGATCCGGGTCGCGGCCGACTGGGCGCTCGACGCCGTACATGCCGCGCCAGGCGTACAGCTGGGCCTCGTACGGTCCTGGTCGGTCCCGCTCGACACCTCGTCACCGGAACTGGCCAAGGTCCCCGGCGCACGCGGGCGGCCGGACGACAATCACGCACAAGGGGTGACCACGAGGAGTGACCACAAGGAGTGACATGGACAGCGAACAGCTCATCCAGCTCGGACAGCAGCTGAGGGTGGACGCGGTACGGGCCGCCGACGCGGCCCAGTCGGGCCATCCGACCTCGTCGATGTCGGCGGCGGACCTCGCGGCCGTACTCCTCGCCGGGCATCTGCACTACGACTTCGACCGGCCGGACCATCCCGGCAACGACCGGTTCATCCTCTCCAAGGGCCACGCGTCGCCCCTGCTGTACGCCATGTACCGGGCGGCCGGCGCCGTCGACGACGAGGAACTGCTGACGTACCGGCGGCTCGGCAGCCGCCTCGAAGGACACCCCACGCCCAGGCTCCCCTGGGTGGACGTGGCGACGGGCTCGCTCGGGCAGGGGCTGCCGGTCGGCGTCGGAGTGGCACTGGCGGGCAAGCGCCTGGACCAGGTCCCCTACCGTGTGTGGGTGCTGAGCGGCGACAGCGAGATGGCGGAGGGATCGGTGTGGGAGGCCGTCGAGCACGCGGCCGACCAGCACCTCGACAACCTCACCCTCATCATCGACGTCAACCGGCTCGGGCAGCGCGGCCCCACCCGGCACGGATGGGACCTGGCGGCGTACACCCGCAGGCTGCGCGCCTTCGGCTGGCACACCATCGAGGTCGACGGGCACGACGTCGCGGCTTCGACGCCGCCTTCAACGAGGCGCGTTCGACCACCGGGCGGCCCACCGCGGTCCTCGCGCGCACCCGCAAGGGGCGCGGCGTCGCCGCCGTGGAGGACCAGGAAGGCAAGCACGGCAAGCCCCTGAAGGACGCCGGGGAAGCGATCGAGGAGCTCGGCGGCCCCCGGTTCGTCCGGGTGGAGGTCAACAAGCCGCACGCCGACCGGAGTCCGGGCACCTCCGGCGCAGGCCCCCTGGAACTGCCGCGCTACGAGCGGGGCGACGAGGTCGCCACGCGCGACGCGTACGGCGAGGCACTCGCCGCACTCGGAACCGCACGCCCCGACGTCGTGGCCCTGGACGGCGAGGTGAGCGACTCCACGCGGGCGCAGTTCTTCGCGAAGGAGCATCCGGACCGGTTCTTCGAGTGTTACATCGCCGAGCAGCAACTGGTCGCGGCGGCGGTCGGGATGCAGACGCGCGGTTACGTCCCGTACGCCTCCTCCTTCGCGGCGTTCCTCACCCGCGCCCACGACTTCGTGCGGATGGCGGCGGTCAGCAGGGCCGGCATCAACGTGGTCGGCTCGCACGCCGGAGTGGCCATCGGCGAGGACGGGCCCTCCCAGATGGGACTCGAGGACCTCGCGATGTTCCGCGCCGTACACGGCAGCACCGTCCTGTACCCGTGCGACGCCAACCAGACCGCGCACCTCGTCGCCGCGATGGCGGAGGGCGACGCGCAGAGCCGGGGCGTGCGCTACCTGCGCACCAGCAGGGGTGCGATGCCCGTCCTCTACGGGCCCGACGAGGAGTTCCCGGTCGGCGGCAGCAAGCTGCTGCGCTCCGGCGACGACGACAGGCTCACCCTGCTCGCCGCGGGCGTGACGGTCCACGAGGCACTGCGCGCGGCCGACCTGCTCGCCCAGGACGGCCTGCCGGTCCGGGTCGCTCGACCTGTACTCGGTCAAGCCGGTCGACGACGCGCGCGTACAGGCGGCGCGGAGGCCACCGGCTGCCTGGTCACGGTGGAGGACCACCATCCGCAGGGCGGCCTGGGCGACGCGGTCGCCGAGGTGTTCGCCGACGGTCGCCCGGCGCCGCGGCTGGTCCGCCTGGCCGTGGGGAACATGCCGGGCTCCGCCACGGAACAGGAGCAGCTGAACGCGTCGGGCATCGACGCGGACGAGATCGCGGCCGCCGTGAAGCTCCTGGCGGAGAAGGTGGTCGTACGGTGAGAGCGCGGCGGGGAGTGGGCGGCGGGGCGCCCTGAACACCCCGCCGTCCTCCCCGCGCCGTGCGGGCCCGCCCACCGGGGGCGGGCCCTTGCCCGGGCTGTTTCCGTGCACGGCCGCTGCGGCTGTACGGCCCGGAGCGAGCCCAGGAGGAAAGACGATGAGCGACGACACCACGACCGTGCGGGCCGGACACCGCACGGTGACCGTCCACCGGCCCGGAAAGGTCCTCTTCCCCGACTGCGGCCTCACCAAGGCCGATGTCGCCGGCTACTACCGGCGCATGGCGGCCTTCATGGTGCCCCAGCTGCGCGACCGGCCCCTCATGCTGGAGCGCCGGCCCGACGGCACCGAAGGCCCGCGCTTCATGCAGAAGGACACCCCCGCCCACTACCCCGAGTGGGTGCGCCGGGTGCGGGTCCCCAAGGAGGGCGGCACCGTCACGCACACCGTGTGCGACAACAGCGCCACCCTCGTCTTCCTGGCCGACCAGGCGTGCCTGACCTTCCACCGCTGGCTCTCGCGGGCCGACCGCATCGAGTGGCCCGACCGGCTGGTCTTCGACCTCGACCCTCCCGGGGACGACTTCCCGGCCGTACGGGAGGCGGCGCACCGGCTCGGCGAACTCCTCGACCAGCTGCGGCTGCCGTCCACGCTCATGACCACGGGCTCCAAGGGCCTGCACGTGATCGTGCCCCTCGACGGGAACACCACGTTCGACGACTCCCGCGCCTTCGCCAAGGAGGTCGCGGACACCCTCGCCGAGCGCCACCCGGACGCGCTGACCACGGCCGTACGCAAACAGTCCCGGGGTGACCGCCTCTACCTCGACGTCCATCGCAACGCCTACGCGCAGACGGCCGTCGTCGCCCCCTGGTCGGTCCGGCCCGAGGAGGGCGCACCGGTCGCCGCGCCCCTCTCGTGGGGGCAGCTCGACGACAAGGAACTGACCGCGCGCAGCTGGGCGTTGACGGACACCGGCGCCGTACTGGAGCAGGCCCGCACGAACCCCTGGGCGGACGTGTCCTCCCGGGGCCGGGCGCTGGGTCCGGCGCGCAGGCGCCTGCGCGCCCTGCGCTGACCGGTCCAAAGCGGCGCTACGCGGGGAAGGGCCTGCCGGGCCGTACGCCCCCGGCGCCGCGCCCGCGTCCAGGCGGGTGATGCGGGCGCTGCGCGGCGAACGCGGCGGCCGGGTAGCGGGGGTCGGGCCGCAGGGCGTACTCGCGCAGGCACGTCGGTGAACTTGATGACGTGCTCGTCGCCGTGTTCGGCGGCCCGCGCGCCCAGTTCGTCCATCGGCGGCAGGTCCGGGACCTCCGACCGCCAGGCCGCCGTGCCCTCGTCGCGCCGGTCGGTGGTGAAGGCCAGCAGGAACGCCGCGTGCACCTGCCACAGCCGGGCCAGCGTCGGCTCGTGGAGCTCGTGCGGCAGGTGCGGGAGCAGGATGCGTACGGCGGCCGGTGCGGTGACGCCGTGGATCAGCGGGACCGGGTAGACCTCGGGGTGGCCGAGGAAGACATCGGCGAACTGGACCGTCATCTCGCTCAGCAGCCGGGGCGCCTGCTCCGGGGCCAGCCATTCCAGCGACTCGTTGTAGCCGGGCAGTTCGTCGAGGCTGTCCAGCCGCCGGCGGGCGATGCCCGGACCCATCGGGCCGTCCTGTGCCACGCGGGGCAGCGCGGCGACCGCGGCGGGCAGGTCATAGGGGCCGTGCAGCCGGGGGCGGCCGGGGAGCTCGGTGTGGCGGGCGGCCCAGTACGCAGGCCGCGGGCCAGCTCTTCGAGGCTGGAGCCGCGTGGGCTTGTCGGCGGCGGCGTACAGGCCGCGTACCGCGTGCGCGGTGCGGATGAGGCCGTGGGTCAGACCGGCGAACAGGCCCGGGAGCAGGCGCGGCCACCAGCGGACCAGCACCTCGCGCCAGTGCGCCCCGGCCAGTTCGCGGACGAAGAGCCGCTCCCAGTCCCCGGCACGGTCGAAGCTCCCGAGCGCGGGGCGCCAGGAGGACTCGTCCGCGGGGTCCAGGGCGAAGCGCGCGGCGGGCGGCTCGTGGTGCTCCATCGCGGCCCGGTAGCGCCGTACCCACCGGGCGACTTCGTCCTCCTGCCCGAGCAGGGCCAGGGCCTCGGCGCCCATCGGGCCGTGGTTGGCGAGGTCCACGCCCTGCCCGCGCTCGTACCCGAGGTCGTCCATCTGTTCCAGGGCTTCGTTGACCGCGTCGCTGTAGCTGACCGACGGCATGGGAACTTCACCTTCCGGACGTTCGACTGCTGCGGGTACGGGCGCCGGTGCCGCCCCGGCGCCGTGGGAGCCGCGCGGGTCCCACGACGCTGACCGTGCCCGACGGCACGGTGGTGCGGGCGGGTTCAGAGGGCGTAGGGCTGTTCGGCGCGCGCGGTGCGCAGCGCCTTGCCCCACCAGGCCACCTGGTCCAGCAGCTTCTTCGCTGCCGCGTCCGCGCCCTGGGGCGCCTCGCCGTCGGCGAACGCGGTCCAGGGGTTGTGCAGGCTGACCATCTCGCGCACCGTCATGGCGTGTACCTCGGCGAAGACCTGCCGCAGGTGCTCGGCGGCGCGCAGGCCGCCACCCATGCCGCCGTAGGACACGAGGCCGACCGGCTTGGCGGCCCACTCCTGCAGGTGCCAGTCGATGATGTTCTTCAGCGAGGCGGGGTAGGAGTGGTTGTACTCCGGGGTGACCACGACGAACGCGTCGGCCGCCGCCAGCCGCTGGGACAGGGCGTCCTTGACCGATCGCACGTGGTCGGCCGGCTCCTCGCCCATCGCCGGCATGGACATCGGCAGCGGGTGCTCCAGGACGTCGATCACATCGACCGTCAGGTCGCCGCGGGTCTGGGCCTGCTGGGCGAACCAGTGACCGACCTTGTCGCCGAGGCGTCCGCCGCGGGCGCTGCCGATGATGACGGCGAGGGACAGGGGCTGGGTGGTCATGGTCTACCTCCGGAAGAGATGGATGGGGCCGGTGGGGCATGGTGCCCCGGCTCAAAAGTAAACTACACCGTGCGGAGCAAAAAGTCTCCAGGCCCTCCTCGTCCCGCTTTCGCCGGCTGCGTCGAAGCGGTCGTGAGGGTATGGCGCGACTGAACGCGCGGCCTCGCCGTCAACCACGGAAGTGACGGACGGGGCGCGGCAGTCGGTGAAATCCGCCGACTGCCGCGCCCCGTCGCAGGGGCATGCTGGAGTGTCGGTCGGCCCCGCGGGGGAGGAGGGTCAGATCCCGCTTCCGTACAACCGCAGGAAGGCGGCCACCCCCGAGGCGACCAGCGCGTCCAGCTCGCCCTGCGGCAGCGGGAGGGCGCCGTGGAAGGACCGCTCGTAGGCCTCGGACATGACCAGCTGGGTGAAGTGGGCGGCGGCGTCCTGGGGGTCGTCCGTGTGCAGCCGGCCGGCCGCCGTCAGGGTGGTGGAAGTGCTCGGCGAGCCGCGCCTGGGTGCGTCGCGGCCCCTCGGTGCGCCAGCTTTCGATGACCTCGGAGGGCAGTCGTGGCGCTTCCGCGAAGATGACCCGCACCAGGGCGAAGTGCCCCTCGAACCCGCTCTGCGGAGCGGCCAGGGCGCGGCCGAGCACCATCAGCTCGGTTCTCAGGTCGGCCGGGCCGGTCAGGTGCTGGTCGATCAGCTCCTCCTGATGGGCCGCCACCGCGTGCGTGCTCTCCTGGAGCACGCTCAGCAGGAGCTGCTCCTTGTCCTGGTAGTGGTTGTAGATGGTGCGCTTGGAGACCCCGGCCTCGGCCGCGATGGTGTCCACGCTGGCGCGGGTGTAGCCCTCGCGGCCGAAGACGCGCGGGCGGCGCAGTCGATCGCGGTGCGGCTTCGCGGGGCGCCCTGTTCGGGCGGCGGTGGCGGTGGACGTCATGACGGCTCACTCCTCGGATCGCGCCGGCCGGCGTGGATCGAACAAAACTACACTGGCTAGTTTACGTGACACGCCTTCCGGCGCCCCGTCCCCGCCGCGCCCCGACGGGCGCTCGTTCGCGACAGGCCGCTTTTTGCCCTACCCGGTTTACTTACAGAACTACACCGTGTAGTTTCCTTCTTGTCGGGAGATCCGGCGAGGCCCCGCGCCTCCCGTCTCCGCTCCGGGCCTGCCCGGTCCCGTCGACACATCAACAGCCCCCTGAAGAAGGGGTGTTCACGAGAGGTAGGACGTCATGTTCGGCAAGCTGACGGTTATCAAGATCTTCTGCACGGACCTGGACACCATGGTCGCCTTCTACCGCGACCGGCTCGGTCTGAAGATCCGCGAGGAGTACCCCGGTATTTCCGTGGTCTTCGACACCGGCCACGACGGCGAGCTGATCATCCAGAAGGGCGACCAGCCCATCAGCCTCGCCTTCACGCAGGTGGACATCCCCGCCGCCCACTCGGCCGTGGAAGACCTCCGCCCCACCGGCGTCGTCCCGCACAAGACGGGTGAGCGTTTCGAGATCAGCGACCCCGCGGGCAACAACCTGATCTTCGTCAACGCCTGATCACCCCCTCCACTCGCGGGCCGTCCGACCCTTCCTCCGCTCCCCAGGGCGGCCCGCGTCCGTCTGTCCCGATGAGGAACCCGTCATGTCGAAGTTACTCAGCACCCCCGCCCACGTCCGGCCCCGTCACAGCATCGACCTGCGCGATCGTCTCCAGGGCTACGCGCTCTATCTCGCGGGGTGTCTGGTCTTCGCCTCCGGTGCCACCCTGTTCATCCACTCCGGTCTCGGCGTGGACCCCCTGGACGTCCTCTCCCTCGGCCTCCTGGAGCACTTCCCGCTGACCATCGGCCTGGCCCAGGCGCTCATCGCGGCCGTGTGCATCGTCATCTGGTCCGTGTGGAACCGCCGCCGCCCGGTCGTGATGCCGTTCGTCACCTTTCTCCTGTGCGGCAGCCTCATCGACCTGATGCTCCTGGCCGACCTGGGCTGGTTCGCCTCCGTACCGTCCCTGGTCGTCGCGGTCCTGCTGTGCTCCTACGGCTCCGCCCTGATCATCATGAGCGGTACCGGCATCCGTGCCATGGACCTGATCGTCATCTCGCTCAACCAGCGCCTGAAGGTGCCCTTCTGGGCCGCCAAGGTCGGCGTCGAAACCGTCCTGCTCGCCCTCGGCTGGCTGCTGGGCGGACCCGTCGGCATCGGGACCCTCGCCTTCCTGATCTTCGTCGACGGTCTCATCCAGCCCTTCATGACCTTCAACACCCGCACTCTGCACCTGACCAACCACGGTCTGGCCAGCCCCGGCGGAGTCGGAGCCCCCGTACTGGAAGGAGTCCGGTGAGCACTCCCGCACCCGCACCCGAATCCGAACCCGCACCGCCCCCGGTCCGGCCCGGCACGCTGCCGCTCCTGCTGTTCGCCTCGACCCTGACCGTGATGGCGGGATCCATCCTCGCGCCGGTCATCCAGGTCATCCGCGGCGACCTCCAGCTCAGCGGCACCGAGGCCGGCCTCATCATCACCACCCACAGCCTCTCCATCGCCGTGACCAGTCCGCTGGCCGGATGGATGCTCGACCGCTGGGGCGTACGGCTGCCGCTGGCGGGCGGACTCGTCCTGTACGGGCTGGCAGGCGGCACCGGCCTGGTCGCCGACACCTACCCGGCGCTCATCGCCAGTCGTGTCGCGTTCGGTGCCGGAGCCGCCCTGGTGTTCTCGGGCACCACCCTGGCCCTGCTCAACCTCTACAAGGGGCCCGCGCAGGACCGTGCGATGGGCTGGCGCGGGACGGCCACCAGCATGGGCGGGGTGCTGTGGCCCCTGCTGGCCGGAGGCGTCGGGGGAATCTCCTGGCACCTTCCCTTCGGGGTCTATCTGATCGGCGTGCCACTCGGGATCGCCACCGCTCTGCTCCTGCCCCGCGAGCGGCCGAAGGGGGCCGCCCGCCCAGCCGGGGAAAGGCTCGGAGCGTGGCAGATGCTGCGCCGGCACCGCATCCTGCTCGTCTGGTACGGGCTGCAGTTCTGCGGCTCGCTGCTGCTGTACGCGCTGGTGGTCTTCCTCCCGCAGCGCCTGGCGGAGTCCGGTGTCGAGGATCCGCTGCTGGTCTCCCTGTACACCGTGGGCATGTCCGGCGCGATGAGCCTCATCGGCCTCGCGTACGCCTCGCTCCGTACCCGCCTGGCCTACAGCGTGCTGCTGCGGGGGTCACTGGCGCTGTGGACGGCGGCCTTCCTGCTGCTCGCCGTCGCACCCAACGCCCCCCTGCTGTTCCTGGCGCCGTTGCTGTTCGGCCTCGGCCAGGGGGTGTTCTTCCCGGTGACCACCGTGCTGATCGGCGAGGGCGTGCCCGCGGCCGTACGCGGCCAGGCCACCTCGCTGTCGGGAACAGCCACCTTCGCCGGGCAGTTCGCCTCCCCGCTGCTGATCGGGCCGCTGATCCAGGCCACCTCGCCCACCACCGGGTTCTTCCTCGCGGCAATCGTGCCCGCACTGGCCCTGATCGCCCTGTGGGTCAGCCGGGCGGGCGTGACCGGTCCCCAGCCCGGCAGTCCGGCCCCGGCTCCTTCCACCGCCCCCGCCACCCGGACCAAATGAGGGGCCGCCCGCGCGGTGGCGAGCGTCGTGCCGCCGGGCCCTGCCGCCGTGGCGGATCGCCGCCACCGGCGCCTACGGGCACCGGCCCGCCGCATTCCCGCAGGTGTCGCCGGTGCCTTCCGGATCGCCCCTGTCCGTCAGGGCGAAGAGCCGGGCGGTACGGTCCGTGGAGATCTCCAGCCGGAGGAGGACCGTGGGCACGGCGATGCTGGGCAGCATCAGCTGGAGCAGCGCGGCCACCTCGGTGGGCAGGTCGTACTCGCCCGGCATCCCCTCGGACACGATGCGGACGCCGGTCCAGGCGGACAGCAGCAGGCGGGCGGTCTCCGTCTCCTCGATGTACGCGTGCACCTCGCCCCGCGCCTTGGCCTCACCCAGCAACGACGCCAGGAGATCGGTCCAGTCGGGCCAGCGCGTTCCGAACATGCTCCGTGAGTTGCGGTCCACCGCCAGACGCAGCGCGGCGCTGAACATGGGCTCCCGAGGCAGCCGGTAGGCCATCAGCATCATCATGTCCAGGACTTCCTGGAGCTTGAGCCCCTGGGGCAGGACGCCTTCGGTCGTCACCGCCTCGCTGAGCACCCCCCGGGCCATGTCCTCCTTGGAGCGGAAGTGGAAATAGAAGGCGCCCTTGGTCACGCAGGCCCGCTCCAGGATCTCCGAGATGGTCGCGGCCTCGTAGCCCAGCTCGTCAAAAACGGCAGCAGCGGCCTCCAAGATGACCCTGCGGGTTCGGATCGCCCGCTCCTGTCGTGCCACGCATGGGCTCCCTACGGAAATAGTCAATCTCTTAAAAAAGAACCGATGAGTCGGTATCTTAACTCGGGCAGGGGACTTCAGCGGCCTTTCGAGGGGGAAACGTGTCCAACAGTTTGCTTGCGGATTACGGTCAGGTGGACCGGCGCGACGGGATCGACGCTCTCAAGAAGTACGTGCATCTGCACCGGGAGGAAGCTGTCCTGCTCACCGGCTGGTCCGTGCGCGGTTCCGACCGGTACACCGTCACCGCGCGGTGGCCCGCGGCGGCGGGCGGGCCCTGTGAACCCTCCTTAGTCACGCAGACGATCCGGCAGAGCTGCCTGGTCGTCGCCCATGCGGAGAGGTCGGTCCCGCTGGCGCACCAGACGCTGATGGAGCGCCTGGACTTCTCCCTCGACCGGGACTACCGGGTTCCCCGGGACGAACCGGTGACTTGACCGTCGAGGTGTCCTGCCGGAGCACGGGCCACCGCTCGATGCGGGTCGAGCTGGCCCTGCTGCACGCGGGCGCCCGGTCGGGGAGTCGGTGGTCGACTTCAGCTGGATAGCTCCCGCGGTCTACCGCCGGCTGCGCGGCGAGCACCTGCACGTCGCCTGGGGCGAGGGCCCCGTGCCCGCACCCGTTCCCGCGCCCGCCGTCGGACGCACCCACGCGTCGACGTGGTCCTCGCGCCCACCGGCTGGCCCGGACGGTGGCAACTGCGTACGGACGTCGGCAACACGGCCCTGTACGACCACCCCGTGGACCATGTTCCCGGGCTGGTCCTGATAGAGGCGGCGTGCCAGGCCGCACAGGCCGTCACCGGTCGGGCGGTGTTCTCTCCGGTCGAGGTGGCCAGTGCGTACGCTCACTACATCGAGTTCGACGCCCCTTGCTGGATCGATGCGGCCCTCGTCCCTCCGGCGGGCGACGGTCTCACGCGGGTCGAGGTCACCGGTGTGCAGGACGGCAGGGCGGCGTTCAGCGTCGTCCTTGCCTCCGCGGCCTAGACCGGCCCGGTGAGGACGCCCGTTCTGCCGGGGCGTCCTCACCCTCGCTGGGGCCGGCCGCAGGGGTCAGCGGTTGACGAAGCCGCCGTCCACCGGCATCACGACGCCGGTCACGTACGACGCCCGGTCACTGAGCAGCCAGGCCGCCGCCTCGGCGATCTCTTCCGGGGCCGCGGTGCGCCCCTGGGGAGTGATCGCGTGGATCGATTCCTCCAGGCCGGGGTTGCGGTCGTACCAGTCGGCCGTGATCTCGCTGCGGGTCGACCCCGGCGCCACGGCGTTGACCCTGATCCCCTGGCGCGCGTACTCGTCGGCCGCGGCCCGGGTGAAACCGACGACCGCGTGCTTGGAGGCCACATAAGGGGCGGCCGCGGGTATGGCCACCAGACCTCCGACGCTGCTGTTGTTCACGATCGAGCCGCCGCCGTTGTCCAGCATGGCGTTGATCTCGGCACGCAGGCAGTTCCACACCCCGCGGACGTTGGTGTCGATGATGGAGTCGTAGACGTCGTCCTTCATCCGGTGCAGTGGTGCCTGGTCGCCGCCGATGCCGGCGTTGTTGAAGGCCCCGTCGAGCCGGCCGTGGCGTTCCACCACGAAATCGACCGCCTCCCGTACGTCCTGGGCGCGGGTCAGGTCGGTCACCACGTAAGAGGCGTCGAATCCCTTGTCGTTCAGTTCGGCCGCGATGGCTGAGAGTCTCTCCTTCCGGCGTGCCGCGAGTACGACCGCCGCTCCCTCCCGGGCGAAGACGGAGGCGGCTGCGGCACCGATGCCGCTGCTCGCTCCCGTAATGAATATGACTTTGTCTTGCAGGAGTTGGCCTTTTCCGATCATGCTCAGCAGTCTTCCAGCCCGATGTTGACGAGTTCACACCAGGCGGGTGAACGGTCTGCGGCGTCGCACGGTGGAATACCGGCCCGGGCGGGCGGCGTTCACCCCACCATGCGTGCCATCCAGTTCGACCGCTTCGGCGGCCCAGAGGTGCTGACCCTCCGCGACCTGCCCGAACCGTCCCCGCGACACGGCGAGTTACTGATCACCGTCGAGGCGGCCGGGGTCAATTTCGCCGACACCCACCAGGTCGACGGCTCCTACCTGAGCCCGGACCGGCTGCCGTACGTACCGGGTAGCGAGGTGGTCGGCAGGACCCAGGACGGGCGGCGGGTCCTGGCCCGGACGACGGGCGGGTACGCCGAACTCGCCCTGGCCGGTGCGGAGTCGGTGATCGACATCCCCGACGACCTGCCCGCGGGTCAGGCGCTGGCCCTGCTGATGCAGGGGCTGACCGCCTGGCACCTGCTGCGCACTGCCGCCCGTCTGCTGCCCGGTGAGAGCGTCGTGGTCCATGCCGCCGCGGGCGGTGTCGCAGCCTCGCCGTACAACTGGCCAAGCAGTTCGGCGCACGGCGGGTGCGGGCCATGGCCTCCACCCCCGCCAAGCGGGAACTCGCCCTGGCGCTGGGCGCCGACGATGTGGCCGAGTATCCGCTGGACGAGCCTGCCGACGTGATCCTCGACGCGACGGGCGGCCCGCTCTTCGACCGGGCTCTTGACTCCCTCGCCGACTCCGGCCGCCTGGTGACCTACGGAAACGCCTCCCGCACCCCGTTCACCCCCGTTGATCCCGCGCGGCTCAGCCGCCTCAACGCGGGAGTCGTCGGCTTCTGGCTGCGCCCCGCCCTGGCCCGCCCCGGTGGCTTCACCGAGCCGCTCAAGGAGCTGCTCTCGCTGACCGCTCAGGGACGCCTGCGGCCCGTCACCGGCACCGAGTACCCGCTGGCCGAGGCGCGTCGGGCGCACGAGGACCTGCTGGCCCGTCGCACCACGGGCAAGGTGGTCCTACGGCCATGAGTGCGCGGTGTGGCGACAGAGGCCGTGCGGTGGGGGGCCGGTTTCCGGTACGAACTCCTCGGGGGTGAGCAGTGACTCGTCGATCACGAAGTCCGTGCCGCCGGGGGTCAGCGTGCTCAGCGCCTGCGGGGCGGCCATCCGGGGCAGGAGCAACTGCCAGAACCCGGTGAGCGAATGGCGCGACAGCCACTCCCCGTCTCCTCTGCCCAGCACTTCGAAGCCGGTGGTCGCCGCCACCACGGCCGCGGCCATCGCTTCAGGGGCACTTCTTCGGCGAGGACGCCCTCGTCCATGGCCTGGGCCAGCAGCCGCTCCACGCACTCCCTCCACTCCTGCCGGAGGTTCAGGCTGGGGGGCCGGACGGTGTCGTAGCCGAGCTGGAATCCGGCTCGCACCACCACGTCCTGGCTCAGCAGGAAGGCGAAGGTGTGCGAGATGTCGGTGAGCGTCTGGAGCGCGTTCGGCTGGCCCTGCGAGGCCCTGTGCGCCGCCTGGTGAAGGGCGCGTGCGGCCGCGGTCACGACGGCATCGGCCACGGCTGCCTTGTTCCTGAAGTGGAAGTGCAGTGCGCCGGGGCTCACACCCGCGTCCGAGCTGATCTCGGCCAGGCGCGTCCGGTCGTATCCATGACGCTCGAACAGCTTGGCCGCCGAACGGATCAGCGCATGGCGGGTGCGGATGCCCCGTTCCTGTTTGGTCACCGACGGCTCCAGTCCTGGGACTACTTCTGCGGCCTGGCGGCCTGGGGGAAGGGGGATGGTACTGCGGCAACTATAAAACCAACTGCATGGTTTGTATACTCGCGGTGACGCTCTGTTGCATCAGGGAGGCAAGCCGTCGGTCCCCCTGTTCGCACATGGGAGCAAATAGGCCTCAATCGGGGAGAGTTGGGCTTCGACTACCCTCTTGTTGCAGGAACTCGTGGGAGGCCGGTCGGATGAGGGTGAGGCGGGTGGAGAAGTGTCTCCGCACTTTTAAACTTTGACAAACCGGCGTACCGGTTTGTATCTTCGCGGCGGAAGGGTCTACTGGTGATGCGCCCATCGCGCGGATGTGCAGGAGCGGCAGATGACACAGCAGTCCACTGGCACACTCGAACCTCACATACTTGGTCGAAATCATGAAGATCGATTAGTTCCGCTGCCCACCCATGCGCCGTCTGCGGAGGCCGGGGCCCGTCCCCGGCGGGAGGCCGTGCGGGTCCTTGTCGTGGAGAGCGAGCCGCGTGCCGCCGAAGCTCTGGTCCAGGGGCTGCGCCGGCACGGCTACCGGGCCGAGAGCGTGGCCACCGGCGCCAAGGCGTTGCAGGTGCACCGCAGCTCCGATCTGGTCCTCCTCGATCTCGAACTGCCCGACCTGGACGGGCTGGAGATCTGCCGGAGCATCCGGGCCACGTGTGACACGCCAATCATCGTGGTCACCGCCCGGGACACCGAACTCGACCGGGTGCTGGGTCTGCAGGCGGGCTCGGACGACTACCTGGCCAAGCCGTACGGCTTCCGTGAGCTGATGGCCAGGATGGAAGCGGTCATGCGCAGGGCCCGGCCGCAACAGCCCGTGGAGCAGGTCATCACGCGCGGGTCGCTGCGCATCGACGCGCGGACGCGCGAGGTCCGGCTCGACGGGCGGCCTGTCGAGGTGACCCGCAAGGAGTTCGACCTGCTGCACCTGCTGGCCTCTCAGCCCGAGGCCGTCGTCTCGCGCAGACAGCTCATGGTCCAGGTGTGGGACGACTCCTGGTCGCGGCCGGGCCGGACCATCGACACGCACGTGAGCAGCCTGCGCAACAAGCTCGGTTCCAGTAGCTGGATCGTCACGGTCAGGGGAGTCGGCTTCCGTCTCGGGCACCCGTAAGCGGTGTCCTGAGGGGTTACGGGGCGTCAGGGGCCCCGTGGCCCGGCCGAACTTTTGACGTATCCCTGACATTCCGCTCGTCGGCCCCTCACCTGCTACGCGGAACTGCGGGAGTTGTGAAGGAAGTTCACCAAAGCCTGGACAATGGCGCCTTGATCCTGGTGAGCGCCCGGAACAAGCTGACATTCAGCTTCCGGACAAGCCATGAGGAGATCCGTCGTGCGCAAGGTGCTCATCGCCAACCGTGGCGAAATCGCTGTCCGCGTTGCTCGGGCCTGCCGGGATGCCGGGATCGCGAGCGTGGCCGTCTACGCCGATCCGGACCGGGACGCCGTGCATGTCCGTGCGGCGGACGAGGCGTTCGCTCTGGGCGGTGACACCCCGGCCGCCAGTTATCTGGACATGGCCAAGGTGCTGGCGGCGGCGAAGGACTCGGGGGCGGACGCGGTCCACCCGGGGTACGGGTTCTTGTCGGAGAACGCGGAGTTCGCCCAGGCGGTGATCGATGCGGGGCTGACCTGGATCGGTCCGCCGCCGCAGGCGATCCGGGACCTGGGGGACAAGGTCGCCGCCCGGCACATCGCGCAGCGCGCGGGGGCGCGCTGGTGGCGGGCACGCCGGACCCGGTCTCCGGCGCCGGGGAGGTGGTGGCCTTCGCGAGGGAGCACGGGCTGCCGATCGCGATCAAGGCGGCGTTCGGCGGCGGCGGGCGCGGTCTGAAGGTGGCCCGCACCCTGGAGGAGGTCCCCGAGCTCTACGACTCCGCGGTCCGCGAGGCCGTCGCGGCGTTCGGGCGCGGCGAGTGCTTCGTCGAGCGCTACCTCGACCGGCCCCGGCACGTGGAGACGCAGTGCCTGGCGGATGCGCACGGCAACGTGGTGGTGGTCTCCACCCGGGACTGCTCGCTGCAGCGCCGCCACCAGAAGCTGGTGGAGGAGGCCCCGGCGCCGTTCCTGTCCGAGGCGCAGAACGCCGAGCTGTACGCCGCCTCCAAGGCGATCCTGCGGGAGGCCGGCTACGTGGGCGCGGGCACCGTGGAGTTCCTGGTCGCCGCCGACGGCACCATCTCCTTTCTGGAGGTCAACACCCGCCTGCAGGTCGAGCACCCGGTCTCCGAGGAGGTCACCGGCATCGACCTGGTCCGGGAGATGTTCCGCATCGCCGACGGCGAGGAACTGGGCTACGACGACCCGGCGGTGCGCGGGCACTCCATCGAGTTCCGGATCAACGGCGAGGACCCGGGCCGCGGTTTCCTGCCCGCCCCCGGCACGGTGAGCGCCTTCGCCCCGCCCACCGGCCCCGGCGTGCGCCTGGACGCCGGCGTGGAGTCCGGCTCGGTGATCGGCCCGGCCTGGGACTCGCTGCTGGCCAAGCTGATCGTCACCGGCGCCACCCGCGAGCAGGCGCTGCAGCGCGCCGCGCGGGCGCTGGCGGAGTTCACCGTCGAGGGAATGGCCACCGCGATCCCCTTCCACCGGGCGGTGGTCACCGATCCGGCGTTCACCTCCGACCCGTTCACCGTGCACACCCGGTGGATCGAGACCGAGTTCGTCAACACCGTCTCGCCCTACACGGTGCCCGGCGCGGAGGCCGAGGAGGACGAGTCCGGGCGCGAGACCATCGTCGTCGAGGTCGGCGGCAAGCGCCTGGAGGTCTCGCTGCCCTCCAGCCTGGGCATGTCCCTGGCCCGCACCGGCCTGGCGGCCGGCGCCAAGCCCAAGCGGCGGGCGGCGAAGAAGTCCGGCCCGGCCGCCTCCGGCGACACCCTGGCCTCCCCGATGCAGGGCACCATCGTCAAGATCGCGGTCGAGGAGGGCCAGCAGGTCAACGAGGGCGACCTCGTCGTCGTCCTGGAGGCCATGAAGATGGAACAGCCCCTCAACGCCCACCGCTCCGGCACCGTCAAGGGCCTGGCCGTCGAGATCGGCGCCTCCCTGACCTCCGGCGCCGTCATCTGCGAGATCAAGGACTGACCCCCGGCCGCCGAGCGACCGCCGAGCGGCACGCAGCAGAGCCAGGGCCCCGCCGAGACCGGCGGGCCCTGGGCACCACCCACCCCCCGCACCCCACCCGCCCACGACGGCGCTGATTCCAGAACCTCCTGCGGGCCGCCGGGAGATTTTCTCTCCGCGGTCTCCCGGTATTTGTCTCAAGTCTTTCTCGGATGCCGCGGTACGTACGGCGGTCCCGGCGGCCGGAACAGCGGGTTTGCATTCCCCTGACGCTTTCCTCACCTGTTTCTTCCCGGTGTGCAGTTGCATGAGGAAATATCACGCAGGCATGAAGAGGTGCGTCTTGAAATTCTTTCGCCGGGCGAACAGGCTCATTAACAGCTTCTGTTGAACCGTTTTGAGCTGCATGTGATCCAGCATTTGCGGGCCACTGATGCCGTCGATGCTCCAACCCTTTGAAGGAACACCTGAGATGGCCGAGGAGAGGTATATGGACGCTGCAGTGATTGTCGTGGGCGCGGGTCCTGCCGGGATGATGCTCGCCGGTGAACTGCGGCTCGCGGGAGTCGACGTCGTCGTCCTGGAGCGGCTCACGGAGCGCACCGGAGAGTCGCGGGGGTTGGGATTCACCGCGCGCACCATGGAGGTCTTCGACCAGCGGGGGATGCTCTCCCGGTTCGGCGAGATCGAGACCAGCAACCAGGGGCACTTCGGCGGCCTGCCCATCGACTTCGGTGTCCTGGAAGGCGCCCTGCAGGCGGCCAAGACCGTGCCGCAGTCCGTCACCGAGACGCATCTCGAGGAGTGGGCCACCAGTCTGGGAGCCGACATCCGGCGAGGCCACGAGGTCCTTTCCCTGACGGACGAGGGCGACGGCGTCGAGGTCGAGGTCCGCGGCCCCGCGGGCACCCACACGTTGCGCGCCGCCTACCTGGTGGGCTGCGACGGCGGGCGCAGCGCGGTGCGCAAGGCAGCCGGGTTCGACTTCCCCGGAACCGCCGCCACGATGGAGATGTTCCTCGCCGACATCAAGGGCGTCGACATCCAGCCCCGCATGATCGGTGAGACGCTGCCCGGCGGCATGGTCATGGCCGGCCCGCTGCCCGGCGACACCACCCGCATCATCGTCTGCGAGCGGGGCACCCCGCCGCAGCGCAGGGAGGTCCCGCCGTCCTTCGGGGAAGTCGCCGACGCGTGGAAGCGGCTGACCGGCGACGACATCTCGCACGCCGAGCCGGTATGGGTCAGCTCCTTCGGCAACGCCACCCGCCAGGTCACCGAGTACCGCCGGGGGCGCGTCATCCTGGCCGGTGACTCCGCGCACATCCACCTCCCGGCCGGTGGACAGGGCATGAACACCAGCATCCAGGACGCGGTCAACCTGGGCTGGAAGCTCGCCGCCGTCGTGAACGGCTGGGCACCGCAGGGCCTTCTCGACACGTATCACAGCGAACGCCACGCGGTCGGCAAGCGCCTGCTGATGAACACCCAGGCCCAGGGGCTGCTCTTCCTCAGTGGCCCCGAGGTGCAGCCGCTGCGCGACGTGCTCACCGAACTCCTCGCCTACGAAGAGGTCGCCCAGCACCTGGCCGCCATGGTGAGCGGCCTGGAGATCACCTACAACGTCGGCGCCGGCACCCACCCGCTGCTCGGCAGGCGGATGCCGCACCTCGAACTGGCCGGTGACGTCCGCAGGACCAGCAGCACCGAACTCCTGCACTCCGCCCGCGGCGTGCTGCTCGACCTCGAGGACAACCCGCGCCTGCGGCGCAGGGCCGCGGGCTGGACCGACCGGGTGGACATCGTCACCGCCGAGCCGCACGCGGTCGGCCGGGCCGGCGGCCTCCAGGGGACCTCGGCCGTACTGGTCCGTCCCGACGGCTATGTCGCCTGGGCCGCACCGGGCAGTCACCACGACCTGCCGACGGCCCTGGAGACCTGGTTCGGAGAACCTCGCCCGGTCTGAGTCCCGTCCGGCCCCCCTCGTACTCCCTCGTCGACCCACGGAAGAGAGAACAGATGCACAGCACCCTGATCGTGGCCCGGATGGACCTCGAGTCGAGCGCCGAAGTCGGCAAGCTCTTCGCGGAGTTCGACCGGAGCGAGATGCCGCACCGCATGGGCACGCGCCGCCGTCAGCTGTTCGCCTACAAGGGCCTGTACTTCCACCTTCAGGACTTCGACGCGGACAACGGCGGAGAACTGATCGAGGACGCCAAGACGGACCCGAGGTTCATGCAGATCAGCCAGGACCTCAAGCCGTTCATCGGGGCGTACGACCGGCGACCTGGCGTTCCCCGGCCGATGCGATGGCCACCCGCTTCTACGACTGGACGGCTTCCGCATGAGCCCGCAGCACGCCGACACGAGGGGAGGCGACCACTGATGGGACGCCGAGTAGTGATCACAGGGGTCGGAGTGCTGGCACCGGGCGGTATCGGTGCCAAGAACTTCTGGAGTCTGCTGAGCGAAGGCCGCACGGCGACCCGGGCGATCACCTTCTTCGACCCCTCCTCGTTCCGTTCCCGGGTGGCGGCCGAGATCGACTTCGACCCGCAGCTGCACGGGCTGTCTCCCCAGGAGATCCGCCGTATGGACCGCGCCGCCCAGTTCGGCGTGGTCACCGCCCGCGAGGCGCTCGCCGACAGCGGCCTGGACCTCGCCGGGTTCGACCCCCACCGCACCGGTGTCACCATCGGCAGCGCGGTCGGCGCGACCACCGGACTCGACGACGAGTACCGGGTGGTGAGCGACGACGGCCGGCTCGACCTGGTCGACCACGCCTATGCCCCGCAGCACCTGTACAACTACTTCGTACCCAGCTCGATCTCGGCCGAGGTGGCCTGGGCGGTCGGCGCCGAGGGGCCGGCCACCGTGGTCTCCACCGGCTGCACCTCCGGCATCGACTCGGTCGGCCACGCCGCCGAGCTGATCCGCGAGGGCACCGCCGACGTGATGATCACCGGCGCGACGGACGCCCCGATCTCCCCGATCACGATGGCGTGCTTCGACGCCATCAAGGCGACCACCCCGCGCAACGACGACCCCGAGCACGCCTCGCGGCCCTTCGACGGCACCCGCAACGGCTTCGTGCTCGGCGAGGGCTCCGCCGTGTTCGTCCTGGAGGAGCTGGACAGCGCACGCAAGCGCGGTGCGCACATCTACGCCGAGATAGCCGGGTACGCCTCCCGCTGCAACGCCTTCCACATGACCGGGCTGCGCCCCGACGGCCGGGAGATGGCCGAGGCCATCAAGGTGGCGCTGGGCGAGGCGCGGATGAACCCCGAGTCCGTCGACTACATCAACGCACACGGCTCGGGCACCAAGCAGAACGACCGCCACGAGACCGCGGCGTTCAAGCTCAGCCTCGGCGAGCACGCCTACCGCACGCCGGTCAGCTCCATCAAGTCGATGGTGGGCCACTCGCTGGGCGCGATCGGATCGATCGAGATCGCCGCCTCCGTGCTCGCGATGGAGAACCAGGTGGTGCCGCCCACCGCCAACCTGCACACCCCCGACCCGGAGTGCGACCTGGACTACGTGCCGCTCACCGCACGCGAGCAGCGCACCGACGCGGTGCTCACGGTCGGCAGCGGATTCGGCGGGTTCCAGAGCGCGATGGTGCTGGCCCGTCCCGAGAGGAGCGCCGCATGAGCGCCAGGACAGTGATCACCGGCATCGGTGTCGCCACCCCCAACGGGCTCGGCGTCGACGGCTTCTGGGCCGCGACCCGGGTCGGCAAGAACGCCATCGGCCGCGTCACCCACTTCGACCCGACGCCCTACCCGTCCCAGCTGGCCGGCGAGATCAGCGACTTCGTCGCCGAGGATCTCCTGCCCAGCCGGCTGCTCCCGCAGACGGACCGGATGACCCGGCTCGCCCTGGTCGCCGCGGACTGCGCCTTCAAGGATGCGGGCATACAGCCCGGCGACATCCCCGAGTTCGACATGGGCGTCGTCACCGCCTCCACGGCCGGCGGCTTCGAGTTCGGCCAGAACGAGCTCAAGAAACTGTGGAGCCAGGGCAGCGAGTACGTCAGCGCCTACCAGTCCTTCGCCTGGTTCTACGCGGTCAACAGCGGCCAGATCTCCATCCGCAACGGAATGCGGGGCCCCAGCGGTGTGGTCGTCAGCGACCACGCGGGCGGCCTCGACGCGATCGCCCAGGCCCGCCGGCAGATCCGCAAGGGCAGCAAACTGATCTTCTCCGGCGGCTTCGACGCCACCGATCTGCACCTGGGGCTGGGTCGCTCAGATCGCCGCGGCCGGCTGTCCACCAGCAGCGACCCCGACCGGGCCTACCTGCCCTTCGACGCGGCCGCCGACGGCTACGTGCCCGGCGAGGGCGGTGCGCTGATCACCCTGGAGGACGAGCAGACGGCCCGCGAGCGCGGCGCGCAGAACATCTACGGTGAGATCGCCGGATACGGGTCGACCTTCGACCCGAAACCGGGAACCGGCCGCGAGCCCGGACTGCGCCGCGCCATCGAAGTGGCGCTCGCGGACGCCGGCGTCGAGGCGGACCAGGTCGACGTGGTGTTCGCCGACGCCGCAGGCACCCCGCAGCTGGACCGCGAGGAGGCCGACGCCAGCAGCGCTGTCTTCGGCCCTTCCGGGGTGCCGGTCACCGCGCCCAAGACGATGACCGGCCGGCTCTACTCCGGCGCCGCTCCGGTGTACGTGGTCTCCGCCGTGCTGGCCATCCGCGAGGGTCTGATCCCGCCCACCACCAACGTGGAGCTGTCGCCCGAGTACGCCATCGACCTGGTGACCGGGCAGCCCCGCCCCGCCCCGGTGCGCACCGCGCTGGTCCTCGCCCGCAGCTACGGCGGCTTCAACTCCGCCGTGGTCGTCCGGGCCGCCGACTGACCCCACGGCTTCGCCCACCGCCGTCCGCGTCCCCAGGGGCGGGGACGGCGGGCACCCCCCCACACCGCAGCCACGCACCCGGCTGCGTACGACCGATGAAGGGACCCCATGTCCGAGCAGGAATTCACCATCGAGGCCCTCAAGCAGATCCTGCTGGAGAGCGCCGGAGCCGACGAGAACATCGACCTCGACGGCGACATCCTCGACACCGACTTCGAGGCGCTGGGCTACGAGTCGCTGGCTCTGCTGGAGACCGGTGGCCGGATCGAGCGCGAGTACGGCATCTCCCTGGACGACGACATCTTCACCGACCACCGCACCCCGCGCGCCCTGGTCGCGGCGGTCAACGCCTGCATCAAGGACACCGTCACCGCCTGACAGTCCGCTCGCGGCCGCCGCGCAGCCCGCGGCGGCCGCTCCTGGACACGAGCACTCACCGGAGAAGAGAGACATGTCGCAGCAGGACCAGCCAGTAGCCCTCGTCACCGGCGCGACCAGCGGAATCGGGCTCGCCGTCGCGCGCCTCCTGGCCGCCCAGGGACACCGGGTGTTCATCGGCGCGCGCAACGCCGAGAACGTCGCCGCCACCATCAAGCAGCTCCAGGACGAAGGCCTTCAGGTCGACGGCACCACCCTGGACGTCCGCTCGTCCGCCGACGCCCGCGCCTTCGTACAGGCCGCCGTCGAGCGCTTCGGCACCGTGGACGTACTGGTCAACAACGCCGGTCGCAGCGGCGGGGGAGTCACCGCCGACATCGACGACGAGCTGTGGCACGACGTCATCGACACCAACCTCAACAGCGTGTTCCGGCTGACCCGCGAGGTGCTCACCACCGGTGGGCTGCGCCACAAGAACCGCGGCCGGATCATCAACATCGCCTCCACCGCCGGCAAGCAGGGCGTCGTACTCGGCGCCCCGTACTCGGCCTCCAAGCACGGCGTCGTCGGCTTCACCAAGGCGCTCGGCAACGAACTGGCCCCCACCGGCATCACCGTCAACGCGGTCTGCCCCGGCTACGTCGAGACGCCGATGGCCCAGCTCGTCCGGCAGGGCTACGCGGCCGCGTACGACGCCTCCGAGGAGGCGATCCTCGAAAAGTTCCAGGCGAAGATCCCGCTGGGCCGCTACTCCACCCCCGAGGAGGTGGCCGGCCTCGTCGGCTACCTGGCCTCCGACACCGCGGCCTCCATCACCTCCCAGGCCCTCAACGTCTGCGGTGGACTCGGCAACTTCTGAGCCGGCCCCGAGAAGCGAACCCGAACCCGAGGAGTATGACCATGCCGCAGCCCGGCCTGCGCGAGGTGGAGCACGAGATCACGGTCTCGGCCCCGGCCACCGCCGTCTACCGGTTGATCGCCGAGGTGCAGAACTGGCCCAGGATCTTCCCGCCGACCATCCACGTCGACCACGTCGAGAAGAGCGGGCGCACCGAGCGCATCCGCATCTGGGCCACCGCCAACGGTGAGGCCAAGAACTGGACGTCGCACCGCACCCTCGATCCGGAACAGCTGCGGATCACCTTCCGCCAGGAGGTCTCCGCGCCCCCGGTCGCCTCGATGGGCGGCACCTGGGTCATCGAGCCGCTCTCCGGGTCCACCGCCCGGGTCCGGCTGCTGCACGACTACCGGGCCGTCGACGACGACCCGCAGAGCCTGCGGTGGATCGACGAGGCCGTCGACCGCAACTCCCGTTCCGAACTCGCTGCGCTCAAGACGAACGTCGAGCTGGCCCACGCGGCCGAGGAGCTGACCTTCTCCTTCGAGGACACGGTCCACGTCGCGGGCTCGGCCAAGGACGTCTACGACTTCATCAACGAGGCCCACCTGTGGTCCGAGCGGCTCCCGCACGTGGCCACCGTCCGGCTCGACGAGGACACCCCGGGTCTGCAGACGCTGGAGATGGACACCCGGGCCAAGGACGGCTCGGTGCACACCACCAAGTCCTACCGGGTGACCTTCCCGCACCACAAGATCGCCTACAAGCAGGTCACCCTGCCGGCGCTGATGACCCTGCACACCGGTTACTGGACGTTCGCGGAGAGCGGCGCCGGGGTCGCCGCGTCCTCGCAGCACACCGTCACCATCAACACCGAGAACATCACCCGGATCCTGGGCGCCGACGCGACCGTCGCCGACGCCCGGGAGTACGTACGGACGGCCCTGAGCACCAACAGCCGCGCCACCTTGAACCATGCCAAGGACTACGCGGAAGCCAAGGCCTGATCATGGGGGAGGACCGCACCAGCACCCAGGTGATCGTGGTCGGCGCGGGCCCGGTCGGGCTCATGCTCGCCGGGGAGCTGCGGCTGGCCGGCGCGGACGTGGTGGTCCTCGAAAAGCTCACCGCGCCGACCACCGAGTCGCGGGCGTCCACCTTGCACGCCCGCACCATGGAGATCCTCGACAGCCGGGGCCTGCTGCGGCCGCTCGGCGAGGTGCCGAACGACCGCAGGGGCCACTTCGGGGGCATTCCGCTCGACCTCACGCTCCCCGGCCCCTACCCGGGCCAGTGGAAGGTCCTGCAGACCCGGATCGAGGAGCTGCTGGGCCAGTGGGCGCAGGACCTGGGCGCGGACGTCCGGCGCGGTCACGAGCTGACCGGGCTGACCGTGACCGAGGACTGGGCCGAGGCCCAGGTGCGCCTCCCGGACGGTACGACGGCGACCTTCCGGGCCCTGTGCGTCGTCGGGCTGCGACGGCGAGGACAGCGCCGTGCGCCGCCTGGGAGGTTTCGGCTTCCCCGGCGCCGACGCCACCCGTGACATGCTGCGCGCCGACGTGGCCGGCATCGATGTCCCCAACCGCCGCTTCGAGCGGCTGGAGGGCGGACTCGCCGTCGCCGCCCGGCGTCCCGACGGTGTGACCCGGGTGATGGTGCACGAGTTCGGTGCCCGGCCGCGCGGCGCGCAGCCCGGCTTCGCGGATGTCGCCGACACCTGGAAGCGCGTCACCGGGGAGGACATCAGCGCCGGAACCCCGCTGTGGGTGAACTCCTTCGGTGACGCCTCCCGGCAGGCCGGCCGCTACCGCGACCACCGGCTCTTCCTGGCCGGTGACGCGGCGCACCAGCAGATGCCGATCGGCGGCCAGGCCCTCAACCTGGGTCTGCAGGACGCCGTCAACCTCGGCTGGAAGCTGGCCGCCCAGGTGCAGCGGCGGGGTCCCGACGGCCTGCTCGACAGCTACCACGGCGAGCGGCACGCCGTCGGGCAGCGGGTCCTGAACAACATCAGGGCACAGGCGCTGCTGCTGCTCGGTTCCGCCGAGGTCGAGCCGGTCCGGCAGGTCTTCGCCGAGCTGGCCGCGGGCAGCGAGAACGTACGCGCGCACCTGGCCGGAATGATCTCCGGCCTCGACATCCGTTACGACGTGGGCCCTGGCCGGCACCCGCTGCTCGGCCGTCGTCTTCCGCACGCGGACATCACCACCACCGAGTCCACCACCACCAGCACCTCCCTGCTGCGCAGCGGGCGCGGTGTGCTGCTCCTCCTGCCGGGCGACGACGCCCGCCGCGAGGAGTTGCGTACCCTCGCCGCCCCCTGGGCGGACCTGGTGCACACGGTGACGGCCACTTCCGTGTCCGAGGGTCTCGCGGCGCCGGACACCGGCGCTCTCCTGGTGCGGCCCGACGGCCATGTGGTGTGGGCCGACACCGACGGCACGGACCTTGCGACGGCCCTGAACCGCTGGTTCAAAGAGCCACCCCGAGCGACCGGGGTCCCGGCCGCAGCCCCGTTCACAGCGCCAGTCACAGCACCAGTCACAGCACCGGCACCCGCGAAGAAGAATCGGAGAACACACATGAACAGGCTCACGGGCAAGACCGCGCTCGTCACAGGGTCGAGCCGCGGCATGGGCCGTGCGGCTGCCCTGCGGCTGGCACAGGAGGGCGCACTCGTCGCCGTCCACTACACCGCCAACCGCGAAGCGGCCGACGACGTCGTCACGCTGATCGAGAAGGACGGCGGCCGGGCCTTCACCGTCCGCGCGGAGCTGGGCGTCCCCGGTGACGTCCACGAGCTGTTCCTGGGCCTGGAGAGCGGGCTGCGGGAGCGCACCGGGACCACCGGCCTCGACATCCTGGTCAACAACGCGGGCGTCATGGGCGGCGTCAAGCCCGAGGACACCACACCCGAGAAGTTCGACCAGCTCTTCGCGGTCAACGCCAAGGCGCCGTTCTTCCTCATCCAGCGGGCCCTGAAGAACATGCCCGACGGCGGACGCATCATCAACATCACCTCCGGCCTCACCCGTTTCGCGAACCCGGACGAGATCGCGTACGCGATGACCAAGGGAGCCGTCGACCAGCTCGCGCTGCACTTCGCCAAGTACCTCGGACCGCGCAACATCACCATCAACAGCGTGGCACCCGGCATCACCCGCAACGACAACCCCGTCTTCGGCATCCCCGAGGCGGTCGAGCAGATGGCGCAGCTCTCCGCGTTCAACCGGATCGGTGAGCCGGAGGACGTCGCCGACGTGGTGGCCTTCCTCGCCACCGACGAGGCCCGCTGGATCACCGGCTCCTTCGTGGACGCCACCGGGGGCACGCTGCTCGGTTGAAACAGCCGGCACACCGAGGCGGCCGGCGGACCCCCGCCGGCCGGCCACCCCTTCCCCTTGCCAGTCACCCAGCCACTACGGCGGAACGGGACTATGACACCTCCGACGACGCCCCGGCCCCCGACCGTGCCGGACACGACGGCCGGGCAGTGGAGCCCGGCCCTGTGGGGCCTGCTGTTCGTGCTCGCGGGCAACATGCTCATCGACGCCCTCGAGGTGTCCGTGGCACTGGTGGCACTGCCCGCCGTCGGCGGCGACCTCGGCCTGCCCGTGGCGCAACTGCAGTGGGTGGTCAGCGGGTTCGCCGTCGGCTTCGGCGGGCTGCTGCTCTTCGGCGGGCGCGTGGTGACGCTGCTCGGACGCCGCCGCGTCTACCTCGCCGCGCTCCTCGTCTTCTCCGCCGCGTCGCTGGCGGGCGCCCTCGCGGACAGCGGGCCGCTGCTGATCGCCACTCGCCTGGTGAAGGGCTTCTGTGCCGCGCTGACCGCGCCCACCGGACTCGCCATCATCACCTCGGTGTTCCCCGAGGGCGCCGCCCGCCGCAGGGCGGTGTCGGTCTACTCCCTCTTCGGAGCCAGCGGCTTCTCGGCGGGACTGCTGCTCTCGGGGCTGCTCACCGAGGTGAGCTGGCGCTGGACCTTCGCCTTCCCCGCCCCGGTCGCCCTGCTGCTGTTCGCCGCCGGGCTGTGGCTGGTCCCGCGCGACGCACCGCGCAAGGACACCACCGGGCGGTACGGCTTCGCGAGCGCGCTCAGCCTCACCGGCGCGACGCTGCTGCTGGTGTACGCGATCACCTCCGTGCCCGGCACCGGGTGGCAGCATCCGCGTACGGCCGGGGCGTTCGCCCTCTCGGCGCTGCTCGGCGTGGTGTACGTACGCGGCGAGCTGACGGCCCGGGAACCGCTGCTGAACCTGGGGCTGCTCACCCACGGGCCGCTGCTGCGCTCCGCACTCGGTGCCGCGGCGTTCAACGGCTCGTACCTCGGACTGCTCCTCCTGAGCACCCTGCACCTGCAGCAACGCGCCGGGTGGAGCCCGCTGGAGACCGGGCTCGCCTTCCTGCCGGCCAGCGTCCCGCGCGCGCTCACCGCGCTGCACTCGGGCCGTGTCGTGGCCCGGTTCGGCCCGGCCCGGCTGATCGCGGCCGGTGCCGCCGCCGCACCCGTCGGCTACCTGCTCTACCCGCGCGACGCCCCCGCCGAGGTGCGGTACCTCACCGACGTACTGCCCACCATGCTGCTCGTCGGTGCCGCGTTCGTGCTCGCCTTCACGGCGCTCCACCTCCAGGCCACCGGATCGGTCGCCGCCCAGCGGCAGGCGGCGGCGAGCGGGCTGTACCAGACGGCGGTGCAACTGGGCGCCGCGCTCATGGTCGGGCTGACCTCCGCGCTGTACACCGTGGGATACGGCCCCGCCCTGGGGCTGCTCACGGCCGTCGGCCTGGCCGGCTTCCTCGTCGCGCTGCGCGGCCTGCGGTGAGCGGACACGCCGGCGTACCGGGCCCCGTTCCCCCGGGTCCCGTCCCCCCGGACCGGCTCGACCTGTGGCTGGTGCCCGGCCCCCGGGAGGGCGGAGCGGCAGCGCCCGGCCTCCCGGAACCCGACTTCTCGGGACCCGGCTTCTCGGACTCGACCGACACCGAGCGGCGCCGGGCAGGGTCCTTCGTCCGTCCGGCCCAGGCGCTGCTCTACGCGACCGCCCACGTCGCACTGCGCCGGCTGCTGAGCCGCTACACGGGCATCGCGCCCCAGGACATACGGTTCGTCTGCGAGCCCTGCCCCGGCTGCGGCGGGGCGCACGGCCGCCCGGCCCTGGCCCGGACTTCGCCGCCCCTGCACTTCTCCCTCTCCCACAGCGCCGGTCTGGCCCTCGTCGGCGTTGCGGCCGTCCCCGTCGGGCGTGTACGTGGAGCGGCTGCCCCGCGAGGAGACCGTCGAGGTCTGCACCCCGTCGCTGCACCCGCGGGAGCGCGCCGAGCTGGCGCGGATTCCCCCCGGGGAGAGGAGCGAGCCGTTCGGCCGGCTCTGGACCCGTAAGGAGGCCTACCTCAAAGGCATCGGAACGGGGCTGAGCCGCTCTCCGGCCCACGACTACCTCGGTTCCGACCGGGGCGGGCACCCGCCCGGCTGGGCCGTGTTCGACGTCGCCTGCCCCCCCACGCACGCCGCCGCGGCCGCCGTCCGGGGGCCCGCTCCGCGGACGGTCGGGATCCGTCGGCTGGAGCCGGCCGACGGCGTCTTCGCCGCGGCCACGACCTACCCACGGAAGGTGCACACCTCATGTCCGGAGTAGAAGAGACGATCCTGTCCCGGATCGGCAGACTGACCGACATCAAGGAATCGGCACGGCGCGGACCCGATCCGGCGGCCACCGAACGCCAGCACGCCAAGGGAAAACTGACCGCCCACGAGCGCATCGCACTGCTCCTGGACAAGGGATCGTTCAACGAGGTCGAAGCCCTGCGCAGGCACCGGGCGAGCGGCTTCGGCCTGGAGCACAAGAAGCCGTACGGCGACGGTGTCATCACCGGCTGGGGCACCGTCCACGGCCGTACGGTCTTCGTCTACGCCCATGACTTCCGGGTCTTCGGCGGCGCGCTCGGCGAGGCGCACGCTCAGAAGATCCACAAGATCATGGACCTGGCCGAGGCCGCCGGCGCACCGGTGGTCAGCCTCAACGACGGTGCGGGCGCCCGGATCCAGGAGGGCGTCACCGCGCTGGCCGGGTACGGCGGCATCTTCCAGCGCAACACCCGCGTCTCCGGGGTCATCCCGCAGATCTCGGTGATGCTCGGCCCGTGCGCGGGCGGCGCCGCCTACAGCCCGGCGCTCACCGACTTCGTGTTCATGGTCCGTGAGACCTCGCAGATGTTCATCACCGGACCCGACGTCGTCAAAGCCGTCACCGGTGAGGAGATCAGCCAGAACGGCCTCGGCGGCGCCGACGTCCACGCCGGCGTCTCGGGTGTCTCCCACTTCGCGTACGACGACGAGGAGCACTGCATCGAGGACGTGCGGTACCTGCTGTCGCTGCTGCCCGCCAACAACCGCGAGCTGGCGCCCGTCGAGCGCTGCGCCGACCCGGCCGACCGGCTCAACGAAGCCCTGCTCGACCTGGTGCCGGCCGGATCGGGGCAGGCGTACGACATCCGCAAGGTCGTCGAGGAGATCGCCGACGAGGGCGAGTACTTCGAGGTGCACCCGGCCTGGGCGACCAACATCGTCTGCGCGTTCACCCGCCTCGACGGCCATGTCGTCGGCGTCGTCGCCAACCAGCCCGCTTCCATGGCGGGCGTGCTGGACATCGAGGCATCCGAGAAGGGCGCCCGCTTCGTCCAGTTCTGCGACGCCTTCAACATCCCGCTGGTCACCCTGGTCGACGTGCCCGGCTTCCTGCCCGGCGTGGACCAGGAGCACAACGGCATCATCCGGCGCGGCGCCAAGCTGCTGTACGCGTACTGCAACGCCACCGTGCCGCGGATCTCGCTGGTGCTGCGCAAGGCGTACGGCGGCGCCTACATCGTCATGGACTCCCGCTCGATAGGCGCCGACCTGGCGCTGGCCTGGCCCACCAACGAGATCGCGGTCATGGGCGCCGAGGGCGCGGCCAACGTGGTCTTCCGGCGCGAGATCAACGCGGCCGACGACCCGCAGGCCGTACGCGAGCAGCGGATCGCGGAGTACAAGGACGAGCTGATGCACCCCTACTACGCGGCCGAGCGCGGCCTGATCGACGACGTCATCGACCCGCGCCAGACCCGGTCGGTCCTGATCCGCTCGCTCGCCATGCTGCGCGCCAAGCACGCGGACCTGCCGTCGCGCAAGCACGGCAACCCCCCGCAGTGACCCTCCCTCCTCCCGCGGGCCGGAGCGTCGGCCGTGTCCTCCTCGCCCGCGCGGCCGGCCGCCGGGAGGCGAGGAGGTGCTGGACGCCCGTTCCGCGCGGCCCGTGCCGGCCGGCGTCCGTAGTGCCCGGCTGAATTTGACGCAAGCGTGACAGAGCCGCGGACACATCTGATACGGAAATCCTTGAACGGCTCACCGTGACCGAAGAAGCTGGTTGCACAGGCGAAGAAACGCCATCGGACGTGAAAGGCATTGAATATGGCGGACGGTGCTCCGGCGCAGTCTTACAGCACGGGATCGCTGACCCGGAATCAATTCTCGCAGCTCGACCAGATGCAGCTGTTCGAGAGGAAATACGATCCGGTGACCCGGGCCGTCGTCGAGGCACTTCCCGTGGGCCGCGACTGGCAGTGCCTCGAACTGGGCGCGGGAGCCGGATCGATGTCCTACTGGCTGGCGGAGCGGGTCACCGAGGGCGGCGTACTCGCTGTCGACATCGACACGAGCCGGCTGGACACCGGCCGCGCCACGAACCTGACGGTACGCCAGGCGGACATAGTCACCGAGGAGTTCGAGGAAGGCGCCTACGACCTCGTCCTCGCGCGGGCCGTACTGGAACACCTGAAGGACCCCGACGAGCTGCTGGCCCGTGCGACGCGCTGGCTGGCTCCCGGTGGCTGGCTGGTGGTGGAGGACTTCTACTACCTGCCCGCCGAGCACGCCGCGACCGCCGTGGGGCGCACCCTGGTCGGCGGGTACGTGCGGCGCATGCAGGAGCAGGGGGCCGACATGGGATGGGCGCGGCACCTGCCCGCCGCACTGGCCCGGGCCGGACTGGTGTCGCCCCAGGTGCGGCTCACGCCTGCGGGCCCCGGCCAGTCCGCGGCCGACGACGAACTGATCGGCCTGCGGCTCAGGCAGGAGGGTCATGCGCTGGTGGACGGCGGCATGGTCACCGCGGACGAACTCGCGGACTTCATGGGCCTGCTGGGGCGTCCGGAGGGGCGGGACATGACGACGCTCATGGTCTCGGCGTGGGCGCAGCGCCCGGCCGGCTGAGCTGCCGCGTCTTCGGTGTCACATCCGTTTCCACGAGGGAGTCATCATGACTGCACGCAACGTTGTCCTGGTCACCGCGGCCACCGGAAATGTCGGGCCGCACGCGGTGGCCCACCTGCTCGACGCCGGTGCCAGGGTCCGCGCCCTGGTCCTTCGGGACGACCCGAACATCGGGCGTCTGCCGCAGGGCGTCGAGATCTGCTACGGCGACCTCGCCGAACCGGACAGCCTCGACGAGGCCCTGGAAGGCGTTGACGGCGTCTTCCTCATGTGGCCCTTCTTCGCGCTTCCGGTCGACACCGCGCCCGCGGTTCTGAAGAAGATCGAGGCGAAAGCGCGGCGCGTCGCCTTCGTCTCGTCCGTCGGCGTGCACATCGGTCTCGAACCGGTGGACAACAACTGCCACGCCTACATCGAGCACCTGCTCGAGCGGACGACCCTCGAGTGGACGTTCCTGCGGACCACCGGATTCCACTGCAACGCCATGGGGTTCGCCGCCCAGATCCGTACCGGCGACGTGGTGCGGTACCCGTACGGCGAGGCCACCCGCACCTCCGTGGACGAGAGCGACCTCGCCGCCGTCGGAGCCAAGGCGCTCACCAGCGACGGGCACGCCCGGAAGAAGTACCTGGTCTCCGGCCCCGAAGAGCTCTCCCAGGCGGAGCAGGTCCGCATCATCGGCGAGGTGATCGGGCGCGAACTGTCCTGGCAGGACGTCGAGCACGGGGCCGCTCGGCAGGCGATGGTGGACAGCGGCTGGCCGCCCTCGTACGCGGACGGGGCGCTCGACTACTTCGCGACGCTCACCAAGGAGCCGGAGGTCGGCTCGAACGTCGTGGAAGAGGTGACCGGCACGCCGGCCCGGAACTTCCGTTCATGGGCCGCGGAGCGGGCCGATGCCTTCCGCTGAGCGACAGCGACCGAGCAGCACCAGCCCCATGGACACCACGTACGGAGTTCCGACATGACAGACACCCCCGCGCCCGAGGCCGGCTTCGTCACCTTTGACGTCCTGGCGGCCGAACGGCCCGAGACGGCCGACGAGCTGGTGGACGCCATCGTCGCCGAGTCCACGGCGCGGACGCGCCACAGCCCGGGTTTCATCTCGTCCCGCGTCCATGTGAGCACGGACCGGCGGACGGTGGTGCACCGCGGTCAGTGGCGCGGCGCGGCGGACCACCGGAACGCGCTCGCGGGCGGCCGCACCCCTGATGTGCTGACGGCGCTGTCGAACAGGCCGGGCGTACGGGCGGTGACGGCTTTCCGGGGGGCTCCGGCCCCCGGCATCGACGGTCCCCGGCTCGGCGCGCGACCGGAGTACGTGGCCGTCGCCACCCGGCACCTGCACGGCCGCGAGTCCTTCGACACCCTGATGGACCTGCTGGCCCGCAGCGGTGAATGGAAGCGTCACCACCGCGGGTTCATCTCCACCACGCCGCACATCAGCCCTGACGGCAGGACATTCGTCAACTACGTGATGTGGGCCGACGAGAACTCGTATCACGCGTGGATGGCCGACCCGAGGATCTCCGAGGGGCAGGAGGAGGTCGCACGCCTCGAAGAGGCGCCGCCCGAATACGTACTGTGCACCGTGGCCGCCGACATCGAGGCGGCCTGAAACCGCGCCGGACGACGGGACAACCGCCCCCCGGGGGCGGTCCGTCGCACCGGAACCCGGTTTCCGGACCGTTGTGAACTGAAGGGCCACCAGCAGTGACCGCTGTCAAGAACACATCCCTGCGGGTCGAGATCGCTCTCGATCTCACCTGCGTCCACTCCTACATCGGATTCACCCGCTTCGAGCGGGTCGCCGGCCGCCACCGTGCGGCGGGCGGGGAACTCGATGTGGTGTTCCTCCCCTTCCAGGTCTCTCCCGACGCGCCACCGGAGGGAATGCCGCTGTCCGAGGTGCACCTCGGTTTCTTCGGCAGCGCGGAGCGGGCCGCCCAGGCGACCGCGAGCATGGCGGCCGTCGGCGCCAAGGACGGCCTGGAGCTGAACTTCGCGCGCGCCGTGCATGTGAACACCTTCGAGGCCCACCGCCTCCTGGCCGCCGCGGCGGACCAGGGACGGGGGGGAGCCGATGGCCGAGCGCCTGTTCCGGGCCTATCTGACCGAGGGGCTGAACATCGGCGACCGCGCCACACTCGACCGGCTCGCCGCCGAGGCCGGTGTCCGGCCGAGCCCCGGCGGGGCCGAGGAGCTGCGGGCCGAACTGACCCGGGTGCGGTCCCTCGGCATCCGCTCCGTGCCGGTGTTCCGCTTCGACGGCGGGGCTCTGGTGGCCGGTGCGCAGTCCGAGGAGACCTTCCGGAACGTACTGGCGGCCGCCACCGCGGCCGACCGCTGAATCCGGTGTTCCGTCGTTTGAATTCGGTGTTCCGTCGTTTTCCACCGCTTCCCCCCTTACCCCGGCAACGTCCTTCCCACCCGTAGGAGTACTCGTATGAGATTGAAGCGCACACGTCATATATGGGCTGCCACCGCCACCGGCGCGCTGCTGGTCCTCACCGCGGCGACGGGCCTGAGCACCGCCGCCGCGGCCCAGCCCGCGGCCCGGTCCGCCGTGGTCCAGTCCGCCGCGGAGGAGCAGGGCCGCCAGGTCCTGGAGATCAAGTCCTCCGTCGACGGCATGGACGCGCCGACCACCGCGCGCCCCGGTCAGATCACTTTCCGGGTCTCCACCACGGACCCCGCGTCGGGCTGGATATCGCTGGTCCGCCCGAAGCCCGGCGTGACCTTCGAGGATTTCCGCTCCTCCCTGCTGAAGATCATCAATGCGGTCGGGCCCGACATCGTCGAGGGCAGCGCCGAGATCCAGCAGAAGGCGGAACTGCTCGGCGGTACGGTCATCCACCCGAACCTTCCGGCATCCTTCACCAGGACCGTGGAACCGGGCACGTACTGGTTCTTCGACTACCAGCACATCCGCGCCGAGAACCCGCGCCACAGCGTCCTCAAGGTCGGCGGCACCGCCGGCACCGCCGCGAAGCCGACCCCCACCGCCACCCTCACGGGCAAGCTGGTCGACGGCCAGCCGTACTGGGACCTCGACGGCACGGTGCAGGCGGGCCACGCGATCCGCTTCCGCAACGCCATGCCCGCCGGCCAGAACATCGAGGCCATCTTCTTCCGCCTCGCGGAGGACACCACCGAGGAAGACGTACGGGCCTACGTCAACGACTTCGGCGACACCGGCGCGTTCCCGGACTACACCGGACCCCTCGACCTGGACCAGGGAACCGGTGGTCTGCCCATGAACTCCGGGGAGACCTCGCTGCTCGAGCTCACCTTCCAGCCGGGCCGTTACGTGGTGGTCGACTTCTTCAGCGACGCCAAGGACGGCAGCAGCCTCATCAAGCGCGGTCACTGGAAGATCTTCGAGGTGAAGTGACCTCCCGATGACCCCCGGTCGCCGGGGGCCCGTCCGCGTGACCGCACCGACCGGGCGTACGGGCCCGCGCCTTCCCCGGGCCCGTACGGCCCGCTCTCCCGATTTTTCCCGCCCAGGACCGCGAAGACGGAGGCGACGGCCATGGACATGCCCGGAGCGACTGCTGAGACGTTCATACGCATCGAGAAAGGCGCCCCCGACGCCGACGAGCTGGCCGCGCTCACCGCGGTTCTGCTCGCCAGGGCGGCCGCCCTGACGGACGACGCCGCCACCGGGACGGACGAAGTCCGGGCTCTGGCCCGCTGGCGCCGGCTGGAGCGCTCCTCAGGCCACCGCACCCCGCGCAGTTGGCGGAGCACCGCTCCCGGCGGGTACGGAAGAGCCGCGTAACGGGCACAAAAGGGCCGCACGAGCAGGGAACTTTTTGACCGCCGGACCAAGCCTCCTCCCCTCAGGAGTACTGATCAGATGGCAGAGCTGCTGGATTCGAGTGCTCCGGAAGTCCGTGGCATCACTCTTGACGCAGGAGGCATCCCGGTCTCGGGCCTGGTGTCCGAGTCGTGTCTCCGGCCGCCGCGGGCCGTGGTGGTTGCCGTGCACGGCGGCGGGATGCGGGCCGGTTACTTCGACAGCCGGTCCCGCCCCGGGCTTTCGCTGCTGACCCTCGGCGCGGAGCTCGGATACACCGTGCTGGCCGTGGACCGCCCCGGCTACGGCCGGTCCGCTCCGTGTCTGCCCGAGGGACAGACGGTCCAGGAGCAGGCGGTGACCCTGCACGCCGCGCTGGCCGACTTCGCGGCCACCCACGACACCGGAGCGGGCTTCTTCGTGGTCGCCCACTCCAACGGCGGCAAGCTCGCGCTGGCCAGCGCCGCGCACGAGCGCGGCGACACCCTGCTCGGCCTGGACATATCGGGCCTGGGCAACCGGTTCGCCGTGTACCCGCACCAGTTGCCCGGCGCGCAGGGCACGGTGAGTGGCGCCGGCACTGGGGCGCCCTGCGGCTCTACCCGCCGGACGCCTTCCGGCTCGGCCGCGAACTGCTGTCGCCGGTGCCGGCCAGTGAGGTGGCGGAAGGACCGCTGTGGCCCGAGCTGTATCCCGGCATCGCCGCCCGCGTCCGGGTGCCGGTCCGCTTCACCTTCGCCGAGCAGGAGCAGTGGTGGCGGTTCGACGAGGAGGCCGTCGCCGCGCTCAGGCATCCGCTGGCCGCGCCGAAGGTGCTGGTCGACCACCAGCCGGACGCCGGGCACAACATCAGCCTCGGGTGGGCGGCCCGTACGTATCACCTCCGCGCGCTGGCCTTCCTGGAGGAATGCCTCCTGGCCCACGACGCGGCGGTCCCGGAGGCCCGCCGCAGGTCCGCCGAGCGGCGGGTGGCGGCCGGTCTGGAGTGGGTGAGCAGTCCGGTCTGAACCGGCCGGTGACCCGTCCGGTCCTTCCAGCAGATCCGAATGAGAGGCAGGCAGAGGTGGGCGCAGACGCCATCGAGCACGAAGTCACGCTCCTCGAAGAGCCGCACGCCCCACGGCCTGCGCTCCTCGCCGGTGAGGAGGGGGAGAACCCCGACCGCCACATCTTCCGCGGCACCGACTGACGGGGCCGGGAAGCGACAGCGACGACGAGTCACCCCCGCGACCCGGTCCGCCCCCGGGCCGGGGGAGGAGCACCATGAGGAACACCCTCGCCGGAATGTTCCAGTCTTTGACGGTCCGCAACTTCCGGCTGTTCGCAGCCGGGCAGCTCGTCTCCGTCGGCGGCACCTGGATGATGATCGTGGCCCAGGACTGGCTCGTGCTCTCCCTGACCGACGACTCGGCCTCCGCCCTGGGCGTGATCACCGCCCTGCAGTTCGCACCCCTGCTGCTGTTCACGCTCCACGCGGGGGGCCTCGCCGACCGTCACGACAAGCGCCGGCTGCTGATGGGCGCCAACCTCGCCTCGGGCGTGCTGGCCGTGCTGCTCGGCGTGCTGGTGCTGGCGGGAGGGGTGCGGCTGTGGCATGTCGGTCTGTTCGCGCTGGGAATCGGCCTGGTCAACGCCGTCGAAATACCGGCCCGGATGTCGTTCGTCAGTGAACTGGTCGCGCCGACCTGCTGCCCAACGCGTCCGCGCTCAGCGCCGCCTACTTCAACACCGCGCGGGTGCTGGGCCCGGCTGCGGCGGGCCTGCTGATCAGCTGGTTCGGTACCGCGACGGTGATGCTGCTCAACGCCGTGAGCTATCTGGCGACGGTGGCCGGACTGTGGCTGATCCGCCCCGCCGAACTGCACCGTGGCGCCCGGCGCCCCCGGCGTGCCCGCGTGGCGGACGGGATCCGGCACGTGGTGGCCCAGCCGGACCTTCTGCTGCCGATGGCCCTGGTCGCGGTGGTCGGCATGCTGGGCTTCAATTTCCAGCTCACCCTGCCGCTGCTCGCCAAGACGGTCTTCCACGCCGATGCCGCCGCCTTCGGGCTGCTGACCACGGCGCTGGCGGCAGGTTCGCTCGGCGCGGCCTTCGCCACGACCCTGCGCCGGGGCAGGCCGCCGCTCGGTCTCGTCATCGGGACGGCGGCCGCATTCGGTGCGGTGCAGATCCTGGCGGGTCTCGCACCGACCTACACCATGGCCGCGGTGGCGCTGTTCTTCACGGGCTTCGCGTCCGTCTGCTTCGCGCAGGCGGCCAATCACCGGATCCAGCTCGGCACCGATCCGGCCTACCGCGGCGGGTGATGGCGCTCTACACCTTGGTCTTCCAGGGCACCACCCCGCTCGGTGCGCTTCTCGTCGGCGGCCTGTCCGAAACCCTGGGCGCCCGGTCCGGCCTCCTCGTCGGCGGTGCGGCCTCGGTCCTCGCCGCGGGCGTCGCGATCGCCTTCCACCTCCGCCGGACCCGGCCCGCGGAGGAGACCGCCGGCCGCCCTGTCGAGTCCGTGCGCTGACGCGGGGGGTTTGGATCCGGTGTTGCGGGTTACCAGAAGTCGGAGGGTGACATGGCATCTCAGAACAGCAACACACCTAAGAACAAAGAGAGTTCGCAGTCCACGGCGGAAAGCCGGCCGGGCCCGATGGATGTGCTGCGCGGCGCGCGGGCACAACTGGCGGAGCTCACCGGCATGGAGGCCGAGTCCGTCTCTTCCTTCGAGCGTACGGAGGGCGACGGCTGGATGTTGCGGGTCGAGGTGCTCGAACTGGCCCGGGTCCCCGACACGATGAGCCTGCTCGCGTCGTACGAAGTCACACTCGACGCCCAAGGAGCGCTCACCGGGTACCGGCGCGTCCACCGCTACGAACGCGGCAGGGCGGACCGTTCATAGACACCCATAGATATCTGGCAAAACCGGCACAGTGGTTACACCTGACAAACCGGCAAGTCCGGTACACCCGACAGGAGGAGGTCCGGTCAGCATGACCGTAGTCCCGGCACAGCAAGGTGGAGGCGGCGGCGGTACCAGCGGCCTCTACGACGTCCTGGAGCTCGTCCTCGACCGGGGTCTCGTCATCGACGCGTTCGTACGTGTCTCCCTGGTCGGCATCGAGATCCTCAAGATCGACATCCGGGTCGTGGTGGCGAGCGTCGACACGTATCTGCGCTTCGCCGAGGCATGTAACCGCCTCGACCTCGAAACCGGCGCCAACAAGAGCCCCGGCCTGCCCGAGATCGTCGGTGAGGTCACCGAGTCCGGCGCCAGGGGCAAGTCCAAGGGCGCGCTGTCCGGCGCCGCCGAGACCATCTCGGACGCGTTCCAGCAGGCCCGCAGCGGCGGTGACGGCCAGTCCGAGTCGAAGCCCCGCGCCCGCCGCACCACCACGTCCCGCCGGAAGGAGGAGCAGGAGTGAGTACGTACGTCTACGGCATCGCACGCGGCAGCCACCCGGAGCTCCCCGAGCAGACGACCGGCGTCGGAAACCCGCCGATGCCCGTGCGCGCCCTCAGGGTCGGTGAACTGGCCGCCCTGGTGAGCGACGCGCCCGAGGACCTCAGGCCCAAGCGCCGCGACCTGCTGGCGCACCAGACCGTCCTCTCGGAGGCGGGCGCCGTGGGCGCCGTGCTGCCGATGCGCTTCGGCAGCCTGTCGTCCGACGACGAGTCGGTGCGCACGGTGCTCGCCGAACGCGAGAAGCACTACCTGGAGCGCCTCGACGCGCTCGACAACAAGGTCGAGTACAACGTGAAGGCCACGCACGACGAGGAGGCCGTCCTCCACCAGGTCCTCGCGGAGGACGCCGAACTGCGCGCGCTCAACGAGGCCAACCGTGCGGCCGGCGGCGGCACGTACGAGCAGAAGCTGCGGCTCGGCGAACGCGTCGTGGCCGCGGTGCAGCAGCGCGAAAAGCGCGACGGCGAACTGGTGAGGCAGGCCCTGGAGGCGGCGGCGGGAGCCGTCAGCCCCGGGCCCGAGAGCTCCGGCTGGCTGGCGAACGTCTCCTTCCTCGTCGACCGCGACCGCACCGCGGACTTCGTGGAGGCGGTGGACGCCCTGCGCAAGGAGCACCCCCACCTCGTCCTCCAGGTCAACGGCCCGCTGCCGCCCTACAGCTTCGTGGAGTGACAGCCTGATGGGCCTCCTGGGAGAGCTGCTGCTCCTGCCCCTGGCCCCTGTCCGCGGCACCTCATGGGTGCTGCGGCAGGTGGTCACGGAGGCGGAGCGGCAGTACTACGACCCCTCGGCCATCCAGCGAGAACTCTCCGCCCTGGAGCGGCAGCTCGAGGCGGGAGAGATCGACGAGGCCGAATTCGACCGCCGTGAGGACGAGCTCCTCGACCGGCTGGAGAAGAGGAACCCGACAACATGAACAACAGACTTGCAATGGGCCTCGCGGTGGGCGCGGGCTATTTCCTCGGGCGCACGAAGAAGGCGAAGCTGGCCTTCGGCATCGGCACCATGGTGATGGGCAAGAAGCTCCAGCTGAGCCCGCGCGCGCTCGCGGAGTTCGCGTCCTCGCAGCTCCAGAACAACCCCCAGTTCAAGGAGATCGGCGACCAGCTGCGCGAGGATCTGCGCGGGGTCGGCAAGGCCGCGACGGGCGCGCTCGTGACCCGCCAGATCAACGCGGTCGCCGACCGGCTGCACGATCGGAGGCTGGACGTGCAGGACCGGCTCGCAGGCGTGGTCCCCGACGACGTACCGGATCTGCGGGACGAGGACGAAGACGAGGAAGACGGAGAGGACGAGGACCGGGAGGAAGAGCCGGAGGAGCGCGACGAGCCCCGGCAGCGGTCGGAGCCGGACGGCGAGCGGCGCGAACGCCGCAGGAAGGCACCGGCCAGGAAGACCCCGGCGCGGCGAAGAAGACCGCGGCCAAGAAGACCGCGGCCAAGAAGACCGCGGCCAAGAAGACCGCGGCCAAGAAGACCACCGCCGCGAAGAAGACCACCGCCGCCGCGAAGGGAGGCCGGAGCCGTGGCTGACACCAAGGGGCCCCAGTCCCTGCTGAGCGGGGACAACGAGGCGACGCAGCGGCTGAAGGAAGAACTCCAGTCGTACCTCATGGCGCAGGCCGTACGGATGCTGACCGGCGCGGGCCGCAAGCTCGGAGAGAGCACCCTCAAGCTCAACGACATCGCGGAGGGCAAGAGCCCCGGATTCGCCGAACTCGCGAAGAAGGGCGGCCAGAAGCTCGCCGAGGGCAAGGGGCCGGTGCGCGGCGCCCTCGAAATCGGCGCCTCCCACCTCAAGGACAGCGCGACGAACGCGCTCAAGGGCCTGGGCGGCAAGGGCAAGAAGGGTGGCGGCGGCAACAAGCCGGTCGTCATCATGGAGCACATCGACGTGGGCGTCCCGGTCCGTGACGCGTACGACCAGTGGACCCGGTTCCAGGACTTCTCCACCTTCGCGAAGGGCGTCAAGAGCGCGGGCTCCGCCGACGACACCACGTCGGACTGGAAGCTCAAGGTCTTCTGGTCCAACCGCAGCTGGAAGGCGCACACCACCGAGCAGGTGCCGGACACGAGGATCGCCTGGACGTCCGAGGGCGCCAAGGGCACCACGAAGGGCGTCGTCACCTTCCACCCGCTGGGCGAGAACCTCACCCGGGTGCTGCTGGTCATGGAGTACTACCCCAAGGGGCTGTTCGAGAAGACCGGCAACATCTGGCGCGCCCAGGGCCGGCGGGTCCGCCTGGACCTGAAGCACTTCGCCCGGCACATCTCGATCAAGGGCGAGGCCGAGGACGGCTGGCGCGGCGAGATACGGGACGGCGAGGTCGTGCGCAGCCACGACGACGCGGTGGCGGAGGAGGAGGGCGAAGAGCAGCCGCAGCAGGAAGAAGAAGTGGAGCCCGAGGGCGAGTACGAGGACGAGGAGTACGTCGACGAGGTCGACGAGCCCGAGGCGGGGGAAGAGGCGGAGGAAGAGGAGGAATACGCCGCGGAAGACGAAGCGGAGTACGAAGCAGGAGACGAAGGCGAATACGAAGACGAGGACGCCGATACCCGCAAGCAGCGTGAATACGCGGACAGCGGAAGCCGGGGCCGTCGATGACGTCGCCGGCGAACAGTCTTCCCGACCCGTACGGCTCCAATGGAGGCGCGAATCTCGCCGACATTCTTGAGCGTGTACTGGACAAGGGAATCATCATCGCGGGAGACATCAAGATAAATCTCCTCGACATCGAACTGCTCACCATCAAGCTGCGCCTCATTGTCACCTCCATCGACAAGGCGAAGGAAATGGGAATCGACTGGTGGGAGGACGATCCGTCCCTCTCCTCCGGTGCCCGTCGCCGTGAACTCGCCGAGGAGAACGAGCGGTTGCAGCGGCGCATTGCCGATCTGGAGGCGGCGCCCGCGCCCGCGCTTGAGGACCGCAAGGACCAGGAATGAACGAACTGCGCTACGTGTACGCGGTCACCCGGCCCTTCGAGGGCGTACTCCCCGAAGGCGTACGCGGCCTCGACGGTGAGCCGCCCCGCCTGCTCCACCACGACGGCCTCGTCGCCGTGGTCAGCCCGGTCCCGGCCGAGGACTTCGGCGAGGCGCCGCTCAAGAAGCACCTGGAGAACCTCGACTGGCTCTCCGCGACCGCCCGCACCCACGAGGCCGTCGTCGGCGCCCTGACCACCGTCACCTGCCCCGTGCCGCTGCGCCTGGCCACCGTGTGCGTCGACGACAGCGGTGTACGCCGGCTGCTCGACACGGGCCGGGAACGCTTCGTGCAGACGCTGGAACGGCTGGACGGGCGGGTCGAGTGGGGCATCAAGGTGTACGCCGAGCCCGAGCCCGAGCCCGCGCGGGAACCGTCCGAGGCGCCGCGGGCACAAGCCGCCACTGCCGCCCCCGCGACGACCGGCCGGGACTACCTGCGCCGACGGCTCAGCCGGCGCCAGGCGCGCGAGAGCGTCTGGGAGCGCGCCGACGCCCTGTCGCGCAGGCTGCACGCGGAACTCTCCCTGCGCGCGGAGGCCGCCGCCCTGCACCGCGCGCAGGACGCCCGGGCTTTCCGAGGCGCCCGGGCAGAACGTCCTCAACGCGGCGTACCTGGTGCCGCGGGGGACCAGCGAGGAATTCGTGGAGGAGGTCGGCCGGCTCACCCCGAAGGACCGGGGCATACGGGTGGAACTCACCGGGCCCTGGGCCCCGTACTCCTTCGCAGGGCAGGCCGGGCACCCGGAGCAGCCGGGACGGCCGGAACGGCAGGGGCAGCCGGCGCGGGGGGAGACGGGCCGATGACGCCCCCCGGCACCGTGCCCTCCGACGCCGCGCCCGTCGCCCAGCGTGAGCTCGCTCTCGTCGACCTGCTGGACCGGCTGCTGGCGGGCGGGGTCGTGATCGCGGGCGACCTGACCCTCCGTATCGCCGACGTCGATCTTGTGCGCGTCGACCTCAACGCCCTCATCAGCTCCGTCAACGCCAACGTGCCGTCCCCGTTCGAGGAGGAAGAGGAGGAGCGCCCGTGACCACCGAGAGCCGCCGTGTGGAGCTCGACGCCGACACCGTCGAGCGCGATCTCGTCAAGCTCGTCCTGACGGTCGTGGAACTGCTGCGCCAGCTGATGGAACGCCAGGCGCTGCGCCGCGTGGAGACCGGGGACCTCAGCGAGGAACAGGAGGAGCGCATCGGGATGACGCTGATGCTCCTGGAGGACCGGATGGATGTGCTGCGCACACGGTTCGGCCTCGAACCCGAGGACCTCAATATCGACCTGGGACCCCTGGGGCCCCTGCTGCCCCGAGGCGAATAGAAGCGGGAAGCAAAGAGGGAAGCAGAGACAGAGAAACAGAAGCGGGGCGGTGGCCCGAAGACCGCCGCCCCGCTTCTCCTGCCTCTCCCTGTGCCGTTTCTACCATCGGTACCAGCGGGACCGGGTGCCCGTGGACGATGTGCTGCGCAGCAGGAATCCCAGCAGCCAGATGACGAGAACCGCGATGGCGATCCACCAGAGAATCTCCACTGCGAATCCGGCGCCGAAGAGAATCAGTACGAGAAGCAGGACCAGAAGGATGGGAACCATGGTGTGCACCTCCTGAATTCTTGAGTTCCCGAATTTCACCCTCGTACACGAATGTATGGAGACCTGGTGTGACCGAAAAGTCCGACCGCAGGACACGGATCACGGTCCTCGTGGCGCTCGCCGCCAATCTCGTCATCGCCGCCGCCAAGACCGTCGGCGGACTGGTGTCGGGATCGCCCGCCCTGCTCTCGGAGGCGGCGCACTCCGTCGCGGACAGCGTCAACGAGGTCTTCCTGCTCGCGTCCCTGCACCGCAGCCGCCGCCCGGCCGACGGGAAGCACCCCTTCGGATACGGCAAGGAGCGCTACTTCTGGGCCCTGCTCGCCGCCGTCGGCATCTTCGTCATGGGCGGCTGCTTCTCCTTCTTCCAGGGCCTCGAAGCGCTCGGCGGAGCCACCGGCGAGGAGTCGTACACCGGCTACGTCGCCGGGCTCGCCGTCCTGGGTGTCGCCTTCCTCGCCGAGGGCGCCTCCCTGGCCCGCGCCCTCTACCAGGTGCGACGTCGCCTCCGCCGTCGGACCCGGCCCGCCGGCCTACG